>CAKTTL010000027.1 GCA_934615235.1 uncultured Clostridia bacterium
TAAGTACCGACCGGCAGACCGAGCGCATTGCCGCTCGTGTCATACTCGTCCGCGCCATAGACCACCTGCCTGGCGGCGTTATAGATGTCCAAGCAGGCCTTCGTGGTGAAGGAAATCTTCTTGGACTCGATGTCCGCCTTCCTCACGTAGTAGGTCTTGCCGCCGAGAACGATGGAATACACGCTCGCCGAAACAGCCTTCGCTTCGTACGTTCCGGCCGGCAGGGTTTTTTCCGGAACCGTCGCGGCCAGGTCGGAGTAATACGTAATACCATCGCCGCTGACGGTGAAGGTATACCCGCTCCCCTGCGCTACGTCCTTGATCTTGAACTTTACCTCTTTCCCGCCTTTACGCGTGCCGTCGCTTCCATCCGTCGCGCCGACATACGTGCTGGCTTCAGTCTCATTAATCTTCAGCGCAACGTACGTTTCGCCAACCTTCAGGCCGACTCCGCCGTCGCTGCCCGCCACGAAGGAGAAGATCTTCTCCGCGTCAGCGGTCTTGAAGTAGTAGTTCAGGCCCTTATAGAGCACGCGGCTCCAGGTCACGTCGGCCATCTTGCGCACGTTGTACGTGCCGGGATTGAGCATCTCGTTCGTGGCAAGCGGGTTGGAATCCGCCGTGCTCATGGACGAATACAGCATGATGCGCTGCCTCTCGTGAATCCCCGTCGGGATGGTCAGGATGTAGGAATCGACGGTCGAGGCGTCGATGCTGTTGGCGACGTCGGCCGCGCGGAAGTAGTAAGTCGTCTGCACGCCGTCGTCGTTCCTGCCGTAGGTGTACCAGGAATCGTTGTACTTGCTTGCGGAGACGATCGTGCCCGCGCTCAGGAAGCCGACGCGATTCTGTTCATACGCCGCATAGCGAATCCGGTTGCTTGCGCCGCCGCCCAGCCAGCCGCTCGTGTTCTCGTAAACAGGCTGGCTGTTCGTTTCGGGCTTGCTGTACAGCCTCGCGCCGCTGGTGCCGATGGTCACGGTCAGCGTGGAGGTGCTCAGGGAACCGTTCGTTGCGCAGGCGATTACCGTCTTGCCCGTCGCCTTCACGTCCGTCTTCTGGACGAACCAGCCTTCGCCGTTATAGGCGACCTTGTACCAGTTGGAGTTGTACTCGATGCCGGGCAGGTAGGTGATTTCTTCCGCGCCCTGCGCGGTCGTGGAGATCACCGTATCCGCGTTGTTGCACTCGGCGTACAGCTTGGTCTCGTTCGTCTTGACCGGGATGCTCAGCGTAAAGTTCACGTCGCTGCCGCTGGTCACGGTCGCGTTGAGAATGGCGCCGCCGTTGAGGTCGCCCACGGGCGAACCGTTGGTGGTGTTGAAGTAAACGGTGCGATGGCCGTCGTAGGTCTTGGTGCTGTGGTTGTAGTTGTAATAGAGCGTGCCGCTGTACCAGGTGACGGCGTAGCTCTTCGCGCCCTGCGCGTCCGTGGTCACCGCGTACATGTACGGCTTGATATCCGTCACGCGCTCGTAGGAAACCTTTCGATCCCACGCGGCGTTGTTGTAATCGCTGCCGCGGTGGTTTTTGTCGTTCGTCGTGCGGCCGTACTGCCAGCCGTTGGCGGCCGTCTCGTCGTAGTTGTTGTCCTTCTGGAACACCGCATAGCCGGTAACGGTATAATCGTTCACGGACATGCCGCCGTAAACGTACGTCTGGCTGGTCGTGCCCTTCGAATACACGCCGTTCGCCTTCGCCGCGCCGATCTGGCTGATGCCGTAATACAGCTTGGTCTGCTCGGACACGATCTTGCTGTTGAAAGGAGCATGATCGGAGTCGTTCCCTCTGCGGTCATAGCCCAGATTGCCGAGGTTCGGGTTCTGGAAGTACACCGTCGTGCCGGTGGCGTTGACGAAGCTGTACCACGTCGGCAGAGTGACCTGCTCGAAGCTGCCCGTCGCGGCGTTATACGCCGTGAAGGAAGTCGTCTTGTAAACCGTCACGTTGTACGTGCCAGCGGAAATGTTGCCGGCGCTGTACTTCGCCTCTCCGCAGAGGCCGGTTCCGTAGGGATCGTCGGTGGCGCTGGTCGTCGCCGTCAGCTTGTAGAAGGTTTCAACGCCGCTCTTAATCTGGATGGTGTAGGAACCGTTCTGCTGAATCGTCGCGTTGGACTGCAGATCGTTCACACGGACGAAATACTGCTTGCCGTTATACCAGGTGGCGTACCATCTCTCATTCGCGTCCGCCGCGCTGAGGTTCAGCGTGACGCCCGCCGCGACGCTGAACTGCGCCGAGGACGCGCTCTGCGCGCTGTAGAGCCACAGACCGCCTGCCGGCACGGTGTACTTGAGCACCGTGTTGGTGTAGTTCGCGTCGGTCTTGCCGTTGATTACATCGTCCGCGGTCACGCCGGAGCTGGGAGTTTCCTTGCCGTTGTAGCCGTCGTCATCGTTGCCGACAATCGCGGAAATATCGCGCAGGGCAATGTACAGGTTGCCGGTCTTGGTGGTCATCAGGAACAGGTAGCTGTCCACCTGCGTCACCGTGATCTTCGCGCCGGCCTGGAGGGTCTGGACGAATCCATCTGGATTCGGCTTTTTGTCATCATTAGCAGCGTAATCCTTAGAAAGATCGTTATTGTAATCCTTCGCCTTATCGAACGTCTTGAACAGATACGCGCCGCTCTCGCCCACAACCGCGCTGTAGCTCTTGCCGGTCGTGGTGATCGGGAGCATGGTGCCGGTCTTGGCTTCCGCTCGCTTAATGTAGCAGCGCGTGCCTTCGAGACGGATGGCGAAGAATTCGGTGTTGAATTCCTGCACGGAGTAAACGCCCGTGAGCGTTCTCGTGGTGCCGCTGGAAGCGTTGGGACTGCTGTAAACAGTCGCGCCGTTCAGCTCCGCGCGCCAGGAAGAGCCCGTGCCGCTGGCGGCCACGTTGCTCACGCTCGTGGACTGGATATAGTAAACCTTACCGGTCGCTTCTTCGAAATACTTATACCAGCCGGTGCTGCTCTTGGAAACGAGCACCGTCTTGCCGGCGGGCAGGATCTTCAGCTTGCCGGTCGTTTCATCATAGGCCAGATAGCGCGAAGCGCTGCCGTAATAGCTGCCCGTATCGCCGGGATTGGTGTACAGCTGCGCGCCGTCCGCGCCGATGGTGACATAGAAGGAGGACGACGCAAGCGTCGTATCGGAAACCGCGACCGCGCCCGTCACCTTCACCTTGTCGGCCAGCACGTAATACGTCTTGCCGCTGTAGATCACCTCGTACCACGTATCGTCGGAGCGCACGCCGTAGAGCACGGTGTCCTTGCTGACAGTATAGTAGTAGCCAACCTTGTTCTTGGCGGTGTAGAGCTGCACGTCCTTGCCGTCACTGGAAACGAGCTTCTTGAGCAGCTTCGTATCCGCGCCGGAACCGTTGATGGTATCGAACGCGTCGCCGCCGACGGCGTTCGTATCCGAGGTCAGCTTGTAGTAGCCGTTTTTGGTGTTCACGTCGGCAGAATCCGTCTGCGTGTTATTATGCACGGCGGGGTTCTCGTAGTAACCGGTGGTCATCGTGCCGTTCTTGTTCATGAACTGCACGCGGTACCAGGTCACGCGGTAATAGGTCACGCCGTCGACCGTCTTGGTCTGGGTCTTATAGTTGCAGCGGTTCGTCAACTCTTTCGCGTCAAACAGCCCCTGCCACGCGCTCGCCGTGCCGCAGAAGCCAGTGGGGAACTTCTCCAGATCGGACGCGGCGCTGATGCCGGTGAAGACGCTGATGGCGTTCTGAAGCTTCGCTTCGGTCACGCCCGTCACAACCGGCTTGAAGTAGACATGCTCGAAAGCGGTCTTCTTGTCCTCGCTGCGGTTGTTATTCGCGTCGCGATAGACAGACTGATAGAAGCCGGCGTCTTTCAACTTGATCTGCGGAACGTCCTTCTGGTCGATCGCGATCGCGTTGGTGATGCGGTTATACGCCTTTTCGCTCTTGCCGCTGTCGAACTGACCGTACATGTAAACAAGCGTATTGCTCATCATGCCGTACGCCGTGTTCTGGCCGGTCGTGTCCGCGAGGAAGCCGCCGGGGTTGAAGCCGGTTGTGGTGCCGCTCGTCGCATGATCAACGCGCTCATGCCACACATAACCCGTCTTCCACGTATTATCGACGGAGCTGAGATATTCGCAGGAATAGAATTTATCGTTGACCTTCTTGGGATTGCGGATCATTTCGCACTTGCTGTCTACGATATTTTTGTTATCCGCATCGGAGGCGCTGCTGCGGATAGTGAAAAAGGTTCCGCTCGCGGGCTTGAGGACGCTCACTTCGCCGCCGTAATACGCGCTCAGCGCGTTCGCCTGAATATAGCCGGTCGCTCTTCTGCCGTTATTGTCGTAATACTCGCAGACGTAGAAATCGACCATACCTTTCGATGCGGACGAACTGTAGCCGTAATAATTGCCCGTATACGCGCGCAGATCGTAAACGACCTGGCATTCGAACTTTGTCGCCTTCGTCAGATCCGTGCCGGAATAAACCTCGAACTTACCGACGCTGGGGTTGACGATATTCACCAGCGATGCGTCGAAGCTCTTCCCCATCGCCTTTACCGCATCGCCCTCGGTCGCGTAATACGCCACGCCGCTGGTGGTAACGATGTCGTTATAGCCGTTGAGATCCTTAACGATCGCGTCGAACTCCGGGTTCTTGAAATACTGCTTCGTGCCGGAAACGGGCTCGAAGTAGAACCAGGTCGCGTACGTCTTGGTGCTGTTGTTGCCGACCTCGTCCGCCACGGTCAGCTGCTTGGTCTGGTAAACGGTGACGTTCACCTGCATGCCGCCGCTAAGCGTGCCGGCCTTGGCGTACTCGTTGCCGACGTAGCCGGTCGGATCGTCGCTCGACTGGCTGATGCTCGAATACAGCTGCACGTCCTTCTTGAGCCGCAGCGCGTAGGTCTTGCCGACGGCCACCGCGCTGGTGTCCATCGCCAGATCCGCCTTGCGGACGTAGTAGGGCATGTTGTTGTACCAGGTGGAGTACCAGGTATTCGCAACGGTCGTGCCCGTCTCGTACGTCAGCTTCACCTTCTCGCCCGCGGCGATGGAGGTGCTCGGCGTATTGTTGCTCGTGCTGGCGTACAGGAACAGGCCCGCCGCCGGCACGGTATAGTTGAGAATTTCCTTTTCATAGGTCGGGTCATTCTCGCCGGGGAGCAGCGCGTCGGAAGTCGTGTTTCCGTCCGGCACCGTCGCGCCCGAACCGCTGCCGGAGCCGTCGCCCGAGTCGCTTGCCACGTCGCTGATCTTGATATAAAGCGGGAAAGTCGCCCCGCCCATACTCATCGTGAACTGATAATATTCGTTATTATACCGGCTCACGTCGTATGTGCCCGCACCGATCTGCAGAGCCACGTTCTGTCCGTCCGGCTCCGCATACGCGCTGACGCTGTTTTTTACAGTGATGATGTCCGCCATCGCCGCAGAAGACGAAAGCAGCATCGCCAATGTAAGCAGCATGCTGATCAGCCGCAGGGCTTTTCTGTTTCTCATCAACAATGCACCTCCATGAATCCCACTGCTGGTATTGCATCCTATCGATATTCTATTACAGAAACATTACATAGTCAAGAGAAAATTTACAGATTTGTGTACGTTTTCCGTCTTTTCCGGTTCCTTTCCATATTAATTATTTCCGGCCGGTGCAGCGATTTGTTTCGCTTCTGTTTCCTCATCCGTTAACAGACTGCAGTCTGTTCTTTTGGGTTTTCGGCGCATAATGCGCCGGTTTTTCGCTTAATTGCCGGTTTTCGCAAAACAAACCGATAGTTTGTTTCTAATTTGCTACGTTTTGTTGCCCATATACCCCATATTTCATCGCTTTTCAAAATATTTTTGTAACAATTTGAAAGATTTTCGTCTTACCCTATTGAGATTCTTCCAGAATTATGCTATACTCGCATCAGATTCATATTGGGTGAACTCTACCCTGACACGGCTATGCATCCTCCGCGTCCGGGCCTGCGCTCCCCTTAGTATGAAGCGATCCCTTATTCAAGCGATTCCAAAAAGGAGGTCTTTTTCCATGCCAAAGCGCGCAGGCAAGAAATTCCTTTCCATTATATTATGCGCCGCGCTGATGCTCTCCTGCCTCTCCTTCGCCCTGGCGGAGGAAGCCGTTCCGGCAGCGCAGCCGGAGCAGGCCGCGCCGGCCGAAACGCAGCCCGCCAAGACTGAAGAATCCGCCGCGCCCTCGGCGACCGAGGAAATCATCATTATCGGCGAACCCACCCCTACCCCGACGGCTCAGCCGGAAGAAACGGCCAAGCCCGAAGAAACCGTGAAACCGGAAGAGTCCGCCAAACCCGAAGAATCCGCAAAGCCGGATGAATCGGCGAAGCCGGACGAATCCGCCAAACCTGAAGAATCGGCCAAGCCGGAGGAATCTGCCAAGCCGGACGAATCCGCAAAGCCCGAAGAATCGGCCGAGCCTTCTCCCTCCGCCACGCCGGAAGAAGTCCAGCCGCTCACCGTTTCCGTCGCCGCCGATACCGGCGCGAAGCTGAGCGCGTTCGCCGGCGATACGCTGACCTTCACTTCTATTTATGAAGGCGGCAAGGCTCCGCTGAACGTGCAGCTTCAGCTGACCTTCAACGGCGAAGTCATCGCCAACGAGTATAAAGAGCAGATTTCCGTCGCCGCCAACGTCGGCACCTACGTGATGACGCTCACCGTGACGGATGCGGACGGCGTTTCCGCCGCCGCTTCCCGGACCGTAGTCTGTTCCTCCTATTCCCGCGACGCGGAATCGATCGAGCAGATCAACGAAACGGTGAAGGGCGTGAAGCTGACCGGCGATTACGCCGCCGATCTGATCGCCATCGCCGAATCGCAGCTGGGCTATTCCGCCAGCACCGCGAACTTCATTATTGATACCGAAGGCAAACAGCACGGCTACACCCGCTACGGCGCGTGGTACGACTGGAAGCACAACGGCGATCGCAACGCCGAGTACCTGCTCTACGGCGAATGGTGCGCGTCCTTCGTCAGCTTCTGCGGCACGCAGGCGGGCATCCCGACCTCCGTTCTCCCCCATGATACCGGCGCGGCGCAACTGGCGAGAAAGCTCGGCAGCCGCTATGTAAAGGCCGCGGATCACACGCCCAAGCCCGGCGAGCTCGTCTTCTTCGATCTGGTCGATAAAGACAGGATGGCCGATCACGTCGGCATCGTCGTCGCGGTCAGCGACAGCGGCATCACCACCATCGAAGGCAACAAGGGCGCGGCTGTCGCGCGCGGCAGCTATGCGCTCAACGACAAGGCCATTCTCGGCTATGCCAGCATCACCGCCGTGCCTTTCGAAGATATGATCCCCTCCGGTGAGGAAATCGTCGTCGACGACAAGGCCGACGAGAATCCCGAAGAGATTCTGCCCGATGCGACTGAGGCGCCCAGCGCCGAAGAACCCACCGGCCCCATCACCGGCAAGACCAACACCAACGCCGTCAACCTCCGCAGCAAGACCAGCACCGAAAGCGACGCCGTTGCGCGCGTGCCGCAGGGCACCGAAGTGATCGTCGTCTCCCAGCTGCAAAACGGCGACAAGACCTGGTATCAGATTGAATTCGAAGGCAAGCAGGCGTACGTGCTCGCGAGCCTCATCGACGTCGACGGCGGCCGCACCGTTCCGGCAGAGGGCGAAACGCCCGTGGAAGAGCCGACCGTTGAACCGACCGATGAGCCTGCAGCCACGGAAGAACCGGTCGTCGAGCCTGTCGAGCAGCCGAGCGTGGAGCCGACCGAAGCGCCTGTCGAAGAACCGACGGTTGAACCCGGCAACGATCCGACGCCCATCGTCATCGATCCGGTAATCGATACCATCACCGACGAGCCGCAGACGGAAGAGCCCGTTTCCCCCACCGAGGAGCCGAGCGAAGCCCCCGTCGAAACGCCCACGGAACCGGCCGAGCAGCCCGTCGAAGAGCCCTCGGCGCAGCCGGCCGAAGAACCGACTGAAGCGCCTGTCGTCGAACCGACGCAGGATCCGGGTGTGGAAGAACCGGTCATCGACATTCCGGAAGAAGAACAGCAGCGCATCATTGAAGAAAACATGCGCTACCTGATCACGCTGCCCGCGGACACGACGCTCTACGCCGCGCCTGTCGCGAGCGATGATTCCATCGCCGGCACGCTGAGCGCAGGCGAAACCTGCGCCGCCAACAGCGCCGTTGCGGAAACGGCGACGGTTGAAACCGAAGACGCGACCGTGACCTATTCCTACATCACCTGGTACTCCACCCCGAACGAAGCGGGCGAAACCGTCTACTTCGAGAACCCGAACGCACAGGCCATTGCCGACGCTGCCGCGAACGCGACGGACGCGAACGCGCTGGTTGAAGCGCTGGGCGATTCCGTAACGGATGTGCAGGTTGTTTCCAAGGCTGCGGAGCAGCCCGAAGCCACCGAAGACCCCGTCGTCAACGCCTGGGTCGGCCAGTACACGATCACCCTCAACGCGGAAACCGCGCTGTACGCCGCCCTCTCCCCCGTCGGCGAGGAAGGCAACGCGGAACTTGATCCGTACGCCACCGGCTTCTACGGCGAGGCCCAGACCGGCACGCTGCCCGCGGGCGAAACGCTGACGGCCAACGTTGAAAAGACGCGCGTCGCGACGTTCCTCGGCTCCGACGGCACCGGCGCGATCTGCGAATTCGCCACCTGGTATGTCCGCCAGAACGAAGCGGGCGAAACCGAATACTTCATCAACGGCGATCTCTCCGCCATCAGCGCCATCCTCGCCAACGAAGAAAACGCGGACGCTACGATTGAAGCGCTGAAACCCTACTGCCTGTCCGTCAAGGCGAGCGAGCAGGAAGCGAAAGCGGAAGACGCCGGCAAGTCCATCGGCGCGCTCATCAACAAGGGCGTCGATCTGGACGACGTAACGGTCAGCATCTCCGTCTCGCCCGCGAAAGCGCAGATCGGCGATACCGTTACCCTCTCGGCCACGATTTCCAGCCCGAACGGTCTGGACGGCATCAAGCTGCAATGGCAGCACTGCATCCTGCAGATCGTCAACGGCGTTGGCACCGCGAACTGGGAAAACGCCGAAAACGGCAACGAAGCGGTTTATTCCTTCAAGCTGACGGAAGAAACCCAACGCTACACCTGGCAGCTGCTTCTCTCGGTTGAAGAGAGCGCGCAGGACGCGGAATAATCCATTCGGCACAGAACCCCTCCTGAATAGGAGGGGTTCTTTTTTGCGCCCTGGCCGGCCCTGTTCGCCGTTCTCCGCTCTCCCCTATAAACGTTTCAAGCGAAATACCGGGCTTCTGAAACGCAAAACGGCGCAAAGCTTTGCGCCGATGCCGTCTTCTTCATATGTATTCAAATGAGGCGCTTTCGCGCAGCGCGGCTCTGTATGCGCTGCTTGAACGCAATGGCCGCACAGAAGCGCCGGTGAAACCGTTCACTTCATACAGAACAGATGAATCCCCAGCGCCGCGTTGAAACCCGTGGCCGCAAACACGCTGAAGCGTTCGACAACGCCGAAATATTCGGCGGGCACAAGCTTCATGCCAAGCGCGCCGACAAGCATCATGCCGAGCGCAATTCCGGCGCAAGCGCCGTAGGAACGGCAGCTCCTGTCCTTCGCTCCGGCAGCGATGATCACGCTCAGCGACACAATCGACAACAGCACGACCACGGCGGTAACCGCCATATGCATGATATCCTGAAACGCCCCTGCGTAGCCGCTGTCGCTGAGCGGGAACATCCGGTAGCCTACCGCCGAAATCCACTCCATGACCGCAAACAGCGCAATGCCTGTGCGCAGCAGTTTTGTCCCTTTTCCCTGCATGCCGATGCAGACAACCGTTACACAAACGACCTCGCAGACATTGTAAAATGCGCTCAGCTGATTCCACAGCGCCAACGACGGCGCATTTGCCGCGCTCAAATCGCTGACAGCCTGCGCCATCCAATAATACCCGGGATAAGCCAGCGGAGCAAACACCACCGCCGCCGTATACGAAAGAAAACTGAGCACCCCGAGCAGTCCCAGCTTTTGAATCAAATTTTTTCTCATTTGCTGCCTCTTTTCAGGATATCGCATCCGTTTTTTCTGTCGCGCTTTCAAGCATCCGTACCATGAACCATACGAAAAAAGAGGCGCACATGCTTGTTGAGCTTTTCCATGCATTCGCCCTCCCGCTCCGGCTGGCGATCGCACACGCCGATGAGCGTCAGCACCGGCGCCACATACATCATGGCCAGCGCAGCAGGATCCTCCGCCCGAATTTCACCGGCGGCAATCAATGCACTGAAAATGCCGGCATGATAATCCAGAACGCGTCCCACATAACGCCCGGAATACAGCGCCGCCAGTTCCGGAGAGCGGAACTGCTCAAGTGTCATCATCCGCCGGAAGCGACTGACCGTTTCGTCGTGAAGCGAGTACTCGAAAATCTGCCGTACTTTCTGCCAAAGCGCGTCTTCGGTAATCTCTGCGAAAGCAGGAATATCCTGCGCCACGCTTTGCACGTGAATGTCAATCTTGTCTGTATCCACTTCATACTGCGCCGCTGTAGATTCGACGATCGCGTCAAAAATAGCCTGTTTGCCAGGAAAGTGATTATAAAGTGACGGCGCTTTAATGCCAACCGCCTTTGCGATCTCGCCCACGCTGACGGAGTCATATCCCCGCACAGAAAACAGCTCCAGCGCCTTATCCAGAATTTTTTGCCGGGTATCCTCCTGTTTCATCTCTGTTTCCGCCTCTTTTAACTAACTAATGTTCATTAGTCAAATTGTAACGCGGGCAACCGTTTTTGTCAATCACAGCTATATCGGTTGCGCGCTCGAAATCCAAAATCATTTTATTTTGATTTATATAACATCATGCCATGCATCGTCAGAATTTGTGCCCTCCCCAGATTTATCCTGTATAAAGCTGAATGCAAAAACGTTTTGTTCATGCTGGAGCCGCTATCGCCTCCAACCGCCGCCAAACAAAAAAGCAAGTCGTTTCCCGACTTGCTTAGGGTGTATCCGAAAAGGAAGAGGCGACAGCATGAGCGGATTTTTCGTCAGTTCAAGGAGGGAAACCGAAGGTTTAGCGGCGCTAAATCGAGGTTTTCCGACACAGAAATGACGGAAAAGCCGCCGTGATGGAATCTCAGGGAATTTTTCAGATACGCCCTAATCCATTCTGCATCACCGTGCATCGATTCTTCCCCTTGCTTTCGCAAAGCCGAATCATTCCCCCACCGGATAAGTAAAAGGATAATCCGCAAGATACTCTTCCAGAAGGCCGCATTCCTCCAGCAGCTTGAACAGCGTATATCTCGTGCGATAATCTTTCGTTCCGTGCATGGAAAGGTTTAACAGTCCGCTCTCAATATGCTCATCCTCCGGCGTAATGTCCGAATGCAGGACGCGCATCACTTTCTCCAGCTCGGCCGCATCCGGCAGCGCATCGATTACGTCTCTGATCTCAGCAAAGTGCGCCTTTGCCATGTTGATTCTGCGAAGCTGTTCTTCCCAGGTCAAAAAATCTTCGGGGTTTTCCCGAATAATATCCGACCCGCCCTCTTCGCCGTATGTATATTTTACGCGCCTGGCGCGGGTTTCCGCAGAAATCCGGTTCCGCTTGATTTCTTCCAAATTCAGGCGCTCCAGATTCTCCCCGGCAAACCTTTTAAAAATCGGCAAAACCAGAAGCGTCGCAACGCCCACCGAAGAGCCGTGATGCGGGATCGGCTTTCCCTCCTGGATGAGTTTCATCTCCCAGAATTGGGCGATATTATGCTCTATGGACGCCACCGCGCGCGTATTTCCAATGATCAGAATGGTCATGCTGGAAATAATCAGCGCTTCGATCAAAGCCTGAATTCCCTCTGGAGTCTTTCGGCTGATCTCATCCGCATGTTCAATCAGCTGAGAAACAGCGTCCAGCACCATGCCCGCACAGGTCGGGCAGTATTTTTCGCCGTTGATAATCTGCCCCAGCCGCCAGTCGGCATTGGCAATGTACTTTCCCAACACGTCTCCGACGCCCGAGGACAGCAGCTCCATCGGCGCAGTCGCCAGAACGTCCAGATCGCAGACGACGATCTCGGGGCACACGCCCGTGCGGTGGATCTTCACCTTACGAAAGACAAGCGGAGACACGACGGAGGTATAGCCGTCCATCGACGGCGCAGTTGCAACCGCCACGAACGGCAGCCCCGTCCTCGTCGCGTTTACGCGCGTAGTATCCGTCACCGAACCCGAACCAACGCTCACCAGAAACTCCGTTTCCGGCTGGATCGACAGCAGCACTTCGCCGACGGCCGTTTCATCCGGCAGCATTTCGCCGTCGCGATTAATGACGCACCTGATGACGTCGAAGCCGGCTCTTTCCAGGATCTCGATCACTCTTTTGCCCGCTACTTTGTACGTGTTGTTGTCGCACACGACGACGCAGTGCGTTCCCAATTCTTTTTCATGAATCATTTCAGGGATTTTCTCAAGCAGGCCGCTTTTTATATACACCGACTGCGTCGGTATCCTGTGTTCGAGGCCGCAGTTGCAGGAGAAATCCGAAAAGATCATTTTTCCATTTTCGTCGTATGTGAAATACTTGCTCATAAGGCGCTCCTTTCAGTTTTTTTCACGATATTTTTATATACTATACCACATAGACCTCGCATTTGCAAAACAACACCGCATCGGCAGCCGGAGCAAATTTTGTTCAGACCCTGAAACGCGCCGGTCTTGTCGGCGTGCATGCCTGATTCCGTGTTTCGAAGCGTGAGATAGAAACCTTTATGGATAATCTTCCAGATGGTTTCGGGCTCTCGCTCGCCTTCGGACACTTCAGAATGGACTCTAACCCTGCGTGGGCGGGGAAAAGATCCCGAAGGCGATCGAATCGATGACAGACCTGGGATCACCCCCGCGTGGGCGGGAAAAGGCCGCCGCGGGCAACGTGCTGACCGGCAAGGCGGGATCACCCCCGCGTGTGCGGGGAAAAGACTAAAAAAGTCCAAGAAAATCAACGATCCTTCGCCGCTTGCTCATCGAATTTCATTCAGTTTCTCGTACACTGCAAACGTCAGGCGGCAGTCCGTCAGCGCGCGATG
The DNA here is from genome assembly GCA_934615235.1 of uncultured Clostridia bacterium. Taxonomy (GTDB): domain Bacteria; phylum Bacillota; class Clostridia; order Christensenellales; family Aristaeellaceae; genus Aphodomonas. The sequence continues at coordinate 13,061 of CAKTTL010000027.1, forward strand.
CGCGCCCGAAACATCCAGACCAAAGTACGTGGCAAGCGTAGTCAGCTTGTGATCCGCCACGTCGTCCAGCTGCCGTTCGGCCATTCGCAATGTGTCCGCGTAGGGGTTTTTGAATTCCGGCAAACGACACTTTCGGCACGCCGCCTTTAGAAACGCGTAATCAAAACCCGCATTGTGGCACAGCACCCGCCGCGTATCCACAAAAGCCAGAAACGCCTGCATGGCCTCCTGCAAAGGGCGGCCCTCCCGGCGCAGCAGCTCATCGTCTATGCCCGTCAGCTGCGTGATCGTCTCAGGAACCGGCTGTTGAATACGAATCAGCACTGAAAAGCTGTCCGCAATCTGGTGATCCACGATGTGAATCGCCGCGATTTCCATGGTTTCGTGCTGATCCGCCCGCAGCCCCGTCGTTTCGACGTCAACCACGACATAGCCCTGTTCCTTCGCTTTTTTCTGCTGCGCGGCCCGAATTCGCTGCACTTTCTGCATCTGCGCAGCGCGGCTTAACGGCGCCGCGGGATCTTTCTGCATCGTCTTCCCTTCCGGCCGCAGCATCAGCTGAAGCCCGTCGTAATCGATCGGAATCCAGGTCGTATTATGTACGCGAAGATCCATCCCCTGTTCGTTCATGGCGCTGAACACCATGGTCGCGCGCCCGTCCCGCACGTTTTCGCAAATTCTGTCCCACAGCTCGTCGCGCACGCGTGCGCTCACATTTCCGACATAAACGCCCGCGTTGATTTCCATCAGCCATTTGGTCAGATCACCGCGCAAGCGCGGCGGACAGTTTGTCAGCGATACGACGATCACGGCGCGTCCTCCTTCCCATAGGATGTGGCGTTTTTCACCGTCCCGCTTTCATCCCACAGTCGGACAACGTCCGCCTCAAGCGGCGTTTCTTCTTCATTGAGCAGAAACTGAATATCTTTTGTCATGCGCTCCAGCAGGTGAAGCCTCATCATTTCGTCGCGCATGCGGCGGCGGACGGCAGCCCCGATATCCGGCGCATCCTGCGCCGCAATTTCAAAAGCGATCGGTATGGTCGTCTCCGCCTTGTATAAATCCGCCACGTCGTATACAAAGGAACATTCGTGCCCCACGTGGACAAACCCAAGCCCCGGCGAGCACCCCAGCGCTGCGATCACCGCATGCGCCAGCCCGTACAGGCAGGCATGCCCGGCGGAAAGCGCCTGATTCACGGGATCCCCGGCAGCGTAGTCCTCCGGATCGTACTGTCTGCCATTCCATGGGATGTTCCACTTTTCCGACGCCTGGCGGTAAATGCGGCGAACACGCGCCCCTTCCCGGCCTCTCAGCTGCTGCATGGTCAGACCGGAAACATCATCCTCCGGAAATCGCATCTGATACATCTTTCGCGCAACGCTCAGATGACTGCGCATATTGCTCACCAGCGCGGCCTGCCGCATCAGCAAACCCGCGCGATGCGTAAGCGGCCTGCCGCTGGCATAATAGCGCACGCCGTTCTCGCCGACCCAGACGACCGTTACGCCGCTGTCGCCGATCAGCTCCATGCCGCGATGCGTAATGCGCGTGCCAGGGCCCAGAAGCAGCGCGCTGATGGACGCCGCCGGCACATGCACGCAGCCGCGTTCCTCCGTAACTGTAATCGCTCCGTCCTGCCGGTTGAGCGTGCAATGCTCCAGATACAGGAACGTCATGCGGTCGCGGATCTGCGGCAGCGCCTGCAGATCCGGCTGGACGATTCCGGGCATTTCCGGCATGGAAATCCTCCTTTCAGGGCCGCATCACGGTCAGCAATCCCATTCCATAGGCCTTGCCGCGGCCGACGCCTTCGAGCAGCGCCTCCCTGAATTTTTCCACGTCCGTAACGGTCAGCAGGCCTTCATAGGTAACGCCCAGCAGCCGGACGCGCTCCCCCGTCTTCTTGGTGAATGCATACCACCGGATTCCGGTCACGTTGAACTGTTCTTCCTGCACGGCAAAGCCGTGAACCTCCGCCTGATGCAGCAGCCAGCCGACCTGCGTTTTCGGCTCCGGCATGCCGGGCCTGCATTTTCCGGTTTGCGCACGAGCGTGCAGGCGTGCACTTTGCCGCGCCCGTCCCTGCTTTTGCTGCTGTATGTCGGGTTCGCGTGCAGCCGGAACTGCCAGCGGCTGCCCACCGCGATTCGCTCCAGCAGAGGGGCGTAATCCCGTGTTTCCGGGGGCTCTTCCGTACCGAACTGCGCCGCCAGCGCCGTCAGCTGCGGCTTTTCTTCGCTGAGCAGCAGCAGGCAACGGCGTTCCCCCAATGTATCCAGCCGCCAAAGCGAACGACAGGCGCGCGGTTCGAACGCCCGCTCCACCGCGCCGTGGAACATGGCCGGGTTCTGCAAGGCAAGCATCGTATCCCGCCTGGTTATATCCAGCATCACTCTCGATAAATACATCGGTTCACCTCAATTCCCGCATGGGGTCGTGCTCTGCGGCAGGAGTATCCCGCCAGCATTCCCGTGCCGCCCGATAGCCGTACTCCCGCCGGAACGGACTGAAGCTGAGCGGCAGATCCGCCAGTTTCGCGGGACCGTCGGGATCTTCCAGCACCATGCGCACCTTTTCGGGGCGCTTGCCGGCGTTTTGGGGCAAAAGGCAGGGTTCGCGCGTCAGCGCGTCTTCCAGCGGTTCCGCGCGCAGGCCAAGCGACACGCGCCCTTCCGGCGGACAGGAGCGCCGGCCCAGAAACAGCGGGAACGCCGGGCGGCGAACCGCCTCGTCCAGCCGCTGCATCAGCGCCTCGTCTTCGCCGGAAACGCCCACGAGAAAAACCGCGTCGCAGAGATAATACCGCCTGGTAACATACGCGGACTTTTCGCCCCGCACCATATGATAATCCTGCAGCACCACGCCTTCGCGGTCCACGCGCACGCCAAAGCGCAGCGACGCAAGCGCGTCCAGCGGCGCATCGCGCCGCAAGCCCAGCGCAGCCGCCAGCAGGCCGACCACGCCGCTCTTGGTCGGCTCGCGATTCGTTCTGCATATGTCGAACCGCGTGCCCGTGCCCCACGCCTGCATCGGCCCCGCAAACCGGAGCAGCAGCGTATTCATGCCTGGCCTCCGATCTCCTGCACGGCGCTTTCCACTGCGTCCAGCAGCCCGGAAAGCGGCATGGTCTCCGCCAGCGGTTCCATTCCTTCTCCGATGGCGAAGGCGCGCTCCGGCTCGCCAAGGAAATCACGGGTAACGCTCTTTGCATGCTTCACCAGCGCCTCCATCGAGGCTTTCACATAGCCGCCGTTTCCGGCCTGCACAGGCGCTTCGAAAGCGCCTACCAGGTTCACCGGCTGATCGCAGCGGATGGTTACATAGACGGCGTTGGGCAGCACGTTGTTGGCAAAGGTGTTGATTTTACCCGTAGGCATGCTGCGAATGAAAGCCTCGATAAACGCCCGCACCGCTTCCGGCGTGCGGTCGCCCAGCAGCCGCTGCAATTCCGTCACGTGAATCGTCGCGTACCGGTACAGCGTTGCGGAGTTATATTCCACCGTACCCAGATGGCCGGCTCCCGCGTTATCCTCGGGCGCGCAGTCGTCTACGGCGGTAAAATAGTCGTATTCGTTATGGACGGTGTGCGTTGAAATGGCGTGCGCAACCTGCGCCGCCGCGTCAAAGTTGAGCGAAGGATCATCTGCCACCATGCGGCCGAAAAGCGCGATATCCACGGCGGGCGCGGCCTTCAGCGCGGCCTGACACGCCTTTTTCTCCAGTTTTTCGCCGCTTACCGCCAGCTCGGCCAGCGCGTCAATCTGGCCCTGACTGATGAAAAACAGCGCGCCGGTCTTTTTCTCGCTCTTCTCAGTCTCCTTCGCTTTCTTCTCTTCCCTGTTGTCTTCCTTGAGCGAAATGCCCGCCGCCTTCAGCGCTTCTTCAGCCAGTTTTTCCGCCTTAGCCTGCGGGTCGCGCGCCAGAATCGCCTGCGTCAGCAGCTCATGAACATCTTCGTCCGAAGGCCGACGTCCTCCTGCGGCAGCATCCGCTGGAAGCTTTCACGCACGGCATGCTTCCAGCACTGAGACGAAACGCGCGCGCACCGCGCCGCCGTAAACGGCCGTTTTCGGGCTTCCCGTATCGTCCCGGTTCACGCAGCTCGGGGGAACGGTTTCCAACACATGAAGATCGATGAAAACGTTTTTACGCATGACTGTCCACCTGTCCTTCCTGTTCGTCGTCTGTTTCGTCCGGTTTTCTCCAATAAAAGTCCTGTCCCCAGGAAAGTCTCACATCGGGCGCGTATTCGGGATTCTGGAAACGGTATAAATCGCCTGCAAGCCTGATATAATTCAGCGGAATTTCCTCCGCCCGCAGCAGCTGAATCAACCCGCGCAGGTGATGCGCCGCTTCCGTCATGTCGCTCGCTGTTGCAAAGGCGTTGAACCTTCTCGCGATGCGCTCCCGGTCGTCCGCATTTTTAACCAGCCTGGCGACGGCCTTTCCCAGTCTGCCGGCGTCCTGGCCGGTGTGCATGTTCTGCCTGTTTATTTCCGTCCCCTGCTGATGCGTCGCATACAGGGTCAGCGCCGTATAGGCCGCCCACTCGGCCGCCGTCGGTTCAGCCGTGCGGCTCATCATTTCTTCCGGCATGTCCGCAAAGAGAAGCCCCCACAAATCCGGCATGTCGCCCGGTTTTCTGCCGATGCCGCGCCGGAGCGTCGCCAGCTGCGCCCGGACGCGCCCCTCGTTCGGGTCGGATGCAAAATCGCTCAGCCTGCGCCGCATGTAGTCCTCAATCTGCCGCTGCATGGACTCCATCGTCTCACTCCTTTGTCTTTATTTCAGCTCGCGGTTGAGCTGTCGTATAAACTGGTTGCAGGCTTCGGGCGCGCTGTAATGGCGCTCCTCTTCCTTCCCCCTGATTTTCTCCTTGAGCATCCTGCCCACGAAAGCGGCCTGACCGGCCTGCGCGACGGCCTCGTCGCCAAGCCTGCGAGCAATGCGGTATTCTTCCTCGCGCCACGCGGTCAGCCGTGCGATCTTGGTTTCATAATCATCCGCCGGGTCGACAGATTCCAGGAACCTGCGAAATGGCACGTCCACGCGGCCGTAAAACTGTTCCTTCATCTTTTCGCCCTGAGCCGCTCCATCGCCGCCCGCCGCCTTTTCCAGGTTCCTGCCCAACAGCGTCACAGCGGTCGCCACCCTGTCCGTCTGCAAAATCTCCGCCTCGATTTTATCCAGCCAGTCCCGGCCCGCTTCGCCGAGCAGGTTCAGGTGAAAGCTGAGTTCGTCGCTGAAGGCGTCTGTAACAAAGAAATCCTTGTCTCCGAACTGCACGCCCGCGATTTTGAACCGCGCCATGCGCGTCTGTTCCAGCTTCTCCTCATACTGAAGCGTTTTCTGCCAGTAAACGACGCCCGGAACGCGGCCGTCCGCCTTTTTGTCGCCATTCGGGTTGCCGCCGGCAATCGCGGGGAATTCTCGCCAGATTTGCCTGCCCGGATCATGCCGGCGGGGCTGATCATACGGCGGCTGGCTGCCTTTTCCGGGTACGTGCGTCCACAGCGTCATCTGCTCCGCATAGGCGTTGACCTTATTGAAAAAGTCTCCGCCCAGCAGCCTGTAGCCCGTCACCCATTTTTCCTCGCGCTGCAGAAGCAGCCGCCGGGATTGCAGCGTCAGCAGTTCCGCCTGATTGTCGGGCATGGAGATCTCGCAGCGCTCCTGCGTTCGCGGCCGCTCCAGCTCCCAGACGGGGCGATTCTCGCCCCACGGCTCGTCCTGGTCGCTGAGCATCACCAGGTTGAGCATCAGCGTCTCGAAGAGGTTCTCCCCCTGCGCGGCGATCAGCCCCAGCTTGCCCAGCCAGCCTGCGCCGGGAGAAGGCAGATTCTTCTGCTTCGGCTTTGCCGACGTATCATCGAATCCATTGAGGTAAATCAGCCATCTCGCAGCCTCCGCATAGGACAGACGGTTTTTCTCTGCGCCCGCGCGCATCGGGAAAAGCCGGATTTTGTTGCTGCTCTCCGAGATCGCGCCGTTCAGCTTCGCGGCCGTGAACTCCGTTCCGTTCGCCGCCTGCGCGACCTGATAAAACGGCCGCTCCGGATGGAAGAGATAAAATCGCTCCCGCCATTTTTTCAGATACGCCCGAACCGGCTCTTCCGGAAAACGGCGAAGCGCCCACAGCGCCTGCCAGCGTTCCAAAGCGTCGTCTTTATCCTCGACAGGGCGCGGCCTTCCGTCCGCATCCGTCCGGGAAAAGACCGTATGCAGCACAGCCAGCAGCACGCGCAGAATCGCCATATCCTGCGTGGGCAGCTCGCCCGCCAGCGCGCTGAAGGCGTGCGCCTGCGTCAGCGCTTCGAGCAGCGATACCTCGCGAACTGCGCAATCCGGCAGCATTACCCGAATCCACGGTTCGTCCAGCAGATTAAACTCCTTCTCCGCCATCCTCATCCTCCTGTTCCATACGCAAGCCGTACATGCCGTCATAATGCAGGCGCGTGCCCGCGAGCATGGTTTCCCCTTCCCGATCCAGCAGCAAAAACAGCTCTCTCCCAATCACCGGCGATTTCATCCACTCCTGCAGCGTTCCGCCTCTCAGCCCCTCGAGTTCGTCGATCACCATTTTTTCAAGCCTTGGCATGCTGAACCTGTGCGGAAGCCGCAGGCTCTGCCGCAGGATGATCTGCGCTTCTTCCATCGACGGCATTGCGCCGGGACCGACGCTCAGCGGCTCTTCCTGCGGGCGAACCGTATGCAGCAGCCCGTCCTCACCGTATTGCAGCAGCAGCACTTCAAACGACGCGTCGCCGTCCCGAACGGCTGCCCGTTCCTGCGCTTCATTACAATCGATCTCGCGGTTCGTCAATCCGTCGATCAATCGTGCAGATTTGCTGCTTCCCTGTTTTCGCTGTGCTTTTGAGATGCAGTTTCCGTTCGCTCTTCTCGCTTGATTCGTCGTGTGTTCGTTATATTTCTCCAATAATTTCTCTATTTCTGCATGTTTTTCGCTTATTTTCTCACAATCCGCGCTGTATGCGCGCTGCACAAGCGGGGAAATATCATCCGGAAGGCGAAGCGTCTCCGGCAGCAGCGCCGCCGTCTTCGTCAGCAGGTATTCGCCGTAAATCGCCTTCGCCCCCTCCTCCAGCGTATCCGTGCCGAGCACCAGGCAGGTCGCCTGCCGCACGGGTTCGGGGCGCAAACGATCCCTGTGGCGGTGCAAACGCCCTAACCGCTGGAAGAGCAGATCCATCGGGCACAGGTCGGTAATCATCACATCCGCGTCGTAATCCAGAGACTGCTCGAGCACCTGGCTCCCAACGACAATCAGCCCCGACCGCTGCTCCGGCATGGAGCGTTTTCCCATCCGCGCCATAATTTCCTTTTCCTGCCGAATACGATCCGGCATAACAAACTGCGCATGATCGAGCAAAACCGTGTATTGCGGCGCAGGGAACGCTTTCGCAAGCTCCTCTGTCAGCTGCTGCGCGCGGCGAACCGTGTTGACGATCACCGCGGCGCAGCCGCCCGATTGCAGCCGCTGCCGCAGGAACGGAATTACCGCTTCGTCGCCGCCGCGCAGGATGCGCACGTCCGTCGCCTTCTTCTCCATAGCGATCTGCTTCGTGTGCATCGTCTGCCCGTCCGTCCATGTCAAAAGCGGATAGGGGCTTTCCTTTTCCAGCGCTTCTCTGCCCGGAAAATTCTCCTCTCCCAGATACGCGCTGACAAGCTCCGCGCGCCTTTTGCCGGGCAGCGTCGCCGAAAGGAGGATCACCGGCGTTCGATACGCGGCCAGCCAGCTCAGCATGCGCGTCATGTAGCAGGTCATATACGCGTCGTAGGCATGCACCTCGTCGACAATGACCGTTTTGCCCGCAAGGCCCAAATGCCGGAGCATCAGGTGTTTCTGGCGCAGCGCGGCGAGGAGCAGCTGATCAACCGTACCCACCACGAAATTCGCCAGCAGCTGCGTTTTGCGCCCCATAAAAAACGCATTGGTCGCGAGGCCCTCCGCGCCATCGTCAAGGGACGGAAAATTGCCCTGCACCAGCTGCGTAAAAGTCTCGTTCAGCTTCGCTTTGCCATGAGAGAGGGTAATGGACAGCGAACCTTCGCCGCAGGCGGTGTCTTCATCCCAGGACTGCGCCTCCTTCAGGAAGCACTGGATCGAGGCCACAATTCGCTCAAACATGGCGTTCGCCGTCGCCTGCGAGGGCAGGAAGAACGCAAGCTCGCTTTCTCGCATGCGTTCCGCCAGAATCTCGCCCGCAACCAGCGCAGCCTCGGTTTTTCCCACGCCCATAGGCGCTTCCAGGATGAAAAGCCCCGGCTGTTCCGCCTCCCCGGCGATTTGCGCCACAGTCTGCTGCACCGCGTTCGCGTCATAGTCGAATCTTTCTTTGTAGAGATCCTCGTACTGCCAACTGTCGTTTGGCGTCCATTTCCCCGAAAACTCCATCTTTTCCATTGCGCGCTTCGCGCGGCCGGGATACGCGCTTTCATCCGGGATATGTTCCTCGTCGATCAACGGAAAGAAGGTCGTGCTGCTTGCGATCCAGTCGGAGACGATCAAAAGCGCCACGAGAAGGATCTGCGCGGGTTTGCTCATCTCCCCCGGAATTTCCTCCAGAGACGCATATCCCGCCTGTTCCATCGCCTCTTCCAGGTATTCCTTCCAGAGCGACCGCCATAATGGTTTATCCGCCGTTTTTCCATAGAAATTGCCTTCTGCGCCCATAATTGCTCTGAAATCAGGCTTGTCCATCGTTTTCCCATGGTGCGCGCCGACAATGGAAACGATGTAATCCCGCACGCCCAGCTCGTTCAGAATCGCCGCCCCGGTCAGCGTATGATGACGATACGCGTCGCCGGATGAATCCGGCACGCGAAGCGTCAGCGGCGCTGCCATCTCCTCAACCTGTGGGAAGCATTCTCGAATTTGCATTTGAAAAGAATTTGTGGCCTTCCCGACGTCGTGAATCATGCTAATAAACGTCGTCAGCTTGCACAGGTCCTTTCGGTTCAACCCTGTAACGCGGACGACGCTTTCCGCCACCCAGTGATCCATCAGATATTGCGTGACCGCGGCCGTATCTCTCGCATGCATCCAGAGGGGAAGATATTCGTCCGGGGCGTTGCGATTGGTTTTTGCGACGATCTTGTAGAAGCAGCGATTTGAATGTTTCATATATATTTAACCGTTCATGTTTGCATTTTGTTGCTTTGATTATTCGACGTCTCATCTCGAAATCTTTCCAAAAAAAACCCTGCAAAAAATGCAGGGAAACATTCCGGCATCTAACCATTCATCGGATTACCTCCGCTTTGCGGAGAGCAACGGTTAGCGCTTCCGTATCTTATCACGCGCCTCTCCCGCTGTCAACGTCCGAACGCTTTCCCGGAAATGAAAAACCCGCCCTTTTACAGGCGGGTTCATTTCATGCAACTTACGCGTTTTTCTGCTTGCTATCCTCGCTGATGCCAAGGACGTCGCGACCGTCATAATAACCGCAATTCTTGCAGACACGATGTGCGAGCTTCATCTTCTGGCAGCGCGGGCATTTCACAATGCTGGGAGCGCTGATTTTCCAGTTCGCCCGACGGGCGTTCTTTCTCGCTTTGGAAATTTTTCCTTTCGGAAGGGCCATAGTTACACCTCGCTTTCATCCTCGGTCATCAACTGTTGCAATACCGCGAACGGGTTTTCCTTGCCGGAATCCTGGCGGCATGAACACGATGTCAAATTTCGGTCCGCCCCGCATACAGGGCAGAGGCCTTTGCAATCCGGACGGCAGCGCCACTGCATCGGCAGCGCGAGCGTCGCCGCATCCGTCGCCATATCCGTCAAATCCAGCTCCTTGCCCTCATAGAGGTAAAGATCCGGGTTGTCCGGATTGGGAGCGAGCGCAAAAACCGCGTCGAACGTGGTTTTCATCGCCCGAGAGGCTTCCTTCAGGCAGAGCGCGCAGCGCGCGCTGGCCGTAAATTCCATCTCGCCGCGAACCTGTACAGAATCGCCGATCGCCTTCACCTGGCCGGCCAGATGCGCCGTGCCCGGGAAAACGACGGGATCGCCCAGCAGGAGCGTATCCTCCAGCTCGACGTCCGCCTCAAAAGGGAACTCCTCGCCCTCATACATGAGAGCCTTGGAAACATTTAACATCGCAAATCCTCTTACGCGAACCGCAAGATATTGTATCTCACGGACGCTGCTTTGTCAAGGTTTATTTTATTACAGCTTCGAGACGATTTCCAACGTATCGCGCGCGATGGCCAGTTCCTCGTTCGTCGGCACGACGAGCACCTTCACCTTGCTGTCGTCGGTGCTGATAACGGTCTCGTTCGCTTCGTTGCGCTTGTCGTCGAGCTTGATGCCGAGCCAGTCGCAATCGGTGAGCACGTACTTGCGCGCGTCGCAGCTGTTCTCGCCGATGCCGGCGGTGAACACAACGACGTCCAGGCCGTTCATCGCCGCGGCGTACGCGCCGATGTACTTACGGATGCGATAGCTCCACACCTCGGCGGTGCGCTGGCCGCGCTCGTCGCCGGCCTTGGCGGCGGCGTTGATGTCGCGCCAGTCGTTGGAGAGACCGCCGGACAGGCCGATGAAGCCGCTCTTCTTGTTCAGCGCGGTCACAACCTCGCTGGCGGTCAGGTTCTCGCGCTCGGCGATCGTGCCGACGATGGCGGGATCGAGGTCGCCGGAGCGGGTGCCCATGAGCAGGCCCTCAAGAGGCGTCAGGCCCATCGAAGTATCGACGCATTTGCCGTTGACGACGGCGCTCATCGAGGAACCGTTGCCCAGGTGACAGATGACCATTTTCAGATCGTCCCGTCCGAGCATTCTGGCAACCTCGGCGGAAACGAAGCGGTGGCTCGTCCCGTGGAAGCCGTAGCGGCGGATCTTGTACTTCTCATAGTATTTGTAATCGACGCCGTACAGATACGCCTTGCGGGGCATCGTCTGATGGAACGCGGTATCGAAAACGGCGACCATGGGCACGTCGGGCATAATCTCGCGGCAGGCGAGGATGCCGGTGAGGTTGGCCGGGTTATGGAGCGGGCCGAGGGGGATGTTGTCCTCGATCGCCTTGAGAACCGGCGCTTCGATGAGCACGGACTCGGTGAAGTCCGCGCCGCCGTGCAGCACGCGATGGCCGACCGCGCCGATGGAGCTCATGTCCTTGATCGCGCCATGCTCGGGATCGGTCAGCTCTTTAATAACCAGCTCGAAGGCTTCCTTATGGTCCTTGAGGATCTTATGCAGCGAAACCTTCTTCTCGCCGACCTTCTGAGAGAAGTTGTCCACGTCGAAGCCGGTAAAGCCGATGCGCTCGACAAGGCCCTTGGCCAGCAGCTTCTCGTTGTCCATGTCGATCAGCTGATATTTCAAAGACGAGCTGCCCGCGTTGATAACCAGAATATTCATGCAATTTCCTCCTTGGGGACGTATAAAATCAAACGCGCAGGGGCGGTTTGTTTCAGCCGCGCCCTGCGCGGCAAAAAGCAGACGATCAGCCCGCCGCGTTCACCGCGACGACGGCCACGACGTCCACCACGTCCTGCACGGAGCAGCCGCGGGAGAGGTCGTTAACCGGCTTGGCAAGGCCCTGGATGATCGGGCCGATGGCGGAAGCGCCGCCGAAGCGCTGCACGAGCTTGTAACCGATGTTGCCGGCCTGCAGGTCGGGGAAGACGAGCACGTTGGCATGACCCGCCACTTCGCTGCCGGGGGCCTTCAGCGCGCCGACGGAAGGCACGAGCGCCGCGTCCGCCTGCAGTTCGCCGTCCACGTTTAGTTCGGGCGCGATTTCGTGCACCTTCGCGGTGGCTTCCTGCACCTTGGTCACGTTATCGTGCTTGGCGCTGCCCTTGGTGGAGAAGGAAAGCATCGCGACGCGCGGCTCCATGCCCAGCAGCTTCTTGGCCGTGCCGGCGCTGGCCACGGCGATGGCCGCCAGCTCGTCCGCCGTCGGGTTCGGGATCACGGCGCAGTCGCCGAAGACGAGCAGGCCGTTGTCGCCGTATTCGGTCTTCGGGCTTTCCATGATGAAGCAGGAAGAAACGACCGAGATGCCGGGGGCCGTTTTGATGATCTGCAGCGCCGGGCGCAGCACGTTGCCGGTGGAGTTGATCGCGCCGGCGACGAGGCCGTCCGCGTCGTCCATCTTCAGCATCATCGTGCCGAAGTACAGCGTGTTCTTGGTCACCAGGTCCTTCGCCTGTTCGAGCGTCATGCCCTTGGCCTTGCGCAGCTCATAGAGTTTGTCGGCGTATTTTTCGGTGCGCGCGTCGGTCGCGGGATCGGCGATTTCGATCCCCTCGAGCGAAACGCCGAACTCGGCGGCCTTCGCTTCAACCTCGGCCCTGGGGCCGACGAGGGTCAGGCGGGCGATGCCCTGGTCGCGAATCATCGCGGCGGCCTGGACAGTACGCGGCTCGGTGCCTTCGGCGAGCACGATATGCTTGTTGGCCAGCTTCGCTTTTTCACGGATTTTTTCAATAGCGCTCATAACAGAAAAACCTCCCCATATATTTGTAAGCCTGTTACTCCAGTTTTCAGGTTCCATACTTTGTTATTATACTTGATTTATCGATTGAATGCAATCGAAACGCGCGGATTTCTTGCGCGCGGCGAAAAAATGTGATACGATAAGCGTGCTGCTAGGGTGTATCTGAAAAAGGAAGAGGCGACAGCACGAGCGGATTTTTCGTCAGTTCAAAGAGGGAAATCGAAGGTTTAGCGGCGCTAAATCGAGATTTCCCGACGCTGAAATGGCGGAAAAGACGCCGTGATGGAGTCTCAGGGAATTTTTCAGATACGCCCTAACCATCATTTCCTTTTTTCGGAGAACATACATTGAACGGTGAGCCTCGCCTGCTGGGCGTTATCTGCGAATTTGATCCCTTTCATAATGGGCACGCGCGCCTTCTGCGCCTCCTGCGGGAGCGCACGGGGTGCGACGGCGTCGTCTGCGCGATGAGCGGTTCGTTCACGCAGCGCGGCGAGGCGGCGATCGTGTCGAAATGGGCGCGGGCGGAAATGGCGCTGCGCTGCGGCGCGGATCTCGTGTTCGAGCTGCCCGCGCTGTTCGCCGTGCGCGACGCGGCGCATTTCGCGCAGGGCGGCGTGCGGCTGCTTGCGGCGCTGGGCGCGGAGTGGCTCGGCTTCGGCAGCGAAACGGGCGCGCTCGCTCCCCTGCGGACGGCCGCGGAGGCCGAACTCGACGCGGACGCGCTGCGCGCGGGCCTTGCGCGCGGCGAGTCGTTCGCCCGGGCGCGCGGCGCCATTCTGCCGCCGAACGACACGCTGGCCGTCGAATACCTGCGCGCGCTGAAAAAAACCGCCGTGCGCCCCGTCACGCTGCGCCGCGAGGGCGGCGGGTATCACGACGCGCAAATGGGCACACTTGCTTCCGCCACAGCCATCCGCCAGGCGATGCGCCGCGGCGACCCCTGCGCGGATTCCATGCCCGAAGCCGCTCACGCCGTGCTCGCGCGCGAGACAGCGCGCGGGGCGTATCAGGCGCCCGGCGGGCTGGACGCGCTCACGCTCGGCCGCCTGCGGCTGATGCGCGCGGAGGAAATCGAACGAATCCCGGAAGTGAGTGAGGGACTTGAAAACCGGCTCCTGCGCGCCGCGCAGGCTTGCGGCACGCGAGAGGACGCGCTCTGCGCGGCCAAATGCAAACGCTATACGCGCGCAAGGCTTTCGCGCGCGATGACGCAGGCGCTCCTCGGCATGGATAAAGCGCTCTGCGCCGCCGTGCCGCAGCCGCCCTACGCACGGCTTCTCGGCTTCCGGCGCGAGGCGTCGGAGCTTCTGCACGCCGTGACCCGCCGCGCAAAAATCCCGGTGGAAACGCGCGGAGCGCGCCTGCGCGAAATCGGCGGCGAAACCTTTGCGCTCGAAACGCGCGCAACCGACCTTTGGGCGCTCGGCTGCGAAAACGCCGCCTGCCGCGCCGCCTGCCGCGATCTGACGGAAAAAATGCTCGTCATCTGATTTTGACTTTTTGGAGGCAATATGCAGGAAGGAACCCGTAACCTTCTCTATTTCGCCTATGGCGAACACATGAGCGAGGACGAAATGCTCCGCGCGTTCCCGAACGCCCGCATGGCCGGGCTTGCCCGGCTGGGCGGCTACGCGCTGTGCTTCATCGGCCGCGACGGCGCGGCGAAACCCGGCATCGAGCCGCGCGAGGGCGCGAGCGTGCCCGGGCGCGTCTGGTCGCTGCCGGAGACGGAAATCGACGCGCTCGACAGCGCGATCGGCGGACCGACCGCCGCCAGGCGTGAGATCCGCTCGATGAACGTCGGCGGCATGAACCTGCCCGTACTCGTCTACGTCACCACGCCAGGCCAGACGAAGGGCCGCCCCGGCTTCCTCGATTATACCATCATGCAGGAGGCCTATCAGGCCGCGGGCGAGGACACCGCTCCGCTTGTCGAGGCCGCAAAAAAAGCCGCGCCATAAAAAACGGAGGTAATCGATTTATGATGAAAGACACGCTCCATCTGCCCGCCCCCAAACCGCGGATGATCGCCCACCGCGGCGTAAGCGGGCTGGAAAAGGAAAACACCTGCTCCGCTTTCGTCGCTGCGGGCAACCGCTCCTATTTCGGCGTCGAAACCGACGTACACCTGACTGCCGACGGGAAATTCATCGTCATCCACGACGACGACACGCTGCGCGTTTCCGGCGAACTATACACCGTTGAACAAACAGCCTTCGAAACGCTGCGCCGGATCCGCCTGCTCGATACGGACGGACGGCGCGGCCGCGCCGATCTCCTTATGCCGGAGCTTTCCGAGTATACCGGCATCTGCAAAAAATATGAAAAAATCAGCGTGCTGGAGCTTAAAAACCATATGCCGCCCGAAGCGATTCGCAAAATCGTCAAAGCCATCCGCGAAGACGGCTGGCTCGATCATACGATTTTCATCTCCTTCGACCTGCCTAACCTGCTCACCCTGCGCGAGGCGCTGCCCGAGCAGCCCGCGCAGTATCTCGTCAGCAAGATCGATAACGCGCTGCTGGATACGCTCAGAGCCAACCGCCTCGACCTCGATATCTGGTATAAAGCCCTGACGCCGGAATTCGTTACCGCCTGCCATAACGCCCGGATCAAGGTCAACGTCTGGACCGTCGACACGCTCGAGGATTGCCGCCGCATGGCCGACTGGGGCGTCGATTACATCACCAGCAACATCGTTGAATAAAAAAGCCGCCGAATGTAACGTTTTCGGCGGAACAAACGCAAATCATCCCCCGCAGTCCCGCTACGCCGCCCGCCCCTCCCTTTGAGGGGCGGACGGCGAAAACGGCTTTCTTCGAAAGGGGGGCCAAGGGGAAAACCTTCTTTCTCCTGAAAGAAGGTTTTCCCCCTGGCGTTCCCCCCCCTCGCATCACATCAGCTGCTGCTTCTGCTGAGCAAACTTCTGCTTGGCCTGCTGCACGTCCTGCTGCTGAGCGGCCTTGGTCTGGTACCAGCCGCGCTGCTGCATCTGCTGGAAAATCTGGAACTGGTCGTTCGCGGTCGCGTCCATGTTGTTCTGGAGCACCTGGCGGAGGGTGTCGCTGCTGCCCTCGCACACATACGCGCCGTATACTTCGGTGATGTGCTTGGCTGTGTCGAGCAGGTCGGTCATCATGCAGCGGTCGTCCCACTGGGCACAGGCGTTATTGCCGTTCTGGTTTGCCATAATCGTCTCCTCCTTGCAATTACTGCTGGCCGTTCAGGAAATTAAACAGCGCTTCGTAGCGCTGCTTGTGATGCGCGGCAAGCGTACCGGCCAGCGCGCGCAGCTGCGGGTCCTGCAGCGATTCGGCGTAGGCGGCGGCCTTGTGGTTGGCGATGGCCTCATGGCTGAGCTGATCCTCAAGAATGCTCAGATCCTTGCTGGTGAAACAATTCTGCATGTTTTTTCTCCTTTCAATCGTTAATTGGGTGCAATGCAATTTTTCCCCGCAAAGGAGGCCGTTATGCAATCGTTTGACGAAGAAAAACAGCGTGCGCTCGATCGCGCGTTCCGCTCTCTGGCCGCGCGCGCGCATACCGAAAAGGAAATCGCCGACAAGCTCGCGCGCGCCGGCTATTCCGAGCGCGCCGTCGCCTACGTGATGGAAACGCTTGCCAAATACAGGCTCATCGACGACGTCTCCTATGCCGAGAGCTGGGTTTTGACGCGCGCAAAGCGCGGCGTCGGGCCGTACCGCCTGCGTCAGGAGCTGCGCCGCAAGGGCGTATCCAGCGAAGACGCGCAGGCCGCCATCGATTCGCTCGACGAGGACGATTCGCTCGAGGCGGCAGCCTCCTTTGCCGCGAAGCGGCTCAAAAACGATACCCCCGAGGAAAAGCGCCGCGTCCTGCAGGCGCTCGTCCGGCGCGGTTACAGCTATGAAACGGCTCGCGCGGCGCTCGAGCGCGCGGGCGGCGATTTATCCGACGATTAAATGTCTTTTTTCAGGCAATTTCATTGACGGAGCGTTACGAATCTGTTACAATATGAGTATTGTATGAAGCATATCCCGAAGGAGGCTTTAATATGAAACGATTTGCGAAGGTTCTCGCGCTGCTGCTGGCAATCCTGCTGACGGCGAGCGGCTGCGCCGTGTTCCAGGGCGGCGCCGAGCCGACGGAAGCGCCTACCGAAGCGCCCACGCCGACGCCCGCGCCCACCGAAAAGCCTTACACGCCCGAGCCGACCATCACCCCGCGCACGCTTGCGGCTGACGTTGAAATGCCCGAAGGCGGCGCGACCCCGCTGCTCATTCACCCTATCGACGAGCCGACGCGCCCGCCGCTTGTTTTCAACTACGTCGAATATACCTCGCAGCAGCTGGGCATTTCCTTCAATATTCCCGCCTCGTGGGTCGCCTCGCAGATCGAAGGCAACAGCAACGCGCTCGTTTTCACCGAGCCGGACAGCGAAGCGCACGACGGCTTCGCCAGCTCCGTGACGATCGTGGTGAACACCTACTCCGGCACGCAGTCCCTCGAGGACGCGACGGCCGAGCTGGACAGCGTAATCTCCCAGATCCGTTCGAGCTACCCGAGCCTGGACGTTTCCTCCAAGGCCAGCAACAAAATGCTCGGCGAACAGGGCACCTACGTTACCTACTGGATCTCCATGGAGCTCGCTGAGGGCGAGGAGCCGCTTAAGACCCGCGGCCGCATCCTCATCGTGCCCAAGAACAGAAAGCTCTACCAGATCCGCTACATCTGCCCCGCCGAATACAACTCGGACTATGAGAACGTCTTCAAAAAGATCCGCTCGACGATGACGGAACTGTAAGGAGGGGAGAGAACGCTGGGGAAACCCCTCTTTCAGAAGAAAGAGGGGTTTCCCCAGGCCCTTTCCTGAGAAAGCCGCTTATGCGCGCATCCGCCGCCCGAAGGGGGCGGCGGATGCGCGTGTTTCTTTTATGCGGATAAAAGCGGCTTTCTTAGAGGAGGGGGTCTGGGGGAGGAACCTTCTTTCTCCAGAA
>CAKTTL010000028.1 GCA_934615235.1 uncultured Clostridia bacterium
CAGGCGGACGAAGCCGTCCGGCAGGCCGTCGCGCTCGGCTATCGCCTGATCGACACGGCGCAGGCCTATGGCAACGAAGCGGGCGTGGGACGCGGCGCGCGCAGCTGCGGTCTGAAGCGCGAAGCGCTGTTTATCACCTCCAAAGTCGCCGCGGAAAACAAAACGTACGCCTCCGCCGCGCAGTCGATCGACGAAAGCCTTCGCAAAATGGGACTGGACTATATTGACCTGATGATTATTCACAGCCCGCAGCCTTGGGCGGAATTCCGCGGCGAAAAGCGCTACTTCGACGAAAACCGCGAGGTCTGGCGCGCGCTCGAGGATGCGTACAGGGCCGGGAAGCTGCGCGCGATCGGCGTTTCCAACTTCCTGACGGACGATCTTGAAAACCTTCTTGCCGCATGCACGATCCGGCCGATGGTCAACCAGATTCTCACGCACATCGCCAACACGCCGCTGAAGCTGATCGATTTCTGCCGGAAAAACGACGTTCTCTGCGAAGCGTATTCCCCCATCGCGCACGGCGAAGCGCTCAAAAACGCCGGGGTCGTCCGCATGGCGGAACGCTGCGGCGTAACCCCGGCGCAGCTTTGCGTGCGCTACGTGCTGCAGCTGGGCATGGTCGCGCTCCCGAAGACGGGCAACCCCGCACACATGCAGGCAAACGCAGCCGTCGATTTTGAAATCAGCGCCGCGGATCTGGAAACCCTCAAGCACATCGACAGGATCAAAGATTACGGCGAATACAGTTTCTTCCCCGTTTTCAGCGGAAAATAAAAAACGAAAGGATAGATGAAAAATGGATGGAATCAAAAAGAATTTCGGTTTCGGCGCAATGCGCCTGCCGATGAAGGGCAGCGAGGTCGATCTCGACCAGACCCGGCAGATGGTCGATACCTTTCTCGCTGAAGGCTTCAACTATTTTGACACCGCGCATGGCTACATTCAGGGCAAAAGCGAAACCGTGCTCAAAGCCTGTCTGACCAGCCGTTACCCCCGCGATCAGTACATCCTCACCAACAAGCTGACCGGCGGTTTCTTCAAGAGCGAGGAGGAGATTCGCCCGCTTTTCGCGCAGCAGCTGGCCGCCTGCGGCGTTGATTATTTCGATTTTTATCTCATGCACGCGCAGAACGCAAACGAATTCCAGAAGTTCAAAGCCTGCCGCGCCTATGAAACGGCTTTCGCGCTGAAAGCCGAAGGCAAAGTGCGTCACGTCGGCATTTCCTTCCACGATACGGCGGACGTGCTCGAACAGATTCTGACCGAATACCCTCAAATCGAAGTCGTGCAGATTCAGTTTAACTACGTCGATTACGACGATCCGGCCGTACAGAGCCGCAAATGCTACGAGGTCTGCCGCAAACACAACAAGCCCGTGCTCGTCATGGAACCGGTCAAGGGCGGCAACCTGGTCAACCTGCCGCAGGACGCAATGGACGTGCTCAACGCGCTCCATGGCGGCAGCGCCGCCAGCTATGCCATCCGCTTTGCCGCCGGTTTCCCGGGCATGATGATGGTGCTCTCCGGCATGAGCAGCCTGGAGCAGATGCGGGACAACCTCAGCTACATGAAGGATTTCAAGCCGCTGAACGAAGCGGAGCTTGCCGCGGTCGAAAAGGTGCAGCGGATTTTCCACGGCCTGCACCTGATTCCCTGCACAGCCTGCCGCTACTGCACCGACGGCTGCCCCAGGCATATCTCCATCCCCGATCTTTTTGCCGTGATGAACACCAGGCAGCAGTATCACGACTGGAACACGAACTATTACTACGGCATTCACACCGCGACGGGCGGCCGCGCGTCCGACTGCATCAAATGCGGCAAATGCGAAAAGGCCTGCCCGCAGCACCTGCCCATCCGCAAACTGTTGGAAGACATTGCAAAAGAATTTGAAAAGTAAATTCAGGGAGAGCTTTTTCAAAAAAGAGAGGAACCTTCTTTCAGAAGAAAGAAGGTTCCTCCCACTCTTGTCCCTGCCTCCGGAAAAGCCGTCTGAACGCGAATTTGTTCACGCTTTGTTTTTTTCAAACATAATACTGCGCCTGTGCGTTCCACAGCTCCGCATATTTGCCGTTTTCGTCGGCCAGCAGCTGCTCGTGCGTTCCTGTCTGCACGACGCAGCCGTCGTTGAAAACGGCAATTTTATCGCAAAAACGGCAGGAGGCAAGCCGGTGACTGATATACACGGCCGTTTTATCGCCCGAGATAGCGTTAAAGTTCGAATACACCTCATATTCGGACACCGGATCGAGCGCCGCCGTCGGCTCGTCGAGCAGAATAAACGGCGCGTCTTTATAAAGCGCGCGGGCCAGCGCGATCTTCTGCGCTTCGCCGCCGGATACCTCTACGCCATGCTCGTCGTAGTTTTTATAAAGATATGTGCGCAGTCCGTCCGGCAGCGATCGCAGCCGGTCGCCGAAGTTCGCTTTTTCAAGGCATTCCTTCGCCCGCGCCGGGTCGAACGTGTCTCCCGAGGCGACAACCTGCCCCAGCTGGAAGGAAAAGAGCCGGAAATCCTGAAAGACGACGGAAAAAATGGACATATACTCGTCGTAATCATATTTCCTGATATTCACGCCGTTGAGAAGAATCTCTCCCTCTGTCGGATCGTACAGCCGGCAGAGAAGTTTGATAAACGTCGTCTTGCCCGAGCCGTTCATCCCGACAATCGCCAGCTTTTCGCCGATCCTGAATTTCAGGTTTACATGCCGCAGTGCGTAACAATCCGTGTTCGGATACCGGAACGAAACGTCGCGGAATTCGATATCGTACTCGTTATCGTCGCGTTTTTCAACGGTAAGCGAGCCCTGATACATGTTGTTTGGAATATCGAAATAAGAGAAATACCGCCTGAGATAATAATGGTTCTCGATCGCCAGCTGCGCGGTCGTCACCAGATCGCCGATCGCCTGGATAAGCATCATCAGACAGGCGACGTATCTGGCAATCGAGCCCACGCTCACCTCGCCCGCCAGCGCGCCGGCAATCATCGCGGCATACGCGCCGAACTCCAGCCCCTTTTGCGCGATCACGCGCGGTATGCTGCAAAGCGCCTGCTTATTCGTCTTGCGGATCTGCTCCGTCCCGTTAAGCTGCAGCGTGCGCTTGAAGGATTCGCTTATGAATTTCTCCATCCCGTAAAGCCGAATCTCCATACCCGCGCCGTAATCGTTCACGTACGCGTCTTCCTTGTTCGCACGCAGGTTTTCATGCACGCATCTTTCCCCATACTCGCGCTCCAGCCGGTTATGGACAGAATTGAAACAGACCGTAACCGCCGTCGTCAGCATCACGCCGCCCACAAGCGCCAGTTTATACGCACCGGGAATCGCGCCCATCCGAAAAAACGAAACCGACAGCGCCGCCGACGCAATCAGGCTCGTTACGCTCTCCGCCGCGCGGCGCAGCGTCGCGTAGAGATAAAAACAATTATAACCCGTCTGCGATTCCATCTCGATGCGCTTGCGCAGGAGCGAAACGTTGTGATCTTCGATGGACTCATACGCCATGCTCATCGCTTTTTCCGCATACTGCCATTCCTCCGCGCGGTAAATCGCGCCGGTCGATACCTCCTGCTCGGCCGCGCAGAACGTCTGAAAAAGCCGCAACAGGAACGCAAGCCCCACGGCCGCCGCCGCATACTGCGCCGCCGCGCGCGCCCCGCCCGCGCAGAGCGCGTCGATCACCTTTGCGGAGAAGTACACCGGCACGTAAGGGATCACGGCCTTCAGGACCGCCTGCATCAGCAGGCTGACGGCGTAGCGCTTCTCGAACGCAAACGTTCTTTTGACCGCGCGAAGCGCGATCTGCATATGCTCCCGCAGCGTCATTTTTTCTCTTGCTTCTTTCATTTCGCCGTCTCCTTTCCCTCCGTATACCAGCAGCTCTGGATTCCGAAAAGCTCCCTGTATTTGCCGCCCTGCGCCAGCAGCTGCGCGTGCGTGCCCTCCTCCAGCACGCGGCCGTTTTCAAGATAGAGTATGCGGTCGCAGAAAGCCGTGGAGGCAAGCCTGTGCGAGATGAAAAGCGAGGTTTTATCCTGCGCCATTTCGTTATACTCGGTATAAATTTCGCTCTCGGCAATCGGATCGAGCGCCGCTGTCGGCTCGTCAAGGATGAGCACGGGAGCATCTTTGTACAGCGCGCGGGCGAGCATCAGCTTCTGCGCCTCGCCGCCGGATAATTCAACGGCGCGCTCGTTGAGCTGCTTATCAAAGCAGGTGCGCAGGCCGTCGGGCAGCGCGTCGAGCTTCCTGCCAAGCCCTGCGCGGCGCAGGCAGTCCTCCGCCCGGGCAAGGTCGGTCTCTTCAAACGTCCGCCCGGAAACATGCTCGGCCAGCGTGAAAAACGCCGTCCGAATCTGCTGGAATACAGGCGAAAACAGGCGGAAATAATCCTTGCGGCGGAACTTGTCCACCGGCACGCCGTCCAGGCGGATTGTCCCGGACGTCGGCCGGTACAGACCGCAGGCGAGCTTCACAATCGTCGTCTTGCCCGCGCCGTTAAGGCCGACCAGCGCCAGCTTTTCGCCGGCATGCAGCGTAAAGGAGAGATTGTGCAGCGTATCCTTCTGCGCGCCTTCATAGCGGAAGCAGACGTTTTCAAACGCAATCTCCGGCGCGTGCGCCATATGTTCGTCCGCGCGCGCCTCGCCCGTGCCGTCCGTTTCGGGAAATTCGAGAAACTCGCGCAGATCGCACAGCGACAGGCTGATCGAGTGCAGGCCGTTCCAGCATTCGATCACGCCGCCCACCCAGGACGCAAACGACGAAATCGCGGCAAAATACAGCACAAACCTGTCCGCCGTAATTTCGCCGCGCGCGAACATCGAAATCAGCAGCGCATACGCGCCCGCGTCGCGGACGAGAATCACAACCAGATCCGCCGCGCGTGCAAAAAACTTGCGAACGACCGTTTTCCGGTCCCATGCCGCTCTCCGGCCGCACAAATCCTGAAAGCACGCGCGCAGCCACCCGGCCAGACTGTAAATGCGGATGTCCTTCGCGCAGGCGAAATCAGCCGCCTGCTTTTGAATATAATCAAACTGCCGGTCGATTGCCGAGGTCTGCGGCCGGACGGAGTATTCCCAGTTGTTATACGCGCGCAGCGCCATCCAGTTCACGATGGGCGCAATCGTCAGAAGCGGCACAAGCCACGGGCTTGCAAAGGAAATCATCGTGCCGAAAAGCAGATACCCCAACACGTTTTTGATAACGCCGAACCCGTTGGTGATCATATCGATCAGCGGCTGCCTGCCGTCCCACATCCATGTGCTTTTCTGCGCGCGTTTATAAAGATCGCGCATGCTCTTTTTCTCAAAATCCTGATACGGCATCGAAAGCGCCTTGCGGGTCAGCGCGTCGACAGCCTCATAGCGATAGCGGCTGATGGCGCCGTCCTTCACGCGCTCCAGCGCGGTCGTGATCAGAGAACAGGCAAAAATCCCCGCCGTCGCAAGCCCTACGCTGCGCAAGGCCAGCGCCGCCGGTTTCGCCGCCGTCACCTCGCCGACCACCAGCGCAGGCAGATAAATCTGCAGATATTGCAGCGTAATATCCACCGGAATCAGCAGGATGACAATGCAAAACGCCAGCGGCGCGCTGCGAATCAGCCGCCGCGCGGACCAGAGCATGTTCGACGCAGCGGAACGATACGGCTTTTTCCTTGCTTCTTCTGTTCGTTTCAAAGCCTCCAACTCCCTTCGCCGTCATCGTAACACAAAACCGCGGCAAAAAAAGAATTCGTGCACGAAACGCTCTCCTCCGTGCACGAATTGCATTTTCCGTCATTCAACCGCAGGCACAAGAAATTCCGTTGAAAACGCGCCGTCCTCGCTGTTAAACTTAATCCATCCGTTATGCTCCTCGACGATGCTCTGCGCGCGTACAAGCCCGAAGCCATGCAGCCCGGCTTTACGGCTGGCAAAGAGCGCTCCGCGCTTTTTCTGTTTCGCCGCAGCGGAATTGAGCATGGAAAAATAAAGCATTTTCCCCTTCATCGCGATAAAGAGACGGATAAAGCGCTCCCCGCTCGCGCCGGCGCACGCCTCAATTGCGTTATCGAGCAGGTTCCCCAAAAGAATGCTCAGCTCCACGTCGGAAATCGTCATCGCATCGGGAATATTGGCCTTGACGTTTACCCGAATCCCGGCGCTTTTCGCCTGCGCGATTTTGCTGGAAAGAATCGCGTCGGCGGAAACATTGCCCGTTTTCACCAGCGTATCGATTCCCTGCAGCTTCGCCTCCAGCTCGTCGATATATTCCAGCGCGCGCTCATATTCGTCCGCGGCAATCTGCCCGCGCAGCGTCTGCAGATGGTGATGAAAATCATGCTTGAAGCCGCGCATTTCCTTATGGATGCTGCGCACCTCATTGAGGTGTTTTTCGGCCTGTTCCGTCTGCAATTCGATGATTTTCAGAAACGTTTTCTTTCTCATGGCTTTTCGTAATAGCGGATATACGCGCGGTTAATCTCGTCGTATTTTCCGCGCGCAAGCGGAACGGTTTCGCCGTTTTCCAGCCGCACCTCGCTGCGCGAGATGGATTGAACCCGCGAAAGCGAAACGAGATAGCTTCGATGGCAGCGGAAAAAGCGGCCGCTCAGCCGCGTTTCCAGCTCGGATATCTTCTCCTTCACGCGGTATTCGCGCGCGTCCGTGCGGATCAGCACATAATGCAGAAACGCCTCCACGCTGACAATCTCGCGCTCATAGAGCTTTAGCGTTTCGCCCTCCGCCGCAATGACAAGATACGGCGGCTCGACGGCAAGCCTTTCGGCCGCGCGGTCGAGCACGGCGCGCAGCTTTTCCTCCGCGACGGGCTTCATCAGGTAATGCAGCGCGTCCACCTCATACCCTTCGCCAATAAATTCCGCATGTGAGGTTATGAAGAGAATCTCGGCGCGGCATTTTTCCCCGCGCAGGCGTCTGGCCAGCTCGATGCCGCTCATCGCGCCCATTTCCACATCCAGCAGCAGCGCGTCGAAATCGCGCTCCGTTTCATAATGAAACAGAAACGCCTCCGCCGAATCGAACGCCCGGAGAACAACCTCGTGTTCCCGGTCCGCCGCCCAGCCGGATACGGCCGCGCACAGCGCGTCTTTTTGTTCCGCCGCGTCGTCGCATACGGCGATTTTCAGCTTCATTCCGATACTCCGCCAGCGTTTATCGCAGCTTCTGCTGCCGCATCCAGACGTTCATCACCACGCGATGCGGCAGGAGCTTTGTCAGAAGCGTCTGCGCGCGCGTCACGAACCCGTACAGGCTTACGTCGCGGCCGCGCTTCGCGTCGCGCCATGCGCGCGCCACAATCTGCTCCGGCTCGTACATCGCGGCGTATTTTTTCACGACCACCGGCTCGTCCTTCGCGATCGCGCGGCCAAAGAAGTTCGTCTTCGTCCAGAACGGACACACGGCCGTCACCGACAGCCCGCGCCCCTTCACCTCGCGGTTCAGCGCGCGGCTGTAGCTCAGCACGAACGCCTTCGTCGCGCCGTAAACGTTGATATACGGGATCGGCTGGAACGCCGCGACGGACGCGATGTTGATGATCTTGCCGCCCCGCGGCATATACGGCACGCTCAGCCGGCACATCGCCATCACCGCGCCGCAGTTCAAATCCATCATGTTCAGACTTTCCGCCAGCGGCTCGTCCATCGCCGCGCGGAATTTGCCGTAGCCCGCGCAGTTGACGAGCAGCGCGATCTGCGGCTTTTCTTCTTCCAGCAGCGCGGCGTACGCGTCGTAGCTCGCGCGCACGGAAAGATCGAGCGCCACAGGACGCACGGGAAAGGCGAGCCTTAGCTCGTTCAGCTTATCCAGGCTACGGGCGATCACCCACACCTCGTCAAACGTCCCCCACTGCTGCACCGTTTCGGCGAACCGCCTGCCGATGCCGCTGGACGCGCCGGTAATTACGGCGATCTTTTTCATCCCTTATTGCCTCCCTTCGGGAACATCAGCGCGAAATCATCGCGCGTAATGAGCACGTCGCGCGGCTTCGCGCCGTCGGCCGGGGCGATGATGCCGCGCCGCGACATCTCGTCCACAATGCGGCCCGCGCGCGCGTAGCCGATGCGCAGGCGGCGCTGCAGCATGCTGATGGACGCCTGTCCCGCGTCGATGGACATTTCGACGGCCTGCTCGAACAGCGCGTCGAACGGCGCGTCGTTTTTATCCTCCTCATGCTCGTCGTTTTCTTCGTTATCGGACGCGCTGAGCGCGTCGATGACGGCCTGCGAGTAATCGACCGTGTGCCTGTTTTTGACATACTGCACCACGCGGGAGACCTCGTCGTCCGAAACGAAGCAGCCCTGCACGCGGATGGGTTTGCCGCTGCCCGCCGGGGCGAAGAGCATATCGCCGCGCCCAAGCAGCTTTTCGGCGCCCGCGCCGTCGAGAATGGTGCGCGAGTCAACCTGCGAGGAAACCGCAAACGCGATGCGGCTGGGGATGTTGGCCTTGATAATGCCCGTGATGACGTTGACGGACGGGCGCTGCGTGGCGATAACCAGATGAATGCCGCAGGCGCGGGCCAGCTGCGCCAGACGGCAGATGCTCTCCTCCACCTCGCCCGGGGCGACGAGCATCAAATCGGACAATTCGTCGATGATCACGACGATCGACGGCATCAGCGGCTTGTCGCCGCGCTGCGCGTTATAGCCCTTGATATCGCGCACGCCGCAGTCGGCGAAAACCTTGTAGCGCTCGTCCATCTCGCGCACAGCCCAGTTCAGCGCGCCGGACGCCTTTTTCGGGTCGGTCACGACGGGCACGAGCAGGTGCGGGATGCCGTTATAGACGGACAGCTCGACCTTCTTCGGGTCGACAAGGATGAGGCGCACCTCTTCGGGCGTAGCCCTGTAAATAATCGAGGTAATGATCGTATTGATGCAGACCGATTTGCCGGAACCGGTCGCGCCGGCGATGAGCAGGTGCGGCATCTTCGCCAGATCGGCAATGATGCGCTTACCCGCGATATCCTTGCCAAGCGCCACGGCCAGCCGCGACGGATGATGGAACGATTCGTCGCTTTCCAGCACGTCGCGCAGGTGAACGGTCGCGATCTTGTCGTTGGCAAGCTCGATGCCGATGGCGGCCTTGCCGGGAATCGGCGCTTCGATGCGCACGCCGAGCGCGGCCATGTTCAGTGCAATATCGTCCGTCAGGCCGACGATCTTGCTTACCTTGATGCCCGGCGCGGGCTGCAGCTCATAACGCGTCAGCGCGGGGCCGTGCACCACCTTAATCACATGCGCAACCACGCCGAAGCTCTTGAGCGTCTCCTCCAGCTTCTGCGCGCCGCGCGCGTCCGCATCGCGGGTATCGACGCGCACCGCCTCCTCGTCGCGCTCCAGCAGCGAGAACGGCGGCTGACGGTATTCTTCCTCCTGCGCAGGCACCTGTTCGACGGTCGTCTCCGCAGGCTCCGGCGGTTTCCAGTCGGGGCGGTCCAGCCGCTCCTCCTTCGGGATTTCAGGCAGCTTTCGCGTCACGTCGCCCATGGGGAAATAGCCGCTCTGCCCGCCGCTTCTGTGCTGGCGCACCGGCGCGGACGGCTCCCTGTTTTCGTCGTATTCCGGCGCGACGGGTTCCCAGGGCGTGCCGAAGGGATCGTCGTCCGCCTCGTCGGGTTCCGGCTCCTGCTGCGGCGCGGGCGCTTCCGGCTCTTTCCACGGGGGCAGTTCGTCCTGCGCGGGTTCGGTCTCGGGCGCAGGCAGCGGTTTCTCCTGTTCATCCGGCTCGCTCTCGGGCGGCTGCGCCGCAGGCGCTTCGACCGCAGGCATTTCCTCCGCCGCCGGCTGTTCCTCAAGCGCGGCGGGCTTCCATTCGTCGCGCGCGGCGGCGATCTGCTCGTCCGTCTGGAACGAGATCACCTCGTTCTGCGCCTCGCCCATAATAGCCTGGCGCTGCTGCGCGTAACGCGCACGGCGGCTTCCCTCGCGGAACGCAGCGCGATACGACGCGGCGGCCTCCTCTCCCCTCCGCGGCTCGCCGGCCTCTTCCTGGGCGGGCTGCTGCGGCTGCGCCGGTGCGGGTTCGTCCTGCCAGCCGGGCATTTCCTGATATTCGCTTTCATTGAACGAATCGTCCTCAAACGCGCCGTACGCTTCGTCGTACTCCTTTTGTTTGCGCATAAGGAAATCCGGCATGAAGCCCTTGCGCGTTTTCGGACGCGCGGTTTCCTCCTCGCGCTCGAAATATGGCTCGCGGCCGTTATCGGGCAGAATATCCTCGATAAACAGCGTCGGCTGCCGGTTCGCCGGGCGCGCGGCGGCGCGCGGCGCGGGAGCGGGCGCAGCCATGGGCGCGGGACGCTGCGGCGCGGCCTGCGCTGCAGGCGCGGGGCGCTGCACGGGTTCGACAGGCGCGGGCTGCTGCGCCTGCTTTTTGCCGCGCTTCTTCGGCGGTTCCTCCTCGGTTTCCAGCAGTTCCTTCGGCAGCGGCGCAAGAATCGCGTCGTCATATTCGCGCGCTTCCTCCTCGCGCTCAAGGCGGCGCTCCTCGCGGCGCTCGGCCAGGTTTTCGCGCAGCTCGCGCACCCAGTCGCCGAAACGGTCGCGCGCATCGGGCGCGAA
Organism: uncultured Clostridia bacterium; assembly: GCA_934615235.1. GTDB lineage: Bacteria > Bacillota > Clostridia > Christensenellales > Aristaeellaceae > Aphodomonas. Next base: position 10,579 of record CAKTTL010000028.1, read on the forward strand.
CATGCGAACAATCCAGACGATCAGCATGCCCAGCAGGAACAGAAGCACCAGCGTGCTGCCCGCCACGTCCATCAGCTTATACAGCGGATATGCCAGCAGCGCGCCGAGCGAACCTCCGCCCAGCGTCGTATTCTTCGACGACTGGAACGCCTGCCAGAGAACGCCGTTGTAATTCTGCGCATAGCCGGAATTGTTCAGCACGCGCATCAGATCCTCGATTTTATAAACCTCCAGCAGCGTCCCCAGGCATACGATCAGCAGCGCCGCGGCGAAGGACACCGTGCCGCGCAGCGGCCACTTATTGCCCATAATCACCTGCACGCCCAGCGCGCCCAGATAAAGCGCTACGAACGCCGCCATCTTGCCGAACGTGCCCTTCGCCAGCTGGCGCAGGAAAAGAATGGCCGCGCCGTTGGACGTCGTCGCCAGGCAGAACAGCATTACAACGCCGATCAGCAACAAAATCGCGCCCGGAGCTTCTCCGCGCGTGGAGCGTTTTTTCTTCGACGGCTTCTTAAACGCGGGCGGCCGTTTCGTTTTGGCCGCCGCGCCGCGCTTTCCGCCCGTCTTTTTATCTTCTGTGGCTTGCCCGGCTGTGGTGTTCTTTTTTGTCTTTGCCGTAGCCATTGCACCCTCCCATTGAAAAAGCATAAGGCCAGGGACGCCTGTCCCCGGCCTTTAAGTATAACACATGGAAAAGGCTGGTTGCAAATTTTTATTGGCCGAAAATCGCCACGCTGTAAAGAATATTCTCCACAAAGTGCATTTCCAGCAGGGCGGCTTCGCCGCGCCAGAGCAGCGTTTCTCCTGCCGGCAACCGGTCGTATGCATCGGCCGCGGCAACCGCGCGCGTCTCGTCCGGTTCGCGCAGCGCGGCGAGACATTCGTCCTTCGTCGTCTCGCCCGCGATCAGTCCGGAAAAATCGATCCGCCGCGCAAAAACGCCGGTAATTACCGCGTTCCGCTCGTCCGTGTCCTCCGGCGCGGAAAGCAGCTCCACGCCGCGCATCACGGGCGCTTCAAACGCCCAGACGGCCGCGTCGCGCTTTCCGTCGGGCACGTCGACAAGCCCGAGCGCCTCCGCCGCCCGCGCCATGCCGCCGCCCGGCGCGGCCTCCGCAGGCAGCCCCGGCAGCGCAGCCGAGCGCAGCGCCGTTTCCAGCGCTGTCTCCGCCTGCGCCGTATCCCCGCGCGCAAGCGCGATATCTTCCCGCAAAAGCCCTTCCAGCTCATAGGCGTCGAATTGCAGGCCAAACTGCGCGCCGGAGAGATTCCGCAGCTGCACGGCGGGATAATAGACCGTCAGCCCGGCTTCATCCAGCGCGAAGTTCTCTCGCGGCATCGGCGCGATATTTTCAAAATCGCCGTATGCGTTGTCGTAAATCCAGCCCGCAGCGTTCTGCTCGAGCGCGCCCGCCGCCGCGTCGCCGTCCGTAAACAGATCGTCCCACGTCAGCCGTTCGCCCGTCGCGCCGTCGAAAACAAAGCCGTATGTTTCTCTGTCCTTTTGCGCCGTGGCGCAGAGCAATCCGCCCACGACGGAAAACTGCGCGTTTTTGCCGCCCAGTTCGTCGATCGCGTCAAACAGCGCGCCCATCGCGTCCGCCCGTCCGGCTAAAGGCACGCACAGCAGCGCCGCCAGCAAAAAAATCAGAATCGTCCGTCGCATGGAATCCCTCCTTTGCTTTACAGATAAAACGATTCCAGCAGAAAAATCCCTGCATAAAAAAACGGACTCGCTGCCCGCAAAAGCAGCAAATCCGAATAAAGCGGCTTTCTTGGAAATGGGGGTCTGGGGGAAGAACCTTCTTTCTCCTGAAAGAAGGTTCTTCCCCCAGAAAACTCCGTCGCGTTTCTCAGTCCACGTCGTTGACGATCTTGCCCAGCGCGCCTTCGACGGCCTTCAGCACGGCAGGATCCTTCTCGTTCTTGCGCTGATGATCCAGATGCGCGCGTCCGCGCGGATCGGCCAGCGCGCCAAGCGCGGAAGCGGCGTGCGCGCGCACGTCGGCGTTCGGGCTGTGCAGCAGCGGCACAAGCGCGTTGAACGGATCGTCGCCCTTGCACTTGCCCAGCGCGTCGATCGCCGCCAGGCATACGTCCATCTTCTTATCGCCGACAAGCGCGGCAAGCTTCACCGCGTCGCCCTTTTCCGCCAGCTTCGCGATTTTATCCATCTTGTTTCCAAACAACATTTTTCCTTCCTCCATTCTTGACAAATCCAATTGAAACCGTTAAGATTGTGCCGTCATCCGGCATTACTCACCTTTGTTTACTGTAAAACAAAGTTTACTGTAATTATAACATCGAGCGCCATATTGTCAAGGCGCAATTTTTCGGATGAAAAAGGGAGCGAAATTCTGTGGATTGTGATAAAATGCAGGCGCTGAGCGATTCGATGTTCGCGTTTCACCGGCTTTACAACGAAAAAGTTTCCCGCCGCATGCGGCCTGTGCACAGCGAGCTGCTCACGCCGGTGGAGCTGCTGCTCGTCAGCATCGTCAGCGAACGCGAAAAGATCACCATGGGCGAGCTTGTCGAGCGCGCAATGATGAGCAAGCAGCAGGCGACGAAGGTAATCAATCAGCTGGAAAAGAAAAAATTGGTCTGCCGCAGGCGGCTGGACGATAATCGCCGCGTGGTCTGGCTGGAATGCACGCGCCAGGCGCGTCCCCTGCTGGAAACCGTCTATACCGGCATGTCGGACGAAATGGCCGCAATTTTCGGTCAGCTGGACGACGAATCGCTGGAATCGTACCTGCAGGCTGTCCAGACGATGAACCGCATCCTCCAGCTGCTCCCCGTCGGCAAATGCGAGTGTCCGCCCGCAGAAAAGAACGAATAAGCCGGGCGGAGACAAATAACAAAAAAACTCTTGCCATTCAGCAAGAGCTTCAACACCTCCGACGGGATTCGAACCCGTGTTACCGCCTTGAGAGGGCGATGTCCTAGGCCTCTAGACCACGGAGGCAAATAAAAAAGCAGGGGAACTAGGATTCGAACCTAGACTATACGAGTCAGAGTCGCAGGTGCTGCCGTTACACCATTCCCCTACAGCGTTCCGTTCGCGTTTTGTGTGCCGCTCATCGGAACAAGTGTTATTATAGCGCGCGTCAGCGCGTTTGTCAATACCTAATTTTAATTTTTTGGAATAAATTTGCTTTTCCGCGAAACCCGTTCACAGATCGATCTCCGCTTTCCGCGCCTGCGCGCAAAGCTGGCGCACGGGAATCGTATACGTCTGCCCATCCTTGATAAAATGCGTGCCGCACTGACGGAAGTTAAAACGCGCGCCCTGTCTGCGGCACTGTTCGCGAACATCGAGCACCCATTGGAAATCGAGCGGCCGCGCATCGTGATCCGATTCTCCGCCCACCACGGCCAGTTCCATATACGGCAGGTATTTTTCGATATCCATTTTCTCCAGCATCGGCTGGCAGATGACGTTGCGATGTCGAACCGGCGTGCTGCAAAAAACCGGCAGCCGCGCGTCGGCGCACGCCTGATTTTCGACCGAGCAGCCGATGATCACGTTGTCGTAGCCGTCGCCCCAATCGTCCGGCAGGCACTGCGGCAGGCGCTCAATCCGCTTGGTGAGAAAAAGAAACTGCAGATCGGACCGTTCGCGCATCATGCGCCAGCAATCAGCGCGCCATCCGTCCGCCTCTTCCAGCAAAAAATCGGAAGAAAAGCAAACGTAGACCAGCTGGCCACCCTTCATCCTGTATTCGCCGTTTTTCTTTTTCACGACGGGAGCGTCAAACTTCTCCTCCAGCCGGACGATCTCGTTCGTATCCTGCCCGCGTTTTGCGTCGCCCTTATGAATATAGCAAAAGCGGCAGCCTTCGCTGAAGCGATGGCATCCCCGCCACGGATTCCATATCGCCATTTCACAGTTCCCTCAGCATTTCGATCTCTTTCTCCGTCAGTTCGCGCCATTCGCCGCGCTTGAGTTCGCCCATCTCCAGCGGGCCGAACTTCACGCGCCGCAAAAGCAGCACCGTATGCCCCACCGTCTCGAACATCCGGCGCACCTGTCGGTTGCGCCCCTCGTGAATCGTCACCAGCACGACGGTCTCCACGCCGGTGCGGCGGATGACACGCACCTCGGCCGGAGAAGTCATGCGCTCGTCCAGCATCACGCCCGCGCGCAGCCTGCGAATCGCTTCCAGGCTCACGTCGCCGTCCACGCGCGCAAGATACGTCTTGTTGACCTCGCGGCTCGGGTGCAGCATGCGCTGCATCATTTCGCCGTCGTTCGTCAGCAAAAGCAGGCCTTCGCTGTCAAAGTCAAGCCGCCCTACCGGAAACAGCCGCACCGGGAAATCGCGGAACCGGTCCAGCACCGTTGCGCGCCCCTGCGGGTCGCTCGCCGTGCAGACCTCTCCCATCGGCTTATGATAAAGAATATAATATTTCTTTTCTTCGGGCGTCATCCGTTTGCCATCCAGGGTGACGACGTCGCCCTCTTCCACCTGCGTGCCCAGCTCGGTAACGACGCTGCCGTTTACCGTCACGCGTCCAGCCGTGATAAACTCCTCGCACTTGCGGCGCGACGCGGCTCCGCAGCCCGCCAGATACTTCTGCAATCTCATCTTCAGCACCTCAAAGCATTTTATAGAAAAACAGCGCCGTCTCCCGCAGCGCGGGCGCTTTGCGCATTTCAGGCGAAGCGCAGACGTAGCGCAGCGTATCGATTCCGCCAAGCGTAAAGCCGCAGCCCGTCAGGAACTGGCACGCTCCGGCGTTCGCGTCGCTCGTTTCGGCGCACAGGCCGCGCAGGCCGCGCTCGCGCGCCCAGTTCTCGGCAAACGCCAGCATCGCCCGGCCCGCGCCGCGATGGCGCAGCGCCAGCGGCACGCAGAGTCCTTCCACCAGCGCCAGCCGGTGCTCCCCCGCGCGGAGCGCCACGCGCCCCGCATGTTCGCCATCGAGAAAGGCGAGATATCTTTCCCCCGCGCAGAGCGCGGCCTCTTCCACCTCGTCCCGGCTGACGATGTTCCACAGCGCGTTCGGCTTGGGCCGGTATTCCAGCGCAAAGCCGCCCTTCACCACGCGCACGGCCACTTCCTCGCTGTCCAGCCGCCGCTCGTCCGCCTGACGGAAAAGCGGCTCGGTTTCAGCCGTTATCCTTTGGATTTCGATCATTTACGGTTCCCCTTTAATTATTGTCCATTGCCGGATGAAACGCCGCAGCGCCGCAGGTTCCCGCCGCACCGGTTCTGCAAAAACGATCGGCCGCGCGCAGAGCGTTTCACCGTCCAGCTCCATATATGCCCAACCGGCCTGCGCTCCCGCAGGCTGCGGCGCCGCAGCGATTTCGTCCAGCTCCACGCGCATCGTCGCCGCCTCGTCCAGCGCAAGCGGCGCGGCCAGCGCGCCCTTCAAAACGAGCCGCGCGCTTTCGTTTTCTCCGCCGAAAACGGCGATTTCTCCCATATCCGCGCCGTCCGGCAGCAGCTCCGTCCAGCTGTACGCCGCGAACGCCGCGTCCATCAGCCTCGCAGCTTCGTTAAACCAGTCGCCGCAGTTGAGCACCGCGCCGACAAGTTCCATCCCCTCGCGCTCCGCGCCGAAAACGAGACACCGTCCCGCCGCGCGCGTGAAGCCCGTCTTGATCCCCGTCGCGCCCGAATACGTACGCAAAAGCGCGTTCTTGTTCTTCAGCACGCGCATGTATTCGTGCCCTTCCCAGGGAATGGAGGCGCGCTGCGTGGATACGATCTGCCGAAATGTATCGTTGCCCATCGCTTCGGCCGCGATGCGCGCCAGATCGAGCGCCGTCGTGTAATGTCCCTCGCAGGGCAGACCGTGCGGCGTAACGAAATGCGTATCCGCCGCGCCCAGCTCCGCGGCGCGCGCGTTCATCATTTCGCAAAACCCTTCGACGCTTCCGCCGAAATGCTCGGCAATGGCGACGGCCGCGTCGTTCCCGGAGGACAGCATAAGCCCATAGAGCATCTGTTCCAGCGTCAGCGATTCTCCAAGGCCGAGATAAATCGATGTGCCCGGCACGCCATAGGCGTTTTTTCCGGCCGTTACCGGCTCGTCCAGCTCGCCGTTTTCCAGCGCTACAAGCGCTGTCATGACCTTCGTCGTCGACGCCATCGGCAGGCGTTCGGTTTCATTCGCCGCGAACAGGATTCGCCCCGTCTGCCGCTCGATCACGCACGCCGCCCGCGCGCTTGTCCCGCCGTTTTCCGCCCATACCGCTCCATTATACAGGAGCAGCGCCGCGAAAACCAGCCCCGCCAGCGTTTTTTTCGCTCTCATTCCGGCATACCCCTTCAATAAACTCATAGCAGAAGGTATGCCGTCCCCCGCAAAATATGCGGAGCAAAAACAAAAAGCGGATTCGAAAACCATACAGGTTTCAAATCCGCTTAAATCCTCCGCATAAAAGCGGCTTTCTTGGAAGAGGAGACTGGGGGCGCCGAAGGGGAGCGCGGCCAGTGGCCGATTCAGCGAGCCGAAGGCGCGGCACGAAACAAGCAGGCGACCGGAAGGGAGCATGCGACGATTGAGTGCCGGAGGAACCTTCTTTCTCCCGAAAGAAGGTTCCTCCCCCAGAAAAACCCCTCCTCAAATCCTCTCAATCAGCATCTCCGCGATCTTTCCCGGGCACTTCGGATCCATGTACGCCCGCTGATCGGCGGTCATTTTATCGCGCTGGCCGGTCGCCGGATCAAACAGCTCGCGCACGGTTTCTGCAAGGCGCTCCACCTCGGGCTGATAGATGCACAGTCCGTGGCTCGCCAGCACGCGCGGATTGTGCGCTTCCTGTCCGGGCAGCGCGTCGATGATGATCAGCGGCCGGTTCAGGGCAGCGGCTTCCATGGCGCTGTTTGGGCTGCCGCGCATGACGACCAGATCGGCGGCGCGCATTTCCTCGTCCATGTTGCTGATGAACCCCAGCAGCCGCACGCGTTCGCCGTATTCGGGCGCGAGCTCCCGTTCAAGCTTCTCGCGCAGCTTTTTGTTGCGCGCACAGACGATCGTCACGCGGCTGGACGTGCGCTCGAGCAGTTCGCGCGCAGCGCGCACAAGACATCCGGCTCCTTCCGCGCCGCCCATGAGCAGGACGCTCTGCGGATAGCCGTCCTCCGTCGTGCGCACATCCGCGCAGGCTTTCTCGTAAAACCTGCGGCGCACCGGGAAGCCGCCCATCGCCAGCCGCTCGGGCGCGATGCCCTTTCGCAGGCTGTAGGCGTACGCCTCGTCGGTCAGGGCGACGTTAAGCGCGGTGCGCTTGTCGAACCAGGCGACAGGGATATCGATCAGGTCGGCCTGCATGCTCAGCATCGGCACTTCCGTGCCGGCCTTTTTCATGATGTTGATAATGCTGCCGATGAAACACGGATTGACGGCCAGAATGCCGTCCGGCTGAAATTCGCGCTGCAGCGCGAGAAATTTTTTACGGCACACGTGCTGGAACGTCTTCACGGACATCCACGGATTGCGCTCCACCACCCTGTACGCCAGCCGCCAGAACCAGATCAGCCACGCGCGGCGGGTAATCCAGCCGTAGGAATCGGCCAGCAGCCAGCGCTGGAAGGGAGACATCAGATCAAACCCGTCCACGACGCGATACTCCGCGTCGTCGCGCAGATCGAGCTGTTCGGTAATCGCCTCGGTCAGGCTGACATGACCGCCGCCGGTGCGGACGGACGTGAGAATGAGCAGTTTTTTCATACGTTTCCCTGCGCCCGCGTTCTCGCGGCGCGTTCCTCCATCATGCGAAGCATCTTTTCCATTCGCGGACGGTTATACCGCTGGATCATAATCGGCGGAATATTGCCCGCAAGGTTATACAGCGCGTAGCAGATCCACCCCGACGGCCCCATCAGCGCCGGGAAAAGCAGGCTCAGCACGATCAGCGCCCAGTGCACCGCCTCAGCCGAGCACATTTCCAGAATCAGCCCGCGCACATGCTCCGGATCGCGCGAAAAGCCCGCCTTCTTGCGAAACGTCCTGGGCACAAAGCGGCTCATATCCGGAAAAATATCCTTCCAGACGCGAATGCCGAGCTTTTCATACACGGCGCCGTTTTGCTCCCACGCGGCCTGCCTGTACGGAAACGCATCCGGGCGGAACCAGCGCCGCGGCAGCTTCTCACCGCCGAAAAAAGCAAGCGCGCCAAGCCCTGCGGCAATCAGGAAAAAATCGAGCAGCCATTTTCCAAAGGTCATGTGAGACTCCTTCGCAGCATCTTTCGTCCATATGTTTTCCGGGGAGTAAAGGAATTCTCTTTATTTTACTCTTTTTCCTTCAAGTTTTCTTCAAGGAAAGCATGAAAAAACAAAACCGAGCATACTAGCGGCAGAAAAGAAGCGAAAACAGGAGGGATTCGATGCGCTTATTTACCGGCTGCGCATGCGCGCTGGTTACGCCCTTCACGCGTGAGGGCGCGTTGGACGAAGCCGCGCTTGCGCGGCTGACCCAATGGCACATCGCGCAGGGAACGGACGCGCTCGTCGTCTGCGGCACGACGGGCGAGGCCTCGACAATGGCGGAGCACGAGCAGACCGCGGCGCTACGCGCCGTCGTGGAAACCGCGCAGGGACGCGTGCCCGTCCTGGCGGGAGTCGGCGGAAACGACACGAAAAAGGTAATCGCCGCCTGTCGCCGCGCGGCGCGCGAAGGAGCCGCCGGCGCGCTGGCCGTCACGCCCTATTACAACAAAACCACGCAGGAAGGGCTGATCGCGCATTATACCGCCGTCGCAGACGCCTCGCCCATCCCCGTCGTCTGCTACAACGTCCCCGGCCGCACGGGACTGAACCTGCTGCCGGCGACGATGGCTGCGCTCTCGCGGCACGAAAACATCGCGGGGCTGAAAGAAGCGGCGGGCGATATGGCGCAGGCGATGGAAATGCTCCGCCTGTGCGGTCCGGATTTCGCCGTCTATTCCGGCTGCGACGAACTGACGCTGCCCCTTCTTGCCTGCGGCGGCGCGGGCGTGATCTCGACGGCGGCGAACGTCGTTCCCGCCCGGATGCACGCGCTCTGCGCGAAGTTTTTCGCGGGCGATCTGGCCGGCGCGCGGCAGGAGCAGTTTGCGCTCTCCGAACTGATCGCCGCGCTTTTCGCTCGTGTGAACCCAATTCCCGTCAAAGCCGCCGCGTCGCTGCTTGGGCTTTGCGAAAACATCGTGCGGCTGCCGCTGATTCCCATGCGCGAGGACGAAACCGGCGCGCTGCGCGCGGAACTTGAAAGGCTCGGGGCGCTCAAATGTTGAAAATCGGTCTTTTCGGCGCGGCGGGGCATATGGGGCAGGCGATCCGCCGCGCCGCGCAGGAGCGGGACGATCTGGTTCTCGCCCCGCTGATCGACCCCGCGTTCGAAGCGGAAACGCCCGCCGCGCCGCCGGACGTATTCATCGACGTTTCAACCGCGCAGGCCGCGATTTTTCATGCCGCGCGCTGCGCGGAAGAAAACGTCCCGCTCGTTTGCTGCGTAACGGGCGGCGATGCGGCGGAGCGCGAAACCGCGCTGCTCGCGGCGGCGGAACGCATTCCCGTGCTGGCGTGCGCGAATCTGCTGCAGTCGGTCGTCACGCTGCGCCGCCTGACGCGGCTTGCCGCGCGCGAACTGCCGGAATTCACGCCCGCGTTGATCGAACGGCATCATGCGCGCAAAAAAGACGCCCCGAGCGGCACCGCGAAACTGCTCGCGGCCGACGCCGGGGCGAAAGAAACGGACGTGCTTTCCGTGCGCGCGGGGGCAATCGCCGGCGAACACGAAATCACGTTTTACGGGCGCGGCGAATCTCTCACGCTGCTGCACCGGCTTGACGGCCGGGACGCGCTCGCGCGCGCCGCGCTGCGCGCTGCCGAACGGCTCGTCCTCTGCGTACCGGGACTTTACGCCGTAGAGGATATGCGGTGAATCACTTCTCCGTATTGTTCAGCGGATCAATATACAGGCTGCGGTAACAGTCGAACAGCGTGCGATAGGATTCCGTCACGCCCTTGTGCATCTCGTTGCGCTCGAAATGCGCGTCGAAATCATCCGTCTCGGAAAGGCGCTGCAGCACATGGACGGCGACGTTCGAACAGTGGTCGGAGATACGTTCGACGTTGCCGAACAGGTCCATAAACGAAATGCCGCGCTGCACGTCGCATTCGCCGCGCTCGAGACGGTCGGTGTGCCGCTGCTTGAGGATTTCCAGCATCGAGTCGATCGTTTCCTCGAGCGGCTCCACGCGCAGCGCCGTCTGGCGGTCCGTCTCCCGGTAGGCGGTATAGGTCAAATCGAGAATCGCGCTCGTCGCCTCGAAGAGATAGCTCAGTTCGCGGTTGCCCTGCGCGGAAAAATGAATGTTGTGCTCGTCCATATACCGCGCCACATCCGCAATGTTCACGCAGTAATCGCCGATGCGCTCGAAATCGCAGATCGCCAGCGCCGTCTCCTGCGAAAAGCGCGTCTTTTCGTGATCCAGATCGTGCGCGTTGATCTGCACGACGTATTCCGTCAGCGCGGTCTCGCTCTTATCGAGGAAGGATTCGTTTTCCTCAAGCTTCGCCGCTTTTTCTTCGCTGTATTTGCTCAGCAGCTCTGTGGAAAGGACAAAATTTTCCTTGCCCGTTTCCGCCATCGCGCAGACGACCTTGTGCGCCTGCTCCAGCGCGACGGCCGGCGTATGCAGGAAGCGGGAATCTAGCAGCGCCAGCTCGCGCTCCGCGCGGGATTCCCCATCGTCCGGAATAAACTTCGCCGAAAGTCTGATCATCAAATCGCAGAACGGGAACATGAGCACCGTCGTGGCCAGGTTGAAAATCGTATTGAAGTTGGCGATGCCGCCGCGGTTCACCGTTTCCTTCCAGAACGGGAACCCGACAAGCGCCTGATACAGATACATGCCCAGCAGAAAAACGATCGCGCCGGAAATGCAGATCATGATATCGATGACCACGGCGCGCTTCGCCTTTTTGTTCGTTCCCGCGCTGGCCATGATCACCGGCACAAATTTGCCGATGTTCATCCCCAGCACGATCGGCGCAGCCATCGCGAAGGTCATATTGCCTGCGGCGGAAATCGCCTGCAGAACGCCGACGGACGCCGACGCGCTCTGCAAAACGCTTACCACGACCACGCCCAGCAGAATGCCCAGCACCGGGTTTTCAAACCGCGCGAAAACATTCTGCAGCGCCGCGGAGGTTTTCAGCGGCTCCATGCCGCCCTCGATCATCGACATGCCGATAAACAGCGTGCCAAAGCCGATCGCAACGGACGCGATCATCTTGTGCTTATGCTTCTTCGCCAGCAGGCGGATAAACGCGCCCACAGCCACGCAGAGCGGCGCGAACGTTGCGGGCGAGAGAATCGACATCGCGGCACTTCCGGATAAATCGCCCAGACGCAGAATCTGACCCGTAACCGTCGTGCCGATATTCGCGCCCATCATCACCGACACGCCCTGCGCCAGCTTCATAATGCCCGCGTTGATAAACCCGACGACCATAATCGACGTAGCGGAGGAACTTTGGATCACGCCCGTAACGGCGATGCCCAGCAGCACGCCGCGCACACGGTTGCCGGTCAGCTTTTCCAGCGTTTTTTCCAGCTCCGCGCCGGCAAGCATTTCAATCGAGCTGCCCAGCAGACTCATGCCATATAAGAATAACCCGATGCCGCCGAGAATCGTCATCCAATCCGATAAGGCCATGATGATCCCATCCTCCTTTTTTGCGCTCCAGCGCAATGGATTTTTCGCGGCGCCCTGCGCCGCTTTTTTGCCATATTCCTTCAGTTTATATAATAACATGATATGGCTCGAAAAGGAAATGAAATATCTATTAACTTTTCCCCCGGCGCACTATCGGATAAAAAAAATCCGTCCCGCAAAGCGCGGAACGGATCTGAAAAAAAGCGGTATTACTCTTCCACCGGGCGGATCAGAATCAGCGGCGTCAGCTCGTCGCCCTGGCCGGAAGGATTGTCCTTCATCGCATCCTGAATCTGATCGTCCGTCAGCGGGAAGCCGTGGCATTTGCCCAGCTGGTCCTGCTGAATGTCGTTGGCGTCCATGAGGACGACGGGGATGCCGGTATCGGCGTACAGCTTGTCGCACAGCTCCACCGGGTTCGGCGGGTTGATAAGCGCCATCTGCTTGTAAACGTCGAACGAGGAACGGAAGTAGAACCCGTCGATGCCGCCCACGCCCTGGCCGCAGATCTTGTAGAACAGACCGTGCACGCCGAACGGACGCGTCACCGCAGAAACGATCGCCGCCAGCCATACGCGCGGCGCGCCGACCATATCGACCACCAGCTGCAGCTTGTACGGCTCGTGCATGCCCACGCCCGTGGTGTTGATGCCCGCAAAACGCCAGAGGATTTTCGCCGTCAGGCCGGGCTTTACCTCGTCGCGCGTCTTGACGTTGTTGGTGCACATCGCCATTACCTTCGCGCCGAAGGAGAGCATGTCCCCCTCGCGGTAAAGCGGCGCGACGTAGCGGCGCACCAGCTCCGCCTGATCCTCGCCGCGCTGAACGAAATGCGTCTGAATCGCGTAACGGTCGTACTTGCGGCCGTCGCGTCCGGCGATAACGCCGCGATCGAAATATACGACGCCGTTTTCCTCGCGGCGCTGCTCTTCCAGATTTCTGGACGGAATGATTCCCATCGGATTTCCCCCTTCGGGTTCAAACTTATAAAGGATATGCTTTCGCTTTCCCTCTATCCTTATTCGCCCTATAATAGTAGCCCTGTTTGCATTTTGTCAAGAAAAAACTGCAAAAATGTTTCTCTTTCGTTTTCCCGTCCGTTTCCCTGTCCGTTTCCCCGTCCGTTTTCTCAGTCCTTCCCCGTCCCTCCGTCCCCCACACGCCCGGCCCGCCCCGCCCTCCGCGGGGCGGACCGGGCGAAAGCAGTTTCCTTCCGGAAGGGGGTCTGGGGGAAACCCCTTCCTTTTCTCAAAGGAAGGGGTTTCCCCCAGAAAAAACTCGTCCCTCTTACAGCGCCGCTTCCAGCCGCGCGCAGCGGCCGATGAACTGTACGTCCTCGGGGAGAACGGGCTCGGCGTCGAGCTCGTGGTCGTAGCTCAGGAGCATGAGACGCTTGCCGTCCCATTTGATTTTGCGGGCGGTGCAGTGCTGCTTCCATTTGAGCAGCATGATCGCGCCGTCGACGGGGCTGTGCGCGGGCACGGTGAGCAGCAGGTCGCCCTTCTGCACGCGGAAGCCGCGCAGGCTGTCGTCCGGCATGAGGAAATAGAGCGCCTTGTCGGCCGGACCGCCTTCGATTTTGCCGCCCGCAGCCGCCAGCGTCCGATGATCGACAATCGCCCAGGCGGCGTTGTAAACAGGCACCTCGCGCAGCACGCCCGCCAGCGCGTCAAGCCAGATGCCGCCGTGTTCGCTGTCCTCGGCGGGAAGCGAGGCGACGGGACGCGCTTTGGGCGCTTCCGGCTCTTTTTTCGGCAATTCCGGCGCGATGGTGTGCAGATCGACCGTCGCAGCGATGTCGTCCAGCGTAAAATCCGCCTCCGTCTGCTGCTCCAGCCCGATTTTCTTGAGAATGCGGCGGGCCTGATCGTCCTGAATGATGCGCTTGCCCTGCTCCACATCCAGAAGATACTTCTCGTTAATCGCGCACAGCTTCGCCACCTGCTTGGGCGTCATGCCGCGGCGCGTGCGTTCCAGATGAATCAAATCGCCCAGTCTGCTCATATCGTCCTCCAAGTTTCAGCGCCGCGCCGCTTCGGATGGAAGAAAAAGCCTGCGGCCTTCGTCTATATACCGGAACGTTGCGCGGCTTATTGTGCCGTGATCGGTTCTCTTATTATACCATAGCCGGCAAAAAAGGAAAGCACAATTTCCTCGCCGTCCGCGCGATTCCCCTCGAAAGGAGTAACAACGAAATGACAAGAATGCTGAAGAAATTTTTCGTCCTGCTTCTGGCGCTCGCCTGTCTGCTGAGCGCGTCGGCTCTCGCGCAAAGCGCGGCCGTTTCCGGCGCGGAAGCGACTGCGGAACAGATCTCCAAGGCGCTTTGCGCCGAAAACATAACCGTCTCCCTGCCCGAAGACGGCGGCTGGTTCTTTTCCGACGACGGCGAAAGCATGCGCGCGACCGCAGCCGCCCGCTTCAGCGTAACGCTGACGGCCGCCGCGGGCGAAGCGCTCGGCTTCGAGTACGCATCTCACTGCTCCCCGAAACAACAGGGACTTCTCATCTCGGTCGACGACCAGCCGGTAAAGGCCCTCGCGGGCGAAAAGGACTGGACGCGCGAATACGTCTCCTTCGAAACAGACGGCGAGCACACCGTGACCTTCTCTTTCATCCGCAAGGAAGACGCGGCGGACGGCACTTTCATCAGCCTGCGCGCGTTTTCCCTGCTTTCCGCCGAAGAACAGGCGGCCGTCGACGCGGCGCGCCCCACGGTAGAGCCTTTCGACGGCGAGGGATGCGATATCGAAGCGCCGACCGATAACGTCAGCGGCGCGCTGCCGCTGCGCGTCACCGTCGGAAAAGACGTAAACGTGAACGAAGCGTATCTGTCGGATAATGGCGATTATCGCATGCTTTCCGACCTGCCGACGGACGGAAAGGCTTTCTTCTACACCCCAGACAGCGCGGCCGGGCGCGCCGTCGCCGTCTACGCCTCGCTGCTCGACGCGCTGACCGGCGTAAACGCCGACCCCCTCGTCACGCTCGATTTTACCGACACAACGGCCGAGCAGGCGGACGGCGTTTATACCGTGCTCGTCACCGACGAATCCGGCGCGCCGGTGCAGGGCGCAATGGTGCAGATCTGCGACGAAACCACCTGTCTCGTCCTCAAAACGGACGAAAACGGTTCCGTCGTCCATACCGGCGCGCGCTATCCTTACGAGGTGCATCTGCTCAAAGCGCCCAAGGGGTACGCCCGCGTGACGGAAACATTTATCATGCCCGAGGAGGGCGGCGAAATCCGGATTACGTCGACGAAGGAATGATCGGATCATGAACACCGCATCGAACGGCTCGCGCCGTTTTCCCGCGCTGGCGTGGGCGCTTGCGGCGGCGACGCTGCTCGTCGCCGCGCTGCTCGTCTGGCAATGCGCGGATCTCTATTTTACCGGCGTCTCGGCCGCAAACCGCGCCGAGACAGGCGTTCTGCTTTCGGACGTTTACAGCCGCGAAATCGTAGCCGAACGCTTTGGACGGATTGCCTGGGCTGTCTGGCTCTGGCTCGCGCTGCTGGCGGCGGCGCTCGTTTGCCGCGCCGGCGTTCGAACGCCCGCGCTGCGCGCGTCGGAGGAAACGCTGCTCGAAGCGCTGCTTTGCCGCGTTGAAAAGACGGACGCCATCCGCAAGGCGGAAAAGAAGCGCCGGACCGCGCGCATCGTCTGCGCGGGCATCTGCGCCGTTTGCGCCGCGTTCATCGCAGCGTATTTTATTGCGCCCGGTTCTTTCGTCTCGCGCGACCTTGAGCCCGTCATGGCGCAGATGCTGCGGCACGTCGCTCCCTGGGCGTGTGCGGCGCTCGCGGCGATTTTCTGCTGCGAGCGCATCGATGCAAAAATCGCTCTGCGCGAAATCGAACCGGCCCGGCTCGCGCCCCGGCGGCAGGCCGAGCCGCCCGCGCGGCGCATGCTGCCCGTCGGGATCATCCGCGGCGCGCTCTTTGCGGCGGCAGCCGCCCTGATCGTGCTGGGCATTCTCAATGGCGGCATGCGCGACACGCTTGTGAAAGCGATCAATATCTGTACGGAGTGTATCGGCCTTGGCTAATGGAATCAGCGCATGGTGGGCGGCGCACAAGCCCACCCGGCGGCGGCTCATCCAGGTTTACGCCGCCCTGCTTTATAACGCCCACGCGAAGGGCTTTCTCAAAGGCGATATCTATACCGGCCCGCTCAAAAACGTCTGCGTGCCCGGACTTCATTGTTATTCCTGTCCCGGTGCAATCGGCGCGTGTCCGCTTGGCGCGCTGCAAAACGCGCTCGCCTCTTCCGGAACGCGCGCGCCGCTTTACCTGCTGGGCATTTTGCTGCTCTTCGGGCTGACGCTGGGGCGCACGATCTGCGGCTGGTTCTGCCCGCTCGGGCTGCTTCAGGAGCTGCTTCATAAGCTCCCCACGCCCAAAGTTCAGAAAAGCCGCGTCACCCGCACGCTCAGCTGGCTGAAGTATATCATTCTCGGCGTATTCGTCGTAGCCGTGCCGCTGGTTTACGCCGCGCAGCGCTTCCCCGTCCCGGCGTTTTGCAAGTATATCTGTCCGGCAGGGACGCTCGAAGGCGCGATCGGCCTGCTTTCCAACCCGGCGAACGCCGATAAATTCTCCATGCTCAACATTCTCTTCACGCGCAAGTTCATCATCATGGTTGCGATTTTCGCCGCCTGCGTGTTTGTTTATCGCGCGTTCTGCCGCTTTCTCTGCCCGCTCGGCGCAATCTACGGTCTTTTTGCGCGGCTCTCGCTGCTCGGCGTGAAGGTTGAAGCGAACCAGTGCACGCATTGCGGCCGCTGTGTCGCGCATTGCAGGATGGATATCCGCCATGTCGGCGATCACGAATGCATCCACTGCGCGTCCTGCGTCGACGTTTGTCCCACAAACGCCATCTCGCTCAAATGCGGCAGCGTCATGCTATTGGGTTCTCAGGCGGGCAAGCCCGCGCGGAAGACGGCGCAGCGGATCCGAACGGCCGCAGCCTGGCTGCTGGCGCTGGCGCTGCTTGCGGGCGTCGCCTGGTACGTCAACCGCGACGCGGACGTATCCGCCCCGCCTGCAGCGGAAACCGCGCCCATCGCCGCAGACGACGCGCCCGTCGGCTGCGAGGTCGGCATGCGCTGCCCCGCCTTTACCGTTCCTCTCTACGGTGCGGAGGGCGGATCCTTCACGTTCGACGGCGCAGGCGGCAGACCGACCGTCCTCAATTTCTGGGCGACCTGGTGCACGCCGTGCGTAAACGAACTGCCCTATTTTGAAACGCTTTACGAAAAATACGGCGATCAGATCGATCTTGTCGCCATCCACTCCGATCTTGTTACCGACGACGTAGACGAATTTCTCGCCCGCGAAGGGTTTTCTCTCCCCTTCGCGCTCGATGAAACAGGCGACGTAATCGCTTCCCTCGGCGGCTCGACGATGCTGCCCATGACCGTCGTCATCGACAGCGCCGGCAAAATCGTCTACAACAAAGTCGGCTCCGTCACTTTCGAACTGCTGGACAGTCTGGTGGAGGGAACGTTAGGGGGCTCTGCCCCCTAAAACCTCCGGCAGGAACCTGAGGTTCCTGCACCTCCCGGTTGCGGCTTCGCCGCATTTTAATACAGGCTTATTTAATACATGCTTATATTAAAAAACCGCCCTTACGGGCGGATATCCGCAAAACCTGTAGGAACAGCGCGAATCAGAAGTTATATCGTGATGATACCGCAGGCAAAGCCAAGCTCTTTGGGATATTGGAGCGCCAGCTTTTGCAGAGAGGTCGCTTTTACGGAAATCTCTTTCCTTGTTCCATCGCTAAAAAGAAACTCCCTTGCCTGCTCCGAATCCGGGCAATCTCCAATAATCGAAAATCTGTCGGCAAATTGCTTTATATTCGAATCCTCGCCAAGCCGCTTCAGCATAGGCGGATACAGCAGCCAACTATAGCACAGGAACGCTTTATATCGCTCTTTCGGAAAGTGTTCCATAAAAAATTCTTTTGCCATTCGGAAAGAGAAATCAACCGATTCCGGGCTTAAATCCGCGCCTTGCTGTATGTGGCAATTCAACACGGGCGTCCCCTCGGGC
>CAKTTL010000029.1 GCA_934615235.1 uncultured Clostridia bacterium
GCAATCGCATAAAAACGCCGCCGCGTGGAGAGCGTTCCGCGCGGCGGCTATTTTGTTTCGGCTTCGATTTTCTCGATCAGGCGGCTCAGCGGCATACCAAGCGCTTCGGCGATTTTCCAGAGCGTTTCAACGTTTGCGGTTTTCGCGCCGGTTTCGATCATCGCAAGGTGGCTTCGCGCGATGCCGGAAAGCCCGCTCAGCGTTTCCTGCGTAATGCCTTTCTCCCTGCGCAGCTTTCGGATTACTTTTCCCGCGATAACGCGGTCATACGGCATGTCCCGATACGCCTCCCGTTATTCAAGATCCTCCGGCGGCAGCGCGTCGAACTCGGGCGCGGAGAAAAACTCGCCGAGCGTCAGACCGAGTCCGTCGCAGATGAGTTTGATTGTCAGCAATTTTGGATTTCTGCTTTTTCCATACAGAATGTTTTTGACGCTCGACGGCGGCAGCGCGCAGAGCGTCGCCAGGCGGTTGACGCTGATTTTTCTTTCCTCACACAGGCGGAGGATGCGGATTTTCACCGCTTCAGTCGTACTCATTTTTCAACCCCTTCCGGCTCTTTATCTTGCGGATGCGAATCGTTCCGGTTCAATTATATACCAGTTCTGCATCGAAGGGAAGCGCGTTTCCCCAGGGTGTATCTGAAAAAGGAAGAGGCGACAGCGCGAGCGGATTTTTCGTCAGTTCAAGGAGGGAAATCGAAGGTTTAGTGGCGCTAAATCGAGATTTTCCGACGCTGAAATGGCGGAAAAGACGCCGTGATGGAGCCTCAGGGAATTTTTCAGATACACCCTAGGGCGGCCTACCGCCCAAAATTCCATAAATTTTCCGCGCGGCCGCCCCTCTTTGCTTCCCCTGCCCTTCATGATATAATCATGAAAAAGCCGAAAGGATGGTTTCCTCCATGCGCAAAGCTGCAAAAAGGATTTGCATCGTCTTCCTTCTGACGGCCCTCTCCCTCTGTGCCCCGGCGCAGGCGGAAAGCCCTTACGACGGTTCCCTCGCGGACGCGCAGGTATTGATCCGCATCCCCGCGCTGCGGCAGTACGGCGGCTATACCTGCGGCACGACGTGCGTACAGATGCTGATGAACTGGCTCTTTCCTTATGAGGGCGACCTGAACCTCTCCGCCTATGAAGAGGCGCTCGGCACGACCGAAGACGCGGGCACGCCGCCGGAAAGCATCGTCCGCTTCCTCGCGGAAAGCGGCGTAGCCGCCTGCGAAAAGGAAAACAAAACCGTGGACGAACTGGCCGCGGCGCTCGACGCGGGACGGCCGACGCTGATGTGCATTCAGGCCTGGTCGTCGGCGGAGGACGGGAGCTACAACACCGCCGATCCGTCCAATCCGGAAACCTACCTCGCCGAGGGCCACTGGGTGATCTGCGTCGGCTATCAGCAGACGGAAAACGGCCGCCGCTTTTTCTTCAACGACCCCGCGTGCGTCGGCCATTGCCTGCTGGATGAAGCGGAGCTGAACGCGCGCTGGATCGACATGGACGGCGCGGGCCGGGTATACGATCATTACGGCATTGAAATCTCCGGCGCAAGCGCCTACGACCCGAACGGCGCGTTTCATCTGGACTGACGCGAAATCAACCCGTGCAACGAATCGGAAACATAATGGAGGGAACGGATGATCCTGTTTTTTTTCGCAACGGGAAACTGCAAATACGTCGCGACCCGTCTTGCGCAGGCTTTCAACCAGGAAATGCTGTCCATCACAGATTGCATCGAAAAAAACCGGTTTGCTTTTGATGATGAAAGCATCGGCGTCGTATCCCCCACCTACGACTGGGGCCTGCCGAGCCTTGTTGAAGAATTTCTGAAAAAGGTCTCCCTGCGCACCGATTATCTGTATTTTGTCTCCACCTATGGAACGACTCCCGGCGCGACCGGATTCATGGCAAACAAAGCCCTGCAGGGGCGCAAAATCGACGCTTACTATTCCGTTCGGATGGCAGACACGTGGACGCCGACTTTCGATCTGTCCACGCCGGAAAAAGTGGCGCGGTTCACAAAAACAACCGAAGCGGAAATTGACGGCGTTCTTCGCTGCGTCAGCGAACGCCGTACAAACCGGCATATGTCCCCGCGCACGCCGGCATTTATTACCGCGCTGATCGCGCGGCCGATTTACGACCGGAAAGTTCGGCGCACATCGAACTTTCACGTGGAGGCCGGCTGCGTTGGATGCGGGCTCTGCGCGAAGAAATGCCCTGCGCATGCGATTGAAATGCAGAACAAAAAGCCGGTTTGGGTGAAAAAGAAATGCGTGATGTGTCTCGGGTGTCTGCACCGCTGTCCCAAATTTGCAATTCAATACGGCAGGAATACAAAAAAGCACGGCCAGTATACGAACCCGAATGTGACGCTATAGTTTCCCGCGGCTTTTCCCTGCCCCGGCTTCCCTTTTTGCGCGCGATGAGCGCACATTTTTCCAAAGCCTGAATACGACGCGGAAAGGCGGCGCCCTTTTTGCAAATTTTCCATCGCGCGCGGCGGGAACCCGCTTGCCCCGCGCGTTTTTTTGCAGTATAATCCCATTAATGGAATCATTGGAATGTCGACCAATTTATCACGGAGGTTCGCCATGTTCAAGCGCATCCTTTCTCTGGTTCTGACCCTTGCCGTGCTTCTCTCCGCGCTTCCCGCGCAGGCGGATTCGCTCACGCAGCTTTCAATAGAAGAAACCCAGGCCGCCCGCGCGCTTGCGGCCATGGACGGCGAATACCCCGCCTGGCAAAAGGGCATGGCTCCTTCCTCCTGCACGAATGCGCTGCAGGTGCAGCAATATCTAGAATGGCTCCTGTCCGACGAGGTGGGCGGGCTGATGAACGAAATCCTCGACAGCGCCCAGCTGCTGGAACTGGCGAATGCAGGCAAAGACGACTCCCTCAGCGCCGTCTCCGGAACGCTGCAGCAGCTGCGCAACCAGCTCTCCTACTATCGCGACGAGCTGGAGCAGGGGCGGCTGTCCATCTACAACGACCTGAACCGGCTGGGAACCGCCGGCCTGACCGAGCGGGCGAAGCTGCGTCTCGCGCTGCGCGTGCGCGAGGACGTGGCTCAGCTCAATTCCATCATCAAAACCGTCTTGAGCTCTTACGCTCAGTATCACGCTATGCTCAAAGCGTACGAGGGCAATCTCGCCGCTCAATTTCCCCCCGCCGATTCCCCTACCGGCGTGCTCGACGCAGCAAAGAACGCGCTCCTCGCGGCAGCGGACAAGCTCACCGGCGACGAGCAGAAAAACGTCAGCGCCATGAACGGCGTGGATTTTACCGTCATCGCGCTCTCGAGCAAGCAGTTCGGCTTCATCGTCCGGGATGCGGACGGCAAGCCGGTTGAAAAGGCGAACGTCTCCGTCGCCTGCGCCTCGCAGCCGACCCTGAACGACTCCGCCGAAACGGACGAAAACGGCCTGGCCACCTTCCTCGTCAAGGATTTTAACCCGAACGAAAACAACAAGGTCACCGTCAGCGTCGTCGTCATGAAGGACAACTTCTACTGCATACGCGAAATGCGCGCGACGACTCTCCGCGGCGGCTCGACGGAAACGGTGCGGCTGGACAAGTACGCCGGTAATCCCTTCCTGCGCATGGCCTGCTATAACGGCGCGGACATGCTCAGCCAGCAGAACAGCATTTTCTACACCCCGAAAAACGACGCGACGCAGCAATTCGAAATCCTCGTCGACAACTTTGGCAAGAAGAAAATCAGCGGCTGGCTGTATCTGTGCTATCAGACCTACGACGCGGCCGGAAACGTCGTCGACACGGAGGAGCGGCGCAGCTTCACCTCCGGCACGTCGGTCACGTTTGCCGGCGCGTATTGCAGCAAGATCGTCCCCGGCACGACCGTTTCCGTCCGCGTGGAGACGCCCTCCTTTAACCAGACCTACGCCACGCAGATGAAGATCGAAAAAGCCGTCGTCGAGGAACCGGTGTTCAAAAACACCCAGGCGATCAACTTCACCTCCGGCGGGCTGAGCTTCACCTTCCCCAGCAGCATCCCCTTCATCGGCGGCAGCAAGATGTCGCTCGATCTGCCCTTCCTCACCGGCCAGCTGGCCATCGATCCCAGCGGCTATATCCAGTTTGCCTACGGCCGCAATTTCCAGAGCGAGGAGCTGAGCTGGAAATCCGAAAGCCTGAAGGACACGCAGCAGCGCATGGACGACGCGGACAAGCGCGCGCAGCGCGACGCGAACGCCGTCGACAACCGCGTTTATAAAAACGCCGGCGCAACCGACCAGATCAAATTCCTCGGCAACGTCACCGCCGCGGTGACCGTCTTCGCCGGGCTGCAGGGGCGCATCAAGGAAGACGCGAGCTACTTCCGCCTGACCGGCGCGGGCGGCGTGCAGGCGGCCTTCAAGGGCGGCTATGGCTGGCAGTTCCTCGTCGGCGGCATGATCCCGATGTTCGCGGCGCTCGATTTCACCTTCGCGCTGGGCGCATCCTTCGCCCTCGCGCTCGAGGCGAAGAGCGATCTGTCCAGCCCAAAGTTCATCTTCGGCAAAGGGCAGGGCCTGACCATCGATATCCTCGCCGAGCTGGGCGTGAGCGCCGGCATGGGCGTGCGCGGCATGCTGAACGTCGCGCTGCGCTTTTTCGGCAATATCGCGCCGAAGCTGCGGCTGACCGACCCTGTCAGCGCCGCCGTGACGCTCGCCATGGGGCTGGAAGTGACCGCGCAGGCCTTCGTCGCCAAATGGAAGCAGACCCTCTGGAAGGGCACCTACAGCGCCGATTCCAACGCGGACAGTCTGGCGTCTTCCGGCGCAGGCGCCGAAAATTCCGCCGTCCTCACGCAGATTGAAGCGGGCGTGAACACGCCTTCCAGCCCGAACACGCTGCTGCCCGTCAAAAACGGCGCGGGCCTTGCCGCGGATAAGGAAGAAGAAGTTTTCTCCCGGCTGGACAGCCTTTCGCAGGAGATTCAGTACGTCACGCTGACCACGCCCGATGGCAAATCCTCCGCCACCTTCGGCTTCTGGATTACGCCGATTACAGACAAGGGCGACCGCAAAGCCGAGCTCGTCTGGTATAACCTCGACGCGCCGGCCAGGCACGGTCTCGTCCTTCCCGATAGCGGCGACGACTGGCGCACGTCGGTCGCAACCGATTACGCCTTCGCCATCGCCGGGCACGGCGACGTGGTGGGCGTGAACGTTCTCAGCGGCCTTTTCGGCACTCGCGAAGACCAGAAACCCTATGCAAGCCGCATGTCGCTGGCCGTAATGCAGGCCGTTAAAACGTCGGACGGCACGCTGGCGCTCGAAATCAACAATGCTGCCGGCCATTATCTCAGCCAGGCGGCTTCCGAATCGGGCGGCTCGGAAACGGGCGGCCGGGTCGATTACGGCTATACGCTTTCCATGCCGATCATTTATTTCATTAACAGCGCGCCGGCTTCGTCGGAGACGAACCAGTGGTTCCTGACCGCCTCCTGCAGCCGTGAAGATCTGCCCACAGGGAAAACCCATCATATCTATTCCCTCGACCTGCAGCGTACAACCAAAGGCGTGGAAATGGGCGTGCAGGTAAAGGACGACCCGGAACGCGGCGTTTACACCAGCGATCCGCAGAAGATCACGCGCTGCCTGGCCGCCGCTCAGCCGACGAACAAAAAGCTCGACGGCACCAGCGCCAAAGAAGGCGACAGCCTTTCCTGCTACTACCGCCTTTCCGTTACGGAAGAAAACCGCTCCGCGATGAAGGAAAAAACAAGCCTGTACATCCACCTCAACCAGTCGCGGCAGCTGCTGGATGAAAACGTCGTCTTCTTCGCGCCGCTGGTGCGGTACGGCGCGATCAGCGACGCGCGGGAATTCCTCTTCTACCTCAAGAAGGGACAGGCCGACGACGGCTCCGACTGCTATCGCCTCATGGGTGCGAGCCGCACGGGCAACGCAAACTTTACCATCCGCGATTACGACGTGCCCCTGTACGCCGAACATTTCAAAATCACCACCGTCAACGACGGCGAGGACGGCATCACCTATCTGTACTGGACCGAGTGCGTCGCCCCCAGCAACGAATACCAGTCGGAGGAAAAATACCAGGTCAAGTGCGTGCGCTTTGACCGCTCCTCCAACAGCATGAGCGCGCCCTTCACGCTCGTCGAGCTTTCGCAGATGCCTTCCAGCCTGCACCTG
Organism: uncultured Clostridia bacterium; assembly: GCA_934615235.1. GTDB lineage: Bacteria > Bacillota > Clostridia > Christensenellales > Aristaeellaceae > Aphodomonas. Next base: position 6,164 of record CAKTTL010000029.1, read on the forward strand.
ATGATGGACGGCACCGGTTTCTACACGACCGAACTTCCCAGCGGCGAAAGACAGAGCGACGCTTCCGCCGCCGTCAGCCAGCAGCTGGTGCGCTTCACCTTCAGCCTGCAGACGGCCGTCAGCCTCACCGGCGTCGTCTCCTACGATCCCTGCGTGTGCGCGGGCGAATACGCGACGCTGCTGTTCTCGGTGGAGAACACGGGCAACCTGCCCGTCTCCAGGTTTATGGTTTCCATCCTGGAGCAGGGCGCGACGGAACCTTTGCAGAACATCATCGTCGATTGCCGCAGCCCGCTTTCGAACAGCACGAACAGTCTCTTCGGCTCCGCGGCGGATTCCGCCTATTCTGTCTCCCGCGTGGACGGCATTTTCGACGACCTCAACGGCGACAACTGGATCATCCGCTCGGCGGCGCCTGATTCCAACGCTGAAGTCGTCGAGCAGCTCCACACGGATCTGCTCATGCCCGGCGGCGTGCATACGTATCAAGCTTCCTTCAAAGTGCCGGACGACTGGAACGGCGAAAAGAAGCTGACGGCCGAGCTGGGCCGGCTCTTCGCGCTGACGCACTATTCCAACGCGCTCACCGGCAATGCGGACGCGCTCGTCGACGAAGTCGTCTTCGAGGCGGACGGCACGCTCGTCAACGCAAACGGCGTTCCGCTCCCGCCGGAAAACGCGCTCGGCACGGGCTCGACCATCGGCGTAAAGCGCGGCGCGGTCGGCACGGCCGAGCTTTCGAAGGATATCGACGTCGGCCGCGGCGATCTGATGCTCGATTGTCAACCCTACGCCGATTCGACCGGCGCGCAGTTCGTGCGCGTGAGCGTCGTGGGGCGCTCCGAAACGGCCGGCTCCGCGCTGCCGACGCTGACCGCCAAACTGGGCGATACGCCCGTCTTCTCCTATCGCTTTGCCAACCCCATCGACGAGGACTTCGGCTATACGCTGGATATCCCGGTCGAAATGCTGCTCGGCGCTCGCAGCTACGGCGAAATCACCTTCACCCTCAGCGACAACGCCGGCGAGAACGACGCGTCCCGCGAGTTCGCCTCGTTCGATAACGAGCGCACGGTCACGTTCGGTCAGGCGCTGTATATCGTCCGCCAGCCGGAATCCGTTTCCGTCGTGGAAGGCGAGGACGCGGTGTTCACCATCGTCGTCTCGGGCGGCGTGCCGCCGTATAAATATCAGTGGCAGCGTCTCAACGCCAGCGGCGTGTGGGAGAATATCGTCGGCGCGAACGGAGCGCAGCTCGTTATCCCGTCCGTCACCCTGCTCGATAACGGCGCGAGCTTCCGCTGCGTCGTCACCGACAGCGCGGGCAACACCGTCATTTCCGGCGTCGCCACGCTTTCCAACGCAAACGGCGGCGCGACGCTGACCGTCTGGGCGGAATTTCCCGTCACGGGCGACCGGGCGCATCCCCTGCTGTGGGCGCTCGGCGCGCTTGCGTGCGCGCTTTGCGCGTGGCTGCTGCGCCGCCGCAAGGGGCGCGACGCATGAAACGCCGCGGCCGCGAAGCTTCCGGGCGGCGCTTCCGCTTCGTCAGCCGGAAAGAGCGGCTGCTGCGGCTGGCAGCTTCGGCGGCGCTGTGCTGCGCCGCGCTCGTCTGCGTCTGGCAGCTGATCCGCTACGCCGTCGACGACCGCCGCGCGAAGGATGCTTCCGCCGCGCTTCGCGCGGAATATTACAGCCAGCCCGCCTCAACGCCGCAGCCTTCCGCGCTCCCTGCGGAAACGGAAGCGTCGCCCGCCGCAGCCGCCGCGCCTTCGCCCTCTCCGCAGCCCGATACGCTGCCCGCCGTCCGGTATCCCAATAACCCGTACGCGACCGTCAGCAGCCGGTTTCGCAAACTGCGGCAGCAGAACGGGGATATCGTCGGCTGGCTGAAAATTGACGGCATGCTTGACGAAGCCGTTGTTCAGCGGGATAACGCGTATTACCTCGCCCGCGATTACCGCGGCTACCACAACGTCAACGGCGCAATCTTTCTGGACGAATCGTGCGCGCTCGATACGCGCCCGTACACGCTCATCCTCTACGGGCACAACATGAAAACCGGCGCGATGTTCGGCAGCCTGCGCAATTACGAAAACCTGCGCTATTACAAGGCGAACCCGTTCATTTCCTTCGATACCGCCTATGAAGAAGGCGAGTACGTCGTCTTCTGCGTGGCCACCGTCGGCGTAACGCCCGAAAGCCGCAGCAGCGTCAACTTCGCGCTGCTCGAATCGCTTTCCCTCTCGCAGCGCGAGGAGGCGCTTGAAACGCTGACCGGCTATTCGCTTTACAAGACCAGCCTGGACGTGCAGCCCGACGATCAGCTGCTCCTGCTGATGACCTGCGTAGACGACGACAGCGAGCGCCGCGTCGTCGCCGCGAGAAGGCTGCGCGAGGGGGAGAACCGGGAACGGCTGGAAAAAATCGTACAGGAAGCCCGAAAAAAATAAGCGGCAAACAAAAAGCGGATTTGAAACCCGAACGGGCGGCAAATCCGCTTTTACATATCTTTCTTCGAAGAGGGCCTGGGGAGAAACGTCTCCCCCGTTCCCCTACGCTTCCTGCATCAGCTGCAGGATTTTCTTATCCGTCTCCGCCATGCCTTCGCTGGCCATGCGGCCGATTGTGTCGATCGTCTGCTCCACGTTCTGCTTGACGAGCCCTTCTCCGGCGGCGAATCCCTTCGAGTCCATGCTCATGCAGCTGGCCAGAATGGCCGTTCCGACGGCCGAGGCGATCTTCGACGCGCATGAGGCTTTCGCGCCGTCGCACACCATGCCGGAGATATCCGCCAGCGTGTTGACGATCGTCGTCTCGATCTGCGCCTCCGAACCGCCGCGCAGCCAGGTAATCGCCGCGCCGCTGCCCGCGGCCGCGGAAACGGCCCCGCAGAACGCGGAAAGCCGCCCGTACGCCGCCTTGATGCGAATCGCCACAAGGTTGCTCACCAGCAGCGCGCGCAGCACGGTTTCATGATCTTTGCCAAGCTCCCGCGCGTATTCCAGCACAGGCAGCGTGACGGTCAGACCCTGATTGCCGCTGCCGGAGTTGATCACTACCGGCATCTCGCAGCCGCCCATGCGCGCGTCGGAGCCGGCCGCGGCATACGCCTGCGCGCGGACGCTCGCGCTTTCGCCGAAATGGCGCAGAAGCGTCGCGCCCACGCACGCGCCGTAAGGGTGCGAAAGCCCTTCCTCGGCGATGCGGCTGTTGCATTCAATCTGCCTTTCGAGCAGCTCCCGCAGGCCGTTTTCCTCCAGCCGCGCTTTTTCGGCGAAAGCGAGAATCCCGCCGACGGTCAGGCTTTTCGCCGCGTCGTTTTCTTCCTGCGCCTCCGCGTCGGTTTTGCAATGGAAAATCGCGACGTTATCGCGCGTGACGCGCGTCAGGCCCGTATGCGTGCGCTTGAGTTCGGCGCTGGCGGTATGCCCGTCGCCCGAGATGCCCGTTACGACCAGATGCAGGGTCTCCGGCGTATCCATCAGCCGCACCCGGCACGCGCCGCGGGCAAGCCATGCACGCGCGGCTTCGATCTGCTCCGGCGTAACGCCGGTCAACACCTCCAGGCCGCGCTCCGGGGCTCCGACGACGGCGCCCAGCGCCGCCGCAACGTCGATCCCCTTCATGCCGCCGCTGTTGGGCACCACAACGCCCTTGGCGTTTTTGAGAATGTTCCGGCTGCATTCCACGAGCATCCGCTCCGGCTTGCAGCCCAGCGCCTTTGTCATCGCCGCCGCGCACAGCGCGATGCTGACTGGCTCCGTGCAGCCCAGCGCCGGCCGCAGCTCCTCGCGCAGAAGCGCCGCGTATTGTTCCTGCGTCCAGTTTTCCTTACGCATCATGCATCGCGTCCAGTTCCAGCACCGCGCAGGCGACGATTTTGAACGCCTCCACGAGGTTGGGCAGATAAATGAATTCGTCCGCCTTGTGCGCCGTGCCGTGTCCCTCGGGGATATCCGGACGCGCATTTCTGCCGGGGAAGCCCATGCCGAAGGTGATGCCGTTGGGCACCACGCCCGAATACGTGCCGCCGCCCATGGCGTAGGGTTTCGTCTCATCGCCCGTGAGCCGGTAATAGATCTCGCACAGCGCGCGCACCCGCGCGTCGTCCACCGGCATATAGAAGGGCTTGCCCACGTTCAGCTTCTCCACCTTCATGCCAAGCTCGCCCGCAAGCGCGCGATAGCTTTCCGCGTTCGCCTCGCGGTCGGCCGTAACGGCCAGACGGCAGTCCAGGCTGAGCCAGACGCGCCCATCGGCGGTATACGCCGCGCCGCAGACCATTGTCGTCTCGCCCGAGGCTTCGTCGCGATAGGCGATCCCCGCGTGCGCGCCCGTCGTGTCGGAGCACATCACGGCCACGGCGTGCATCGCCCTGCGCGAGGTCTCGTCGAGCAGGCCGCTGCTTTCCAGCGCCCGCGCCAGCAGCAGCGTCGCGCTGCGGCCGGTTTCCGGCTTGGCCACATGGGCGGCTACGCCGCGCGCCGCGGCAATGCAGCCGCCTTCGGCTTCGCGCACCTCGATTTCCCCGCCCAGCGCCGCGCGCGCCTGCTGCGCGGAAACGGCGAGAAGCGCTTCCGCATAGGCCGGAACGGAGTTGGGCACGTCGCCGCCGGAGAAGGCCTTCAGCTTTTCGCCCAGTTCAATCGACGACCAGCCGGTCATATGGCTCTTCTGCGCATAGTTGACCGGGAACATACCGTCCAGCACGAGCGAGACGGGCGGCTGTTTGCCCTCGTCCACCATATGCTTGAGGTCGGCCATGCCGGTTTCCTCGCTCACGCCGAAAACGGCGCGCACGCCCGTTTTCATCGGAACGCCCAGCTCTCGCATCATCCGCATCAGATACAGCCCGGCCACGCATGCGCTCTTGTTGTCGCTCACCCCGCGGCCGATCAGGAAATCGCCCACGCGCGTCGCCGCATAGGGCGGATATTTCCAGTCGCTTCCCTCCGGCACAACGTCCAGATGGCCGATAATGCCCACGGCCGTCTTCCGGTCGCCGATCCACGCGTCGCCGTACCAGCCGCCGTTATCGTCGGTTTCAAAGCCGAATTCGCGCACGCGCTCGAGCATCACGTCGAGCATTTTGCGGCAGTCCGGCCCGAAGGGCGCGCCGTCCTCCGCCAGATCGGCGCGGCTGACCGATTTCACGCGCGCAATGCGCTGCAGATCGGCCGCCATTTCCTCCGCGTGCGCGTCCGTCCAATCGCAGATTTTCTGATACCATTTCTCGTAAACCATATTCATTCTCCTTTCGCTTTTACTCGCCGTGCGCATGCCCCTGCGGGAGCGTACGGTCGCGGTAGCGCTTCACTGTGAAGCCCTCCGCCTCCAGCCGCAGCACCGTCGTTTTCTGATACGGAATCTGCGCGTAGTTCAGCTCATGATACCGGCCGTGCTGGCGCATCATCGCGTCCAGGCCGCGCTTTTTCTCCGCGTCCTCCTCGTCGGGCACGATGAAAATTCTCCCGTGTCCGATCACGCTGTCGAAATTCAGGCCCCATTGACAGGCGAGTTCCGTCTGCCGCAGACCCCAGCTGGAATCGATTTCAAAGCAGACGCGGTTGTCCTTCCGGATCAGCTCCAGCTTGCGGCCCGCCTTCGCGCAGTGCATGTAAAACTTCAGCTTTCCGGCCTGCGGGTCGTATTCGAAGCCGTAGTTGAGCGGCACGATATAGGGATATCCCTCGTCCCCGTCGTAAAGCCCGACGCGGACGACATGGTTGGACAGCAGAATCCGTTCAATTTCCACCGGGTCGGTCACTTCGCGTCCGGCCGTCCGCATTTTTTGAAACGCCATGCCTTTCCCCGCTCCTTTCGGCTATTTCGCCGCATTGCGGCGGTTATACACAAACAACGCAACCGACGCGCCGCAAATGACGATATACCCGACCACGCTCAGCGCGTCCGGAATCTGACCGAACATAAAAAACCCGAACAGCGCCGAGAAGAGCACCTGCGTGTAATCGTAGACGGATATTTCCCGCGCAGGGGCGCGGGTATAGGCCGCCGTCAGCGCGAACTGTCCGGCCATCGCGGAAAGCCCGCCCAGCACGAGCATCGCCGTCTGATGCGCCGTCATCGGATGATAATCGAAAATCATCGACGGCAGGCAGACGACGCTGGAGAACACCGCGAAGAAGAACACGATCAGCGAGCCCGGCTCGCCCTTCTGGCCGAGCATGCGCACGATCGTATACGCCGCGCCCGCGCCCAGCCCGCCCAGCACGCCGATCATCGCCGGGAACCACTCGCTGCTGCTGGAAAAGCCCGGCTTGACCACCAGCACCGCGCCCAGGAACGCCGCCGCCACGCCGAGCGCCTGCGCGGGCTTGATCTTCTCCCCGAGGAAGAAGAACGAGCAGATGATCGCAAAAAACGGCGAGAGCTTGTTGAGAATGGTCGCGTCGGCCAGCAGCATCCGGTCGATGGTATAAAAGCTGCCCAGGATGCCAATCACGCCGCAGACGGAGCGCGCCAGATACAGCGGCAGCGCTTTCTTCGAAATCCTGCAGGAAACGCCGGAGCGTTTGAGGATGACGAAGGCAAAAATGGAAGTAACGATATTTCTGACAAAGCATTTCTGCATTGCCGGCAGATCTCCTGCCAGACGCACAAAGCAGCTTTGCAGCGCCATAAAAAACGCGGCGGCCAGAATGAACAGAATCGCCGCGGTCCTGTTTTTCGTTTTCATGTTTTCCTTTTCTGGCAGTTATTGCCGGGTCGCTTCATGCACCGCGTCCGTCAGCGCGCGAATGCGCTCATAGGGAATCTCGGTGGGAAGCGTGCAGTCCGCGCCGAGGATGTATTTCTCCGGGCCATACTTCTTCGCCAGGCGAACGCCCTCGGCGTTCAGTTCCTCCTGACCCGCCTCGACCATGCAGCCGCTGCGGTTGGCAAGGCCGCCCATGATCGTCTTGCCCGCGAAGAGTTTGCAGCCCTCGTCCATCGAAAGCGGCGCTTCGTAAACGCCCCAGTTCACCGCGTCGCAGCAGGGCGCGTAGCAGGCGTAGCGCTGCATGTTCAGGCCGTGCTTGCAGATATGCAGGAAGGCGTACCGTCCGCTGCTGCGGATCTCAGAGAGGATTTCCTGATCGAACGGACGCACCCAGCGGTCAAATTCCTCGTCGGTAAACCAGCAGGTTTCTCCGCCGAGCGCGGCGTAATACACGCCGTCCATGCCGATTTCGGCGTAGCCGCGCGCCAGCTGGCACATGCGTTCCGTGATGCGCTTGAACGCCTCGAGTACGGGCGCCGGGTTTTCGCGCAGATGCGTGACTTGCAGCGTCCGCGCGCCGTCGTAGCCGTAGGAGGCCTCGTAGGGGTGAATGCCTGAGGCGACGATGCCGTGCAGCGTGCCCAGCGCAAACGCCTGCGCGTCCGCGCACGAATCGAGCACGCGCTTTGCAAAATCAAGCTGGCGGCGAATGAACGTATCGTCCCGGCAGATATCGCAGACCTTCTGCCAGTCGGCCGGCGTTTTCACTTCGCCCACGTCCGGCACGAGGTTTTCATTCATCACCTTGAGAATATCCACGTGCGTCTCCCGCAGGAAGCGGCCGTGGCTTTCCACGCCCGCCTGGCCCGCGCTTTCCTCAACCGGGAAATGCAGCGAAAAGCCGGCCGGCGTACAGTCCGGGGTTTTGCCTTCGAGAACCGCGATCACGCGCTGTTTGCTGTTCATGTTCATGCTGCTCCTTTTGTTTTTATAGAAAGGCGGATGCGCCGCCCCGGGCGCATCCGCTCAAAAAATTCAGTCGTCCAGCGGCAGGCCGTTGTCGTCGAAGAGGACGGGCTTGCCGGTTCTTCCCGAGCGGTAGATCGCATCGAGGATGCGGGTCACGACGATCGCCTGCTCCGGCTTGACGACGACGTCGCCGTCGTTCTTCACCGCGTCGATCCACATCCGGGCTTCCACGTCGGAAGCGCCCTCGCCCGCGTTCGTGGTCTGGTGGGCAGCGTTGATGTTATGCTGCAGGGTCACGTTCTCGGTTACCCACTTGTTGTACTTGACGCGGTTGATCCGCAGGCCCTCGCGCATATCCGCGCCCGCCTTCACGCCGCACAGCGTCGTCTTCGCCTCGCAGGGATCGATCACGTTCAGCGCCCAGGAGGATTCAAGCGAGACAGCCGCGCCGTTCTGCATCACGATATAGCCGAAAGCGGAGTCTTCCACCGTATTCTTGGCCAGATCCCAGTCGCCCCACCAGTTGCCGGTTTCGCGCTGATCGCCCAGTTTCTTGAAGACGCTGCCCACGACGATCTTGGGCTGATAGTTGTTCATCATCCACAGCGTCAGGTCCAGCGCGTGCGTGCCGATATCGATCAGCGGACCGCCGCCCTGCTCGTACTCGTCGATGAACACGCCCCAGGTGGGCACGCCGCGGCGGCGCACAGCGTGGGCGCGGGCATAGTAAATCTCGCCCAGCTCGTCGTTTTCACAGGCGCGCTTGAGGTAGAGGGAATCCGGACGGTAACGGTTCTGATAGCCGATGGTCAGCTTCTTGCCGGTGCGTTTGGCCGCGTCCAGCATCTTCTGCGCTTCCACGCCGTTGATGGCCATGGGCTTTTCGCACATGACGTGCTTGCCGGCCTCGAGCGCGTCCACGGTGATGAAGCTGTGCTCACGGTTGGGGGTGCATACGTGCACGACGCTGATCGACTCGTCCTTGAGCAGCTCGCGGTAATCCGTATAGGCCTTCGCGTCCTTGGAGCCGAATTTTTCCTTCGCCGCCACGGCGCGCTCTTCAATCAGATCGCAGAAGGCGACCATTTCCACGTCGTCCAGCCTGGAAAGAGAGGGCATGTGCTTGCTGTTGGCGATGCCGCCGCAGCCGATGATACCGATTCTGATCTTATCGCTCATTTGATTTGTTCCGCCTTTCTTTTATTTTCTTTTCAATTACAGCTGATGCAGGAATTTCGCGTCCTCTTCGATGCACTTGAAAATATCGCCGCAGTAATCGTGCTCGCGCTCGTCGATGTAGCCCTTGGCGCCCTGCGCGTCGGCGACGGCCTTAACGCGCTTCCAGTCGACCATTCCCTGGCCGAGCGCGGTGTTCCAGGTGCGCTCCGCGCGCATTTTCAGCACGGCGACGGTCTTGTCCTCGACCTTGCCGTCGGCGTTTTTGAAGCCCTCTTTCGGGTCATGCATCTTGGAGGGGCCGAGCGCGTCCGTCGTCGTCTCCTTGACGTGGATGAGGCGGAAGCGGCCGGAATATTTGTTCATGTACGCTTCCCAGTCGATGCCGGCGGTCACGGTCCAGCCGACGTCCATCTGGAAGAAGACCTTCTCCGGATCGGTGTTCTCGATCATGATATCGAGCAGGTGCTGGCCGTTTTCGGCCTTGCTGAACTCTCCGCGATGGTTGTGATAGCCCAGCTGGATGCCGTTTTGACGGCAGAGTTCGCCCGCCTCGTTCAGTTCCCGCGCAACCTGCCTGGCGCTTTCCAGATCATAGCAATACGCGCCCGCAATGATGATGTACGGCATGCCGAGCTTTTTCGCGATTTCGATCGTCTCCGGCAGCTCCCAGAGGCGGATATGCGTCGAATACGGCACGAGGTTGAGCCGCTTGAGATGGGCGGCCAGCTCTTCAACGGGCATATCGCCGTAGTTGGACATCGCAAACTCCACGCCGGTATAGCCAGCCTTCGCCGTGCGCTCGAGCGCGCCCACGAAATCCTTGTCAATGTCCCCGAAAAGGGAATACAATTGCAGATAAACGTCCTTCATTGTCTGTTGCTCCTTTCGCGTTTTTTGGCGCGCCCTGCGCGCCTGAAAACATCAACCCTTCACCGCGCCGATGGCGATGCCCTTGACGAAGTTATTCTGCACGAAGGGGTACACCAGCAGAATCGGCAGGATGCCGACGACGGCGATGGACATACGCACCGTAACGCCCGGGATTTTGCTGATATAATCCTCCGCCCCGACAAACGAGGAATTTGCCTGCAGGAACTGAATATCGTTGAGCATGCGCATCAGCAGCTGCTGAATGCTGAAAAGGTTCGATTTGGTGATGTAGATCATGCCGTTGTACCAGTCGTTCCAGTATGCGATGCCCGCGAAAAGGCCGACCGTCGCGATGATCGGCTTGCCCATGGGCAGGACGATGCTGACGAACGTGCGCATTTCCGACGCGCCGTCAATCTGCGCGGATTCGATCAGCGCGCTCGGAATGCTGTTTTGGAAGAACGTGCGCATGATCAGAACGAAATACACGTTCATCAGAAGCGACGGCACCAGCAGGCCCGCCAGCGTGTTTTTTATGCCCAGATACCGCGTATAAAGCAGGTAGGTCGGCACGAGGCCGCCGTTGAAGAGCATGGTAAAGAACACGATGAACGTGAACGCCGCGCGGCCGGGCATGTCCTTGCGCGAGAGCGGATAGGCCAGCAGCGTCGTCAGGATCAGGTTGCCGCAGGTGCCAAGGAGCGTGACGAGCACGGTGATGCCGTACGCGCTCAGGATCTGGTTGCTGCGATCGAACAGATACTCGTACGCCGCCATGCTCCACTTTTCGGGGAAAAGCGAATAGCCGTTGCGGACGATCGCGTCGTTATCGGTAAAGGACGAAATGATCAGCAGCAGAAAAGGCAGCAGGCACAGAATCGCCATAACGGCCATGATTACGTGCGAGCAAACCTGAAAGGTTTTTTCTTCCCTCGTATACATGTTTTCTCCTTTCTGCTTCCGATCAGAAAAGCGCGCTTTCCGGGTCGATCCGGCGGACGAGATAATTCGACAGCATCACCAGCGCAAACCCGACCACGGACTGGTACAGGCCCGCCGCGGATGACATGCCGATATCGCCCAGCTGCATCAGGCCCCGGTATACGTACGTGCTGATGACGTTCGTCGTCTTATACAGCGCGCCCGTGTTCATCGGCACATGGTAAAACAGGCCGAAGTCCGAGTTGAAAATCTTGCCGACGGAAAGCAGCAGCATCGTGATGATGACCGGGGAAATCAGCGGCAGCACGATCAGGCGAATCTGCTGCATCTTCGTCGCGCCCTCCAGAGAGGCGCACTCGAGGTATTCCCGATCGATGCCGATGACGGCGGAATAATAAATCACGCTCAGATAACCGACGTTTTTCCACAATTCCACAAACGTCAGGATGAAGGGCCATTTGCCCGGCTCAGAATACCAGGATACCTTTTCCGCGCCGAACAGCGGCAGGATCGTCTTGTTGATAAAGCCCGTCTCGCTGCTGAGGAAGGCGTTGGCCAGGTAACTGATGATGACCATCGAAATCAGGTACGGCAGAAGCGTCACGCTCTGATAGAACCTGCGCAGCTTCTTTGCGCGCATTTCGCTGAGAATAATCGCCACCGCCACGGCGCAGAACGTATTGAGGAACATGAACGCCACGTTGTACAAAACGGTGTTGCGGGTGATAATCCATGCGTCCTGCGTCATAAACAGGAATTTGAAATTGGAAAGGCCGGCCCAGTCGCTTCCAAAGATGCCTTTTTTGAAGTTGACGTTTTTGAAGGCAATCACTACGCCGGCCATGGGGATATAGTTATTGATCAGCAGATACGTCAGCGGAAGGATCATCATCAGGTACAGAGGCATGTACCGCCCGATCTTCCTCTTCTTTTTCCGTGTCACCTGCTTTTCCCACCTCTCTTTATGAGAGAAGGGAGATTTCTCTCCCCTCTCTCATTTGCGTGTTCTGCTTACTTGTTGGCCAGCCATTCGTTCAGCTGGCTCTGCTTTTCGGCGATGATCTTATCGATGCCGGAGGCTTCCAGCTTCTTGACGAACTCGGGGATGGCCGTCTCAGGATCGACCAGGCCGGACGTGATGGAGATGCTGAACTCGTTGACGACGTTCGTGCAGGCGGCGACCTCGTTCTTCACGGGCGTGGAGTCGAAGGTGAAGCCCAGCGCAGTCGAACGCCTGGCCGACTTGTTCCATTCGTCGGTATCCTGCCAGATGGTCGGGGAGTCGCCGTTCCAGACGTAGGCGATGAACTGGTTGCCGAACATCCAGCCGTAGTTGAGGTTGTAGCCGGAGTTATCGGCGTTCACGCCGTCAGCGAAATCGGCCATGCCGTTATCGAGCACCTGATAGTGACGGCCTTCGATGCCCCAGGCCAGAAGGTTCATGACCTCCGGATCGGTGTACATCAGGTTCAGCAGCTGCATCGCCTTTTCCGGATACTCGGTGTTCTCCGGGATGGTCCACTGGATGGACTGCACGGTCGTGGTGTTGGTGGTGGCGGGGATAATGGTGGCGGAAGAAACTTCCTTGCCGATCGTCAGGGATTCCTTGAAGGCGTAGCCGGGCTTGAGCGTGGCCAGGTCTGCGAAGGCGGTGCCCGCCTTGAAGTAGGTGCGGTACGCTTCAGCGGAGGTGACGACGTCCTCGGAGATGTAGCCCTTGAGGTACCAGTCGCGCATGCGCTTGGCCATTTCCATGTAGGCGTCGCTGGCGTAGAGGTTCACCACTTCGGTGCTGTCGCCGAAGAGAACGCCCAGGCTGTCGCCGAGCAGGTCGACGTCGGGGATGAGGTATTCCGCAGCCGCGGTGGATTCGGTGCCGATGAGCGGCACGACGCCAGGCTCGTTTTCCTTGATCACGGCAAGCGCCGCTTCAAGGTCGTCAAACGTCTTGATGGTGGAAACGTCGATGCCGTTGCGCTCGGCCATTTCCTCGTCGAAAACGAAGCCGTATTCCTTGGCGAGATCGCGCATGGTGGGCACGGCGTACTGGCTGCCGTTGATCTTGCCGGCCTCGAGGAATTCCTCGCCGACCACGTCGATGATGCCCTGGCCGTATTCCTGCATCAGGTCGGTGATGTCCATCAGATGGCCCTGCGCGTACATGCTCAGGAACCACTGATAGTACATGCACATCAGGTCGACCTGTTCGCCGCCGGCGAGCATGAGGTTCATCTGCTGCGGGTAGTTGGCCATGTTCACGTTGAAGCGCTTGACGCGGACGCCGATCTTCGCTTCGGTTACATCGCTCAGCTTTTCGAACACGAGGTCGAAGTCCGCCGGTTCCTTGGAGCACCAGAAAGCCATCACCAGCTCGACAGGCTTTTCAGCCGCGGCCAGCGCCGGCGCCGCAATTGCCGCCAGCAGGGCGAGCGTCAAAAGCAGGGTCAGAAATTTCTTGGTTTTCTTCATATGGCTTACCTCCTTCGTTTTTGAGCAATCTGCTCTATAGTTGAAAGTGTAATCATCCAAAGCGTCTTCTTCTACCGAATTTGTGTGGTTCGATATTAAATTTATGACTTTCCTTCGTTTCTTCCTGCAAATCAAATCATTATTTCAACAGGCAATTTCTGTGATTTATAATGTAACTTTCCTTTTTCTCCATGCTCTTCCCGGCTTCGGCTAACAAATTTGTGTCCGATGCTGTTGTTTTTGTGATTTTCCTTGTTTTTTGCCCGGTTTTGCCAGCGCGCGTCCGTTGACACGTCCGGGCTGTTTTGCTAAACTTGATGCAAATTTTTTTATTGTTCCATCCATGTATAGATATTCTTCGCCGCCCTGCGGGCGCATGCCTTCCGCTTCATTCAAGGAGGTCGTTGCATATGAAGCGAGCCGCTCCGAAAAGCATGAAATTCCACGTATACGTCCGGTTTGTGGCCGTATTCCTGCCCGTTCTGCTTGTCATCCTCGCGCAGAATGTCTATACAACTTCGCTTATTCAAAGCCACGCCGTCGAACTGACGGCCAACACGCTTTCGCTTTTTGATTCGCAGATGTCCCTGTCGCTGACGTATATGGACAGGAGCCTGCTCAACACGAATATCGACTCGCTCTATCACGGCAGCGTCAAAAGCAGCCGCCTCTTTCCCGGTCCGCTCACCGACGAACAGCTGCGCACGCCGATGCGCACCGTTCTCAACAGCTATACCTTCCTCGACGGCGTTTTCTTTTCCTCCGCCGATTCCGACCGCGTCGTCACCACGTCCATCGCCTACGACGATCTGAAGAAAAAGCGCGAAATTCTCAATGAGGTCACGGAAATGGTGCAGCGGCTTGAGCAGCGCTCGGCCAGCCAGTGGCGGTTCATCGAAATCGACGGCAATTACTACATCATCCGCATTCTCCGCCTCAACGACGTATACATCGGCGCGTGGATGCAGCCGGAGAACCTGATCGCCTACCTCGTCAACACCGGAAAGCTGACGGCGATCGAACACCTCGGCCTGGTCGCGCCGGACGGAACGCCGCTTTTCTCGGAGTATCCGAGCTTTGCGGGAGCTTATGCGCGCCTTGCGCGCAAAAACACCCCGACCGACACGCTCGTCTTCAGCGAAGGCGGCGTATCGCACACGGCCGTTCTCGCTCAGCTGAGCACCACGCCGCTCTCCGCCGTCGCGTTCATGACGACGACGGGCATCGTCCGCGGCCTGCCGGCATTGCATCTGCTCCTCATCTTCCTCTCCGTCTTCGCGATGCTTCTGATGCTGCTGACGCTGCACCGCACGCTGCAAACCATGCTGCAGCCGACGAACGAAATCGTCGCCGCGATGCGCAACCTGGGCAAGGGCGATTTTTCCATTCGCTTCCAGAATAAAAAGACGTACGCCGAATACCAGATCATCGGCAACGCCTTCAACGATATGGTCAGCGAAATTCAGCAGCTGAAGATTCAGGCGTATGAAGAAAAACTGCACAAGGAAAAGGCGGAGCTGCGCTTTTTACAGCTGCAGCTGACCCCGCATTTTTTCATCAACAACCTCAACGTTATCTACAGCCTCGCGCAGGTGCAGGATTACGCCGCCATCGGCGATATGGTCATGGCGCTGACAGATTATTTCCGCTACGCCATGCGCCCCATCTCGCAGATGGTGCTGCTCGCGGACGAAATCCAGCATGTCAACAACTATCTGGCCATCCAGCGGATGCGGTATAAAAACCGCTTCGCGGTGGAAATCGACTGTCCGCCGGAGCACGCGGCCTGCTCGGTGCCGCTGTTCGTGCTGCAGACGTTCGTTGAGAATTCGCTCAAATACGCGTTCCTCGGCGATAACCGCGTGCTGATTCATATCGCCGTCTCCGCCGACGCGCGCCTGGAAACGCTGCAAATCGCCATCGACGACAACGGCCCCGGCTTCCCCGAAGCCATTCTTTCCGGCAACTGGGAGCAGCTCGCTTCCAGCGGCCATATCGGCCTGGACAACCTGCAAAGCCGCCTCAAGCTTCTCTTTGCGGACAGGGCGGGGCTTTCGCTTTCCAACCGCCCCGAGGGCGGCGCGCACGTTGGCATCACAATGCCGTATATCACAGGAGGGAGCTATGTACCATCTTCTCTTGGTTGATGACGAAGACATCACCCTGGACCGGCTGCGCAGCACCATCCGTTGGGATACGCTGGGCGTCGGCGAGGTATCCGTCGCCTACAGCATGATGCAGGCGCAGCGCGTCTATCAGGCGAAGCCTGTCGATATCATGATCTGCGACATCGAAATGCCGGCCGGAAGCGGCATCGAGCTTGTGCGCTGGGTACGCGAAAACGGCTATCACACGCTCAACATCTTTCTCACCGCGCACGCGGATTTCGAATATATCCACGAAGCGCTGGCCATGCAGGCGATTGAGTATATCCTCAAGCCCATCGCCTTTGAAGAGGTGGAAAACGCCGTGCGCAAGGCCGTCGCGCTGGCCGACAGCGCGTCGATGAAGAGCCGCAGCGATTTGCAGCTGTATTTCGAAATGCTGCTGCAGGGCAGCGGCGATTCGGTCTATCGCTCGCTGCAAAGCCGCGGTTCTCCCCTTTCCGAGGATACGGCCGTGCTGCCCGTGGTGCTCTTTGCGCGGCAGCCGCTGGCGCTGCAGCCCGAGGCCTGCGCGCCGCTTGCGTTCGTCCCGTACGGCCGCTGGCCGCTCCTGTGCGACCCGCTGGATCTCTCCGGCTCGTATGTGTTCCTGCTCGACGCCGCCGCGTGCGACCGCGAAGCGCTGGCGGAGGACTGCGCCCATCTCTGGCAGCTGGCCGGGGAGCGGATACCGGCGACCGTCCTGTGCGTGGGCGAAGCCACGCCGGTACATACGCTCGCGCAATTCGTGCAGAAAATGCTGCAGCGCTGCTATGCGACGGACGTGGAAAAGGGCGTAATCAGCATGCGCAATCCCTGCGCCATCTCGCCGCGCCCACAGGCCGCGGATTTCTTCCTGTGCAAAACCTTCCTCGAGGAAGGGAATTACCAGAAGGCGAACGACTACGTCTACAAGTACCTGCACGATCTGCAGCCCGCCTCTCCCGCCGCCCTGAAGGCCTTCCAGCAGAGCTACTGGGAGATGATCCGCAAGGCCGTGCGGCGGCCGGAAGCGCTCGAGGCGCTGCGCCCGCACGGCGAATGCACCGTGCCCGCGCTGCTTCGCTGGTGCCGGCAGCTGAATATTCAGGCCGCAGAGTTCACCGCCGCGCGGGATAACCTTTCCGGCGCGATCGAGCAGGCCAAGCAATATATCGCCGCGCACGTCTATTCCCCCATCAAGCGCAGCCAGATCGCCGCCAGCATCCATATGAACGAGGAATATCTCTCGCGCATTTTCAAAAAAGAGGTCGGCGTGTCGCTGGTGGAATACATCACCGAGGTGAAGCTGAAAGCCGCGGAAAACCTGCTCAAGCATACGCAGCTGTCCATCAGCCAGATTTCCGTCCAGCTGGGCTATGAGAATTTCGCCTATTTCTCGCAGCTTTTCCGTTCGCACTATCAGATCACGCCCTCCGCCTTCCGCAGGCAGCTGCAGCAGGACGCGTCCTCTGCGCCGCAGGGCGGCGAAATCAATATCCTATAAGAAAGCAGGCAGTCAATTATGCAACGCAGATCCGCCCGTCTCCCGTTCCTGTTCTCGGTCATGTTTTTCTATCATATCGCCGCGTATATGGTGCATCCGGTTACGCCGTCGCTGATTCAGGCGCTGGGGCTGGGCGATTACATGTTCGGCGTGATGTTCGCCGCGATGAGCATCTGCAGCTTTCTCTTCTCGCCCTTCTGGGGGAAAATCAACAACTATATCAGCTCCCGCACGTCGCTGTTTCTCTGCTGCATGGGCTATGCCGTGGGGCAGGTATTTTTCCGATTCGCGCGCGCGGAATGGCAGTTTATCGCGGCGCGCCTGTTTGCGGGCGTTTTCTGCGGCGGGTCGCTCGTGTGCTTCCTGACGTACATCGTTAACGTCTCCGAGCCGGAAAAGCGCGGCCGCAACCTGGCCATTAACGCGACGATGCTCACCGTCGCCGGAGCGTTCGGCTATTTTATCGGCGGGATGCTGGGGGAAATCGATATTTACCTGCCCGTCGACGGGCAGATCGCGCTGCTCGTGCTGACGGGCGTGGCTTTCCGCTTCGGCCTGGCAGACGACCGGCCCACGAAAACTGCCGTCCCGCCCGCCCGCGAGCTGGCGGCGGAATGCAACCCCTTCGCGCTTTTCGCGCACGCGGGCCAGCTGCTCTCGCCGCAGCTGATTGTGCTGTTCCTCTGCTGCACGTTCGCCTGCCTGGGCTGCACGGCGTTCGATCAGTCCTTCAACTATTATATCCGCGATCAGTTCGGCCTGTCGTCGAAGTATAACGGCAGCATCAAGGCCATTCTCGGCGTGATTTCGCTCGTTTCCAATTCGACCATCTGCATCTGGATTCTGCGCAAAAATCAGACGCCGAAGTATCTCGTGCGCATCTTCGCCGTCTGCGCGGCGGCGATGCTGGGCGTGGTGCTGCTGACGGACTTTGTCCCCTTCGTGCTGGTCAATGTGCTGTTCTTTATTTTCTATTATATCAGCCAGCCGCTGACGCAGACGCTCGTCGCCTCGCTGAGCGGCGAGACGAACAGCAACACCGTTATGGGACTTTACAACGCCGTCTCCTCGCTGGGCAATATCCTTGGCGCGCTCATTTCCGGCTTTATCTACGGCATAAGCCCGCGGCTGCCGTTCATTTTCGGCTTCGCCGCGTTCGCGGTTTCGACGTTGCTGGCCGTGGTCTTCTATCGCCGCAGCCGTTCCGCCGCGGCTTGACAGCCCCGATTGGAAACGTTATACTGGCTCATAAATGCAAAAAAAGAGGGGCTTTCGATGAAAAACGACCGTTGGGTTTTCCATTCGTCCGCCGCAGCGCAACCTGCGGGCGAGGGCGTCACGCGCCGCGTTCTGGCCTATTGTCAGGATCTGATGTGCGTGGAGAACACGTTTGAAAAGGGCGCCTGCGGCGCGCTGCACCATCATCCGCATACGCAGATCACCTACGTCGTCAGCGGCAGATTCGAGTTCGAAATCGACGGCGAAAAGCGCGTCGTCACAGCGGGCGATACGATGCTGAAAATGAACGGCGTCACGCACGGCTGCGTCTGCCTGGAGGCCGGCGTGCTGCTGGATATCTTCACCCCCATGCGCGAGGATTTCGTGCGGGAGTGACGGAAGATAAATTTCCCGCGCAGAGCGCGGAAAAGAATATACGCAGCTTATCAAAAGCGCGCGGATAAATTTCCGCGCGCCTTTTTTCGTCCGAAGCTATTGACGCGCTTTTCTGCGCGGCTATAATTGATACGTTCTTTACCTCAGCTTTCGAAAAAAGGAGACCTCGTTTTTTATGCGGATCCATTCGAGATACGAAGCCGCGCGGCGCGCGCTGCTGTTCTGGACGCTGTTTATCGGTATCGGCGCGGTCGGCGGCGCGAGCTGCATGCTGATCGACCCCAGCGGCGGGATTATGGGCATGGACGCGATGCTGCCCTATTTTCAGGTGCTGCCGTTCGCGGACGCGCTGTTTCAGAATTTCACGTTTCCCGGCTTTGCGCTGCTGATCGTCAACGGGCTGACGAATCTGACGGCCGCCGGGCTGCTTTTCGCTCGCAAAAGGGCGGGGGCCGTGCTCGGCTGCGTTTTCGGCGTAACGCTGATGCTCTGGATCTGCATCCAGTTTTATATCTTCCCGCTCAATTTCATGTCGACGGCCTTTTTCATCTTCGGCCTGTGCCAGGCGGCGACGGGCTACGCGGCGTGCGTGTTTCAAAAGCAGGAAGCTTTCCGCGTCCGCGGGGCGGACTATCCGAACATCCTGACGAACCCCGCGCGGCTGGTCGTGTATTTCTCCCGGATGGGCTATTGCAAAAAGCTCGCCTATGAGGAAGCGAACCGCACGGGCGCGGCCGTTTACGAGCTTCGCTCGACCGAGCGCACCGAGGGCACGCCCGGCTTCTGGTGGTGCGGCCGCTACGGGATGCACCGCTGGGATATGCCCATCGAGCCGGTCGCCGTCGACCTGGCCGCATACGAGCATGTGACGATCTGCGCGCCGATCTGGGTGTTCTCCCTCGCCGCGCCGGTGCGCGCCTTCTGCCGCCAGTCCGCCGGCAGGCTCCGCGAGGTCGACTATATCCTCGTCCATCATACGAAGGGCCGGCACGAATACGCCGCCCGCGAGATGGACGCGCTGCTCGGCCTTTCCCATACGGCGCTGCGCAGCGTGCAGTGCAAAACCGGCCGTTTTGCCGAGCAGTAAGGAGAAACGCATGAACAAATCCCCGCGCCCGACCGTCCGTCCCTTTACCGAAGCCGACGAACCGGCGCTGTGCCTTCTGCTTGCCGACGAGGCGGTAATGCGCTACCTGGAACCGCCGTTTTCGCCGGAACGGACGAGAGCGTTCCTGCGCGAAGCGGGGCTGTGCGGCAGGCCGCTGATCTGGGCCGTCGACGGCGAGGACGGGCGTTTCATCGGCTACGTTATTTATCACGCCTACGATGAAACCAGCATGGAACTCGGCTGGGTGCTTGCCCGCAGCGCATGGGGACGCGGTTACGCCAGCGCGCTGACGCGCCTGATGATCGAACGCGCCCGTGCCGCCGGGAAGGCGCTTGTCCTCGAATGCGCCCCGGAACAGGCGGCGACGAAGCGAATCGCTGAAAAGTTCGGCTTCCGCTTCTGCGGGAAAAGCGGCGACTGCGAGGTCTTCCGGCTGGACGCGCAGGAGCCGTAACGCCGCGCCTGCGCGGCAAAAAACGCTTTACCCGGTTTGCTCTTTCTTTTATCCGCAAAGGCCATAACGCGCGCAAGCGCTTGTATTGTCCCCTTCATCCTTTTATAATGGCGGTATCATCTTCCACAGCAAGGAGGAACCGTCTTTGAAAACCGAACTGTATTACTTCGACGTTTACCCCAAGGTTGTGCCCGCCGGACAGACGAGCCGAATCACTGTTCAGCCGCTCGGCCGGCAATCCAGCTTTCCCGCCTCGATCGACATAGAAGTAAAACCCCTGAACGATCGCAACTTCGACTTCGACGGCCGCGATCCCGTGCCGCAGGTGCTCACGCTCTCGCCCGACGCGGACGGATGCCTGCGCTTTGATTTCTTTTTCGAAATGGAAAGTGAATATTTTATTTCCTTCCTCAACAACAAGCAGAAAAAGATGCGCCTGTCCGTCTACGCCGTCCTGTCCGACCTGCAGGGGCGTTACCCGTATTTGGGCGATACGCACGTACATTCCATCCACTCCGACGGCAGGGAAGCGCCCGAAATCGTCGCGGCCGATTACCGCAAGCAGGGCTTCGATTTCCTCGCGATGACCGATCATCACAACTACATGGGCTCTTTGAGCATGATCGCGGCCTACCGCGGCGTGCCGCTGAATATCGCGCTTATTCCGGGCGAAGAGGTGCATCTGCCGCACGACGCGGCGCATATCATCAGCTTCGGCGCGACGCACAGCGTCAATTTCATGGTGCAGACCAAGCGCGACGAAGTGAACGAGCGCTTCCCCGGCCTGAACCTGGAAAGCCTGCCGCCCGAGCAGTGGCGCGGCGATCCGGATACGCCCTGCTATTCCGAAGAAGAATACGAGCGCCAGGTATGGGCGCTGGCGGACGAGCTGAACCTGCCGCAAAACGGCGATCGTTTCGTTATCGCTTCCTCCACGTGGGCCGCGCGGCGCATTAAAGAAGCGGGCGGTCTGGCCGTTTTCCCGCATCCGTACTGGATCAACAACACCTTCAGCATCCCGCCGCGCGTGAGCGACGTATTCTTCGCGATGAACGAATTCGACGCGTTCGAGGTTTTCGGCGGCGAGCTGTATCTGGAACAGAACGAATCGCAGCTTTATCATTACATGGAAGCGCGCGCAAAGGGCACGAAGCTCGCCCCCGTCGGCGCGAGCGATTCGCACTCCGTCTATAACAACGATTCGGCGTATATCGGCAAGACGATCGTGCTCGCGCCGAAAAACGAGCGCGTTTCGCTGGTCGAATCCATGCGCGCGGGCTACTGCGTCGCGGTGGAATGCATCAGCAAGGAGTATCGCCTCTGCTCGTCCCTGCGACTGATCCGTTACGGGCGCTTCCTGATGGAGCATTACTTCCCGCTGCACGACGAGCTGTGCGTAGAGGAAGGCCGCCTGATGAAGGCGTATATCTGCGGCGATCCGGACGCGCTGGAAGCCCTCGCGCGCCTGCACGGCCGCACAGAAAAGCTGATTCGGAAATATTTCGCCGTTTAACGGCAGAAAACAAAACAGGCTGTCTTATTGCAGGACAGCCTGTTTTGTTAGGGTGTATCTGAAAAAGGAAGAGACGACAGCTTGAGCGGATTTTTCGTCAGTTCAAGGAGGGAAACCGAAGGTTTAGCGGGGCTAAATCGGGGGCAATACCGCATAATTCGCGTGAAGGAGGACGAGATGGATTTGCGTCGGATGCGAATTGCAGATTTCGCAGGCGTACCGGTGGTACGTCAAGAAAGCTGCAAGCAGC
>CAKTTL010000030.1 GCA_934615235.1 uncultured Clostridia bacterium
CCCAAAAGACCTCTGGCCGGTATGAATTTTTGAAACGCGATTACCAGGCCGCCCATAGGCAGGTACATATAGATAAACACAATGATGACCGGCACCAGAAGCATTAAATGAAAAGGCAGTTCCTTTCTGAAACGCCCGGGCTTGTGTGAATGGCTCAACTGTACCTGCTTATTCATAGCTTGCATCTCCCTGACATTGATTTGAAAGCGTGGGCTGGTGCTGCCACCAGCCCACGCAAGGCGTATGAAATCCCAACGGCGATTGTTACTTTACGGAAGCATACCACTCGTTAACTTCAGCGGTGATCTGCTCGCCGCCCATAGCCATCCAGTTTTCAACGAAAGTGTCATAGGCTTCGATGGGGTCTTCGCCCAGAATGATCTTTACGAAGGCTTCGTCACGCAGGTCGTCCAGGGTGGACATCATGTAGGTCATGGTTTCGGTAGCGGCGCCAACGAACATCTGATCCTGAGTCAGGTTGTTTTCCTTGTAGTAGTTCAGCACGCCATACGCGCCGCCGGCGCCGTAGATGCGTTCCCAACCCCACAGGGCGAAGCCCTCTTCAGTACCGGATTCAAACGCCTGCAGCTTCTGGAGGATGGAATAGCCTTCGCCGGTCACACCGGACATATCGCCGGATTGACGGCCGGCTTCCAGCTCGAGGAAAGCGTTCAGGTTCTTGTCAGGCTTGGTAGGCGTCACAGGGGACAGCTTCCAGATGGACTCGGAGTCCAGGGGAGCGTAGTACACGCCATTCTCATTTTCGGGTCCCCAGCATTTGTCGATGAACAGATTGTACATTTTGACAACAGCTTCGGGATGCTCGACGTCCTTGCGAACGACGGTCCAGGAGGTGGTGCCGACGTCCGTCATGGCCTTGGCCTTGTGATCCGTTGCGGTGGGGATGGCGAATGCCTGCCACTGGCAGCCTTCATCTTTGCCAAGATTCCAGCTGTCCTGCAGCGGATAGATGGAGTTCCACTGAGCGCCGAAGGCAATACCGCACTTGCCGGCAGTGGTGGCCTCGGCAACCTTGCCGCCAGTCTTGACGCCGAACTCGGGGTCGATTAAGCCGTCCACATACATCTGATGCAGCGCAGCCAGAGCGTCCTTGGTACCGGGCAGGGTAGCGCCATAGACCAGTTCGCCGTTTTCATCCTCGACCCAAATATTCGGATAGGAATCGAAGGCGTTGAACAGGCCTTTCATGGTGAACATCTGGCTCCAGAAGTCCTTCTGAATCGCGATGCCAATGGTATCGTCCACGCCATTGCCGTCGAAATCGGCCGCGCAGAAGGCCTTGGCGACGGCTTCCAGCTCGTCCCAGGTGGTGGGAACTTCCATGCCCAGCTTTTCCAGCCAGTCGGTACGGATCCACATCAGGTCAGCGATCATCAGCGTTTCGCCGACTACGGGCAGCGCGTACAGATGACCGTCAAAGGTCACGGCGTCGAAGGGAGAGGTGCCGGTTTCAAGCATGACGTTCTTTGTCTGCTCGGTGGCATATTCATTGTAAATATCCTCAAGAGGCATGATCAGGCCGGCTTCATACAGCTGCTTAACCTGCAGGGCCGTCACATTTACAAACTCGGGAATGTCGCCAATCGCCAACTCGGCTGCAAGTTTGGTGTCGTACTCTTCACCGCTCTTGACAATCCAGTCATATTCAACGTTGATGTTCAGCTCATCTCTGTACAGGTCACACCAGAGGTTGTCGGTCATGGTTTTGTCAGGATGCTGAGAGAAGTAATTTGCGTCGAGCGTGTCGTCCGTGCTGCGTACAAAATGCACCGTTACGGGCTCGTCATACTTTTGCTCGTTGGCGAGAGCGCAGCTGCACAGCATGCAGAGAACCAAAGCCAATGCCAAGACGGAACACAGCTTCTTCATGGATGAATACCTCCTTTTTTCAGATCGACTTTCATTCGCGGCCGATCCCTTTACCAAGCATTATGCATGTTTTTACCATAATACGCAATAGTAAATTATGAACTATGATAGCACTTTCTTAACCTTGTGCTATGATTTCACGCTTTTTTACGACGCGAAACATTGCATAAAATCATTCTGTGGGCAGGGTGTCTCTCGCTCAAGTTCAAGGCTGCTGACGGTATATCGCAAGCGATAAAGGCGGGCGGCGCTTCGGACGTCTCAGCGGCGCAGTGCGCCGAAATCCTGAACCGCATCCTCCGGCAATTGGAGCCGCTCTAGAGGGCGGCAAATACGCTGCTGCGGCGAGTAAAATTTTCTTTGACGATTCGAAACATTCCTTTTTTGAATTATTCTTTTATTTCCCTTTTCAGCTATTTTTTTCTGAATCCGAATATGGATTGCAGAATCTATCATGTTATAATGAATTGGTATAAGCAGATGGAGGAGGAAAAAGCGCCATGCTGAAGCTGCTGGTGGTGGACGATAACAACCGCGATCGGCGCGTTGCCAGAGAAATGTCGATCTGGCAGGATTTGAACATTCAAGTGATCGGCGAAGCCGCGAACGGGCAGCTGGCGTTGGAGCAGATTGAACATCTGGGCGTGCCGGATATCATCATTACGGATGTGTCCATGCCGTATATGGATGGGATCACTCTGTCTCAAAAGATTCAACGGGAGTATCCGCGGGTTCACGTGCTGTTCATGAGCTATTATGAAGAGTTTGAATACGCGCGAAACGCGATTTCCGTTCATGCGGACGCCTATATTGTCAAGCCGCTGCGAGAGAAAGAAGTGCGCGCGGCAGTGGAAAAAGCGCTGGAAGCAATTCATGACGAGCGGAGCCGTCTGTGCGAACGCAAGAATCTGCAGAAAAGGCTGGAGCAGGCGATGCCGGTGCTGCGAGAGGATTTTATGCGCAGCCTGATGCTGGAGGGCGAAATGAATGCAGAGGAAATCCGCGAGCAACTGGAATACTTTCGCCTGAAGCCGCCGCAGCGCTGCTGCGTTATGGTAATTCGAAAACATTACAAGGGGCTGACGGATATAGGGGAGCGGTATATCCGGTCAATGGAGACGGACGAGCGGATTCGAGAAACAACGCGAAATGAAGCTTTCTGGGTTATGCGTATTTCCGATATGCAGAGCGTTGCGGTGATCGATATGGCGCGCACGGAGGACGCGATGGCGCTTGCCGTTAATCTGGTTGATGAAATTCGAGAGGTTGCAAGCGTGGTTCCGCGCGTAGGCGTCAGTGAAGAGGGGAGCCTGGATCAGCTGCACGCCTTATATCTGCAGGCGCTCAGCACGGCGGAATCTGATTACTTCAGCCAGAAAATTCCGGTGATGTGTTACCGGGACGTCGCGGCTTCAGAGCATTGTCCGGCGGAAACGCCGGAACCGTCCCGCCTGATGGAACAGCTGGAAGGGCTGATCCTGAGCGGTAGCGAAGAGGAAATCTATAACCTGCTGGATCCTTATCTGGAGGGGAGTCGGGATGGCGCATACCTGCGCTATTTTGCCGTTATGGTGGTGAACGCGCTGCAATTTCTGCTGCAACGGCAAAATATTGAATATCGAGATATATTGGGGGAAAGCGCGCAGGTATGGAAGAAGCTGGAAAATTTCAACACGATTTTAAGCATTCGAAACTGGCTGTTTAATTTGATTGCGATGGCGCAGCAATATGTTCGCGGAAAAAGCTCTAAGCGGGATCGCCAGATTGCCGAGGAAATTCTCAGAAAGATTGAAATCTCCTATGCCGATCCAATATCAGTAGAGGATGCGGCGGAAGGCGTTTATCTGGGGGCGAAGCAGGCCAACAACATCTTTAAGAAGGAAACGGGAAAAAGCATTTTTGATTTCATCATCGAAACCCGGATTCGAAAGAGCAAGGAACTGCTTGCTGATCCGAAACTGCGGATTGGAGAAATCGCCATGCGGGTCGGATACGTGAATCAATCGTATTTTTGCCAACTGTTTCGGAAATCTACCGGTCTGTCTCCCAGGGAATGGCGAGACCATTTCGGCAGGCAGGAGGAGGGCGCGAAATGAGAAAACGGGTTCCCTTCAGGAACATGCGCTATACAAGGCGAACGATTGCGGGGCTATCCGCAGTGGTGATCGCGGTTTACCTGCTATTTGCCGTCGGTTATCTGTTCTTTTTCAGAAATGCGCAGACAGATGCGTTGGAGAAAGAATGCTCTCAGCAGCTGCAGACGGCCTGTGAACGGATTGCGCAGGCCTTTAATGAATGCAGCCAACTGGTGGATACGCTTTGCCGGGATAATCTGGTACTTGAATACCTGACGGCAAAACCTGAAAGCGTCGCCGAACTGGTGGTGTACCGCTATCAGCTGTATGAAGTGAAAACTCAGCTCATTACAAGCTTCCCGGGAATCGATTTTTCCCTTTATGCATTGGACGAATCGGTTTTTCCGCTGGAATATATTTATCCGGCGGACAGATTGTCTGAGTCGATTCTGGAATATGCCCGGAAGGTGGATGTTCCGCAGATGGTGCTGGATGAGGCGAACGGCCTTGTGAAACTGTATTGGCCTTGCGACGCGCTGGAAGGCGTTCGGTTAAGACGGATTGCTGTGGCGGAGGTAAGCATGCCGCTGTCCCGGATAGAACTGGCTTTGAATAAAATGACGGGGACGGCTGCCTCTGCGGTTTCGGTTTGGACGGAGAACAGGGGGGTAAACGAGGGCGGCTTCTTTCTGACGGAAAATCAAAGCTTTGATAACCTGTTGACGCTGACGGGCAAGATTTACGCTACGAAACATTGGTTTTATGTAGATCAAAGCGCGGCGAGTTCGGCTGCGCTGCTCTGTGAAATCAACGCGGGCTTCCCAAACAGCGTAAGCTGGAGGCCGATTCTTGCCATCGGCCTCACGCTGGTATTAGCGCTGCTTTTGCTGGGGTGGACCATTTGGAAATTTGCATCCCGTTTGCTGGAGCAGGTGGCCAGTGTGATCGACAGCCTGGATTGCGGCATGGTCGACGAGACGGATACCCTTGCGGAATCATCGGAAAACGAGTTCGAATGGATCCGGCGCAGATTGAAGCTGCTCATCGAAAAACTCGATGAACGCCATATCAGCCTGCAAAAGCAGATCGCCGAAACGAAAGAAATTGAAACGCAGCTGCTTCAGGATTTGATCAACCCGCATTTTCTGTACAACACATTGGAGGGCATTCGCTGGGCATGCGGGAACGAACAGATTTCCTGCGTGATCGACAGCATGATTTCCTTTTACCGGCAATCCTTGAATCGAGGCGTGCTGTATCTTCCGCTGGAAAAGGAAATGAGCCTGCTGGAATACTATGCGCAGGTGCAGCGCTTTGCGTATGATTCGCAATTCCGGCTGGAAATGGACGTGCCGGAGGAATTGAAGGACGTAACCGTTATTAAGTGCATTCTGCAGCCTTTTGTGGAAAACGCGCTGCTGCACGGGATTGACAAGCAGGGAAGCCGCGGGGTAATCCGGGTTACCGCCCGGGAAGAGGCGGGAAGGCTGCGGCTGACGGTTGAGGATAACGGCTGCGGGATGGAGGCTGAAAAAGCAGCGGAGCTGCTTGACGAACGTGCGCAGGGCTACGGCATCCCAAACGTGCGGCACAGGCTTCAGAATATTTATGGCGACGACGCCGTTATCCGCATCGAAAGCGAACCGGGGAAAGGAACGCGGGTGCTGATTGAGATGCCCGCCCGGCATGGCGAAATAAAAAAGATTTCCAAATAACAACAAAAAATTTCCATATTGTGAATAGATTGTCCGAACCGAAACGGTTATACTCATGCCGTTGGTTCGGACAATTTCTTTTGTTCCACGAATGCAACGGAATTAAAACGAGAGAGGGCGATTGCTTGCAGCAACTATCCAAACGGGCGAGTCGGAAATTACACCGACAGGGAGTCTTTCGGCGATATCTGCCGGTATATCTGATTTTGCTGCCTTCCCTTGTGCTGATTTTTGTTTTTATGTATGTTCCAATGGCCGGGCTGATTGTGGCCTTTAAGGATTTCAGCATTTTCAAGGGTTTTTGGAAAAGCCCCTGGGCGGCGAATTGCGGCCTGGCCAACTTCCAGAAGGTATTCGCCAATAAAGAACTGCTGGCTTCCGTCGGTTCGACGATTTATCTGAGCCTGCTCAACTTGCTGGTCAGCTTTCCCACGCCGATTCTGCTGGCGCTCTCGATCAACGAGCTGAAAAAGCCGTGGTTCAAAAAGACGGTGCAGACCATCAGCTATATGCCGCACTTCCTTTCCTGGATTTCCGTGATTGGTTTGGCGACGGCGGTGTTTTCCGAATACGGCACGATTAACGACATCATGAACCTGATTTTCGGCGAAGACCGCAAGCGGGTGCTGTATCTGTCGCAGCAGAAGAATTTCGTCCCCATTATGGTCATGCTGAACCTGTGGAAGACGGTGGGGTGGAATTCGATCATCTATATTGCATCCATTACCGCCATCGACCCGCAGCTGTATGAGGCGGCCATGGTGGACGGTGCGGGACGATGGGCGCAGACGCGCCATATCACCCTGCCGGGCATTTCCACTACGATCATTCTTCTGTTCGTGATGAATATCGGTTCGGTGATGAGCAGCAACTTCGATCTGGTTTTCGGCCTGCAGAATCCCTTTATCAATTTTGATACGATTGATACGGTGATTTACAAATACGGCCTGAAGTCCGGCAATTACAGCGTTTCCACGGCGCTCGGGCTTGTGCGCGGGCTGATTGCGCTGGCGCTGACGCTCGGCGTAAACCAGATTTCCAAGAAGGTCAACGACGTTTCCATCGTGTAACGGGAAGAGGAGAGCGCCCTATGAGCAAGAAAAATCACAATCACATTCGAATGACCGCCGGTCAGCGGGCATTCCGGGTTTTGAACGTCACCCTGCTGCTTCTTTTGTGCGTGCTGATCCTGTATCCTTACCTGAACGTGGTGGCGGTATCGCTTAACGATAGCGCTAAAGCGCCCAGCAGCGGCGTTATGCTGATCCCGAAAGCGTGGACGCTGAGCAATTACAAGGCGCTGCTCAGCGGGAACGGAATCGGGCGGGCGTTTGCGATCTCTTTTGTGCGCGTGTTCGCGGCGG
The DNA here is from genome assembly GCA_934615235.1 of uncultured Clostridia bacterium. Taxonomy (GTDB): domain Bacteria; phylum Bacillota; class Clostridia; order Christensenellales; family Aristaeellaceae; genus Aphodomonas. Next base: position 7,045 of record CAKTTL010000030.1, read on the forward strand.
TGATACTGGGCGTGGCGGTGAACTTCACCTGCGCTTATGCGCTGACCCGCAAGGGGCTGCCCGGCCGCAAGTTCCTTTCCATGTACTGCTTCATTCCTTCGTATATTTCCGGTGGACTGATTCCTTCTTATATCCTGTACTCCAGCCTGAAACTGCTGAACAACCCGCTGGTATACGTGCTGCCCGGCGCGTTCGGATTTTACTATTTCATGCTGATTCGCACCAGCGTTTATGAAATTCCGGAGGGGTTGTATGAATCGGCCATGCTGGATGGAGCGGGCGAACTGCGCATCATGATGCAGATCTTCCTGCCGCTCTGCAAGCCTATTCTGGCGACGATCGCGCTGTTTATCGTGGTGGCGCATTGGAACGATTACACCTCCACGCTGTATTTCATGACGAACAACAAGTGGAACACCATCGCCTATGAGCTTTACCGGGTGCTGAACGAAAGCGAGCGTATTAACGCGATGATTCAGGAAGCGTTGATGGCCGGCCAGATTCCGACGGCGACGGCGCGAACATCCGACGGACTGCGCAACGCGCAGATTATTGTATCCACGATTCCGGTTTTGGTTGCCTATCCGTTCTTGCAACGGTATTACATTAACGGACTGATGGTAGGAGGTGTAAAGGGCTGAAAAAAGCTGCTTCATTCATCCCAAAGGAAAACATCAAATAAAAGGAGGATACCCCATGAAAAAATTTCTTGCGCTGCTTCTGACTGCCCTGATGGCCCTGTCGGCCATTCCCTGCGCGATGGCCGAGGATTCGGCGACCGCCGATCTGATCGCTCTGTACGATCAGGTGAAGGATTCTTCCGAACTGCCGGATTGGACTGGCGAAAAGCTGAACCTGCGCGTATGGCACGGCCATGGTAACGGCGGTTCTGTGTACCAGCACGCTGAACAGGATGTCGTTTCGCCTGAAGTGGAGCGCATCATTGGCATCACCGTTGATCCCGAAAACTCCTACGATAACGGTGGTTTCGATCTGCCTTCCAAGATGACCATGCTGGCCGCGACGAACGACTGGCCTGAAATCGGCACGAACGTGCTCAATAACGATTTGATCGAAAACGGAATTCTGCTCGATCTGACCGATCTGCTGCCGAAATATGCTCCCCATGCCTGGGCGCTGATGAATGCGCTGAACCATGACGGCGTAGAGCGCGGCATTAACAATACCGGCCGTATTTACTCCATTCCTTATGAAATCGACAACAGCATCGCCAATATGAGTGCCATTTATGGCGACAAGCTGGATCTGGACAAGTATTCTACCATCGCTCTGCCGACTGAGGCGACCGGTGTGAACAGCGCCATCTATGTCCGCGAGGATATTCTGCAGCTGGCCTATCCGGACGTTCCCACCGATGAGGAACTTCAGGCCAAATATATGTCCGCCGAAGGCTTCAGCAAGGACGATATCTACTGCATGGGCATCACCACCTATGAGCAGGCGATCGAGTTCTTCTATAAGATTGCGCAGGCCATTAAGGACAACGATATCAAGACCCCGGACGGGAAGCCCGTTTACGCCACCTACGTCAACACCGGCGCGGATAACTGGGCGCTGTTCTCCGGCCTGCTCGACCACCTCTGGGGCGGCTTGAGCACCAACTACTTCACCTACTTCAACGGCGAAACCCAGAAGGTGGAGCTGATGCTGGAAAGCGAGGAATTCAAGAGCTTCTTCAATGATATGCGTCAGTTCGTGCTGGACGGCGTCGCTCCTGAATCCTGCCTGCTGGAAAACAGCGAAATGTTCACCAATCGCCTGAACAACGGCGAATACGCCATCACCTATGCCTGGAATGTGCCCAACGCCGCTACCGTAGCCGCACAGGGCCTGAGCTACCGCCGCGTGTTCTTCAACATTGAAAAGAAGGACGCCAAGTATGTGAATGTCCAGAAGGCTACTGATATTAAGAATGGCCTGTCTATTTTCAGCTGGGTGCCCGAGGAGCAGGTGAAGCAGATTCTTGCTTGGTACGATTTCATGGCCACGGAAGCGGGCATGAATCTGGCCTGCTGGGGCCCCGAAACCGCCGGCCTGTGGCAGTATAACGAAAACGGCGAACGTCGCTTCGTGGATAAGGACGTGGAAGACTGCTGCGTTTACGGCGTTGCCAACGGCAAGGATGTGTATTACAACCTGCTGACCGCCAACAACCGCGGCACCTGGCCGTGCGTGACCACCAAGCTGATTCTCAGCGGCGGTATCTGCTCGCCCAAGTATGTGTATGACGTTGCGCATACCGAGAAGGTTGCCAGCAACTGGAAGGACTTCTACATTTCCGGTCTGTATGATACGTTCCATCAGACGGCTCCTGCCGTAATGGATGCGAGCATTTGGAACTTTACCAATCCCGTGCCTTCTGTGAAGCAGTTCTGGGATCTGCGCATGACCGGTTTCGAACCGCTGATGACCAAGTGCCTCGCGACCCGCACGGACGCGGAATTTGAAGCCGCCTGGCAGAACATGCTGGACTTCTGCCATAACAACGGCCTGAACCAGGAAGCGCTGGACGCGATCAACGAATACGTGCAGACGGAATGCGCTGATTCCTACGCCATCTGGTGCGCCGGCGAACTGTAATTTAGCGAATCGATTCAGGATGAGGGGGAGGCTCTGCCTCCCTCTTTTCCCAAAAAACGGGAGGAAACGCCGCATGAAACATCTGCCATACGATTTGAGCCCGGAAGAACTGCAGGCTTTCACGCCGGACTGGCAGGGCGAGAGGGATGCGCAGGGACGCCCCATGGTGCCCGATCAGATTCTTGATGAAATCGAACGCTTTGTTTCCATTCCGCATGCGTGGGGCATTCTCAAAGCTGCCGGATATGTGCGCCAAACGCTTTGGGGGTATGATTCCACGCGCCCAAACGAAGTTATGGTGGGGCGCGCGGCGACGGCCAGCTACCTGCCGCACCGGCCGGATTTGCGGGCCTGCCTGATGACGCTGGGACATGGCGCGGGTGAAATCGGCGATATGGTTTCCTGCCGATTGAGCGGCTCCAAAAAAGGGACGTTTACGTGGCGGACATTTTCGGCAAGGTTGAGGATGGGCCGATTATCGGCGAACGGCTGGGCAGCGCTATCTATGCGCGCACAGGCTGCGGCTGCGTTCATAGCGCCGCTGTGCGGGATATCGACGGAATTTTGAGCATCGACGGGTTCAACGTGTTCCATCGCGGCGTTCACCCGAGCCATGCTTCGCCGGATACGGTTTCGCTGATGGGGATCAACTGCCCCATCCGAATGGATGGCGTATGCGTTATGCCCGGGGACGTGGTGCTGGCCAAGGGGGACTGCGTGGTGTTCATTCCGCCGCAGCTAGCGGAAAAGTGCGCCGTTACCGGTATGCTGGTTTATTATCAGGATCAGTTTGCCATCGCGCGCATGCGCGAAAAAATCTATCACCCCGGTGAAATCGACGCGAAATGGACGGCTCCGATGATGGAGGACTTCTTTAACTGGCTGGACGAACAGGGCGCGGAGCTTACCCGCGAGCAGGCGGAAAAGCTCTATGCGGGCGGAGAACGGCTCTGGTAAAAGCAAGAGAGAAAAGGAGAATGGCATAATGAAACGAATTGCTGGCGGTATTCCCTTCGCATCCCCTCCGGAATGGGCCGTGCTGGAGCGGCAGCTGATTGATCTGATGAACACGACGCCGGAGCTGGTGCTGGAAAAATACACCCGCTCCGACGGCTCGCTGCTCTGGCCGCCGCAGAAGGATTTTCAGTCTGTCGATGGGCTGGACGATATGTATGAAAGCTTTCATAACTGGCCGCTGTTTTATCTGGCGGGCGGGGATGAGAAATTTCTGCGCCTGGCACAGCGGGAGTTTGACGCGATTACCGAGCAGGCCGCTCATCTGGACACGGGACACGGACATCCTATGGCGGTTCGCGAATATGAGCAGGGCTATGATTGGATGCATCAGGGCGAAGGCTATACGCTGTTTTACTATCTGAACCTGGCTGATCCGGAAAACCGGCGCAATAAAGAGCGGTCTATCCGCTACGCGGGCTTTTATATTGGCGAGGACCCTGAGGCAGACAACTACGACCGGGAAAAACGGATGATGCGCTGCTGCTATCTGGGCAGCATGGGCCCCGCCTATCGCAATTTCAGCGGGCAGCCCTGGACGATGGCGCCCTGGAAGAAATGGTACGGGCTTCCTTTCCATGACTTGAAGGGGATTGAAACGCTCAAGGATATTCTCGAACCGGAAAAGGCGCAGCGCATGGGCGACGCGATGAAGGAACGCCTGATGTACAGCGACACGCTGATTAACCTGCTGTGCACCACAATGGTGATGAACGCCTATCTGCACACCGGCGATGAAAAATATGCGCGGTTCATCAGCGAATATGCGAACGCATGGCGGGAACGCACGGAACAAAACGGCGGACTCGTGCCTGATAACGTCGGCCCCGACGGCAAGGTCGGCCAGTGCATGAAGGATGGGCACTGGTACGGCGGCTATTACGGATGGACATGGCCGCATGGTTTTTATTTTATCGCGGATGCGCTGACGATTACGGGTGAAAACGAACTGCTGCTGACCGGCCGCACAGACCGCATGGACTGGATGCGCAGCCAGTACGAGCAAATCGAAAAGCATGCCGTTTATCAGGACGGAACGGAATTTGTCCCCATGAAGTACAGCGATCCGGGCGCGGTTCACGAGTATTATTCTGCTGGCCGATTCCTGACGATGCGGGGGAAAGTGACGGATGATCCTGAATTTGATCGCCTGCTGGAACGGGACGGCTGGTATGAATTCATGCCGCTGCCGCCGCAGCAGCCCACGCATTTGTGGTTTGCGACCCAGCGCAAGGATGACCTGACGTTTATCGAACGGACGCATGATAATCGTATCAAGGATTGGAAATGCGTAAACGACTTCTATGGCGTGCACAAAAATCAGGGCGGGCGCGACTATGCGTGGATAGAGTACTTGAAGGGGAACTTCCCGCAGTATCCGGAGCTGATTTTGCAGCACAATATCCAGCAGGTGTACGAACGGCTGAAAATGATCCGCGAGGATACGCAGGACCCGGCGACGTATGGCGATAGCTATCTGCAGGCGCGGAACCCGATCAACATGGAAGGGCTGGTCGAGCTGACGATGGGAGGGCCGCTGCCCATCTATAACGGCGGACATCTGCTGGTTTCTCTGCGCTGGTTTGACGAGGAGCGCCGCCGCCCAGGACTGCCGGAGGACGTTGCCGCGCTGGTTTCCCGCGTGGATGAAGATGGCGTTACGGTAACGCTGGTCAACCTCAACGGGATTCATTCCCGTTGTTTGCAGCTGTTGACCGGCGCATTCGGCGAGCATGAAATCCTGACGGTCAACGGGGAAAAGGTTAAGGGCAACCGGCTGCAAATTAAACTGGCGCCGGCTTCGGAATGGACGCTTTCCATTCAACTTGGGCGCTATCAAAATAAGCCGCGATATGTCGCGCCTTTTGCGAAAGGAGAGAACGCGGAATGATTTCGAAACTGCCTTTAAAGGAAAAGATCCGGAATTATGAATGGAAGACCGATGGACGCAGCCTGCGCATGGGCGTCGGTTGCGCATGGCTTGGGCGACATATGGAAGACGCTCAGGCCGTCCGGAAAGATGTGGCGTTGCTTGACGAATGTTATGAGTGCGGAGCGCGCTATTTCGATACATCCTGCGATTACGGCAAGAGCGAGCTCCTAATGGGCGAGTGGCTGAAGCATGCTCCCAGGCAGAATGTTTTTCTTGCAACCAAGGGCCGGTATGATTATTGGACGCCAAACCCGCTTGGAAAACTGAAACGCAACTTCTATGAAAGCTTTGAACGGCTGCATGTGGATCATATCGATATGTATCTGCTGCACGACGCGGATGCATACGGCGTGATGGAACAGGAAGCGCTGCCATTTTTACTGGAGAGACAAAAGGAAGGAATGATTGATTATATCGGTCAGGGCACGCGGGATGTGAACGCGCATCAGCATGCGATAGCAGGCGGCGTGATGGATGGCGTGCTGAGCTATCTGCAGTTTTGCCTGATTCAGACGGCGGCGCGTGAAGCGGCGCTGGAGGCAAAAAAGGCGGGTATCGCCTTTATTAACGGTTCTCCCCTGGCGGCGGGAATTCTTATTGCGCCGCAGGAAGTCAAGCCAATCCGAAACTATACCCGCACGCAGGAGGACATGCGGTTTGCGGCTGAGATGCGTGCGCTGCTGGAGCGGGAAGGTATTGATCCGGTCGCGGCAGCGCTACAGTATCCGCTGCTTTTTGACGAAATCGACATGACGCTGACGGGGACTTCCAACATGGGTGAACTGAAGTCGACGCTGAAGGGACTTCAAACGACAATCCATCCTGAGCAGTGGGCACGTATTTTCCGCCTGCAGGAAAGCTATCGCTTTTTTCACCTTCAGCCGGAGTATGCCAAGAACAGGGAGTAAGCTGCGATGAAAATTCTTATTATCGGTTTGGAATGCGGCGGATATGCCAAACAGCGTTTCGAGATGCAAAAAGAAGCGTATGCCTATTGCTCGGCGTTCGGCGCGGAAACGCCGGGCTATGCGGAGGAGCGGGCGCGCTGGGCGGACATGGGAATTCCTGTTTTTGACACGTTGGATACGGCGATAAACGTTTTTCAACCGGAACTTGCCGTGATCGGTGTGCCGAACACCGTGAAAAACGATCTTTCCATCGAACGGAGACTTATCGAATACAAAATTCCTGTTATGGAATATAAATTCCGTATTCGCGATTATAACGCTTTTCGTTCTTTTGCCGAAGAAATAAGGAAACAAAACGTTCCTCTTTATGTGGGCGAACCGTATCTCTATCGCGATTGTGTTCGCTATCTTCGCAGGAAGCTGCCGGAGTGGAATTTGGGGCAGGTGGAGCATGTGCGTTGGCGCTGCGTGCGGGATGGCGAGGGCGCGCCCTGGATGCGGACTTATCGACATCTGGCGCTGGAGGATTTGGGATTGCACCATCTAAGTGTGCTGCACGGTTTGCTGAATCTGACGGGCGCGGATGTGCAGGCGCGTTCTCTCTCCCCGAAAAAGGGCGGCGACCTGAGGGGTACCATATGCGAAGAGTGGATGAAGCTTGCTTCTGGTACTACCGTCAGCCATAGCATCGATTGGAACGGAGCCATGGACGAGACAGATTGGCTGGGCACGATTTGCATTGAATGCGAACATGGCGGCGTTACAGTGAAAGATAATCGAATCTGGCTGGAGCGTTGGGGAGAAAAGCCGCAAGAAATTCAATGGGAGATAAAACCGCTGAATCCATTGGAAGACGTAATTGCCTTATTAAATGAAGGAAAAGCGGAGAACATTCAGCTTCTTGCGGAATTTATGCCGGTAATCGAAACGATCGATAAAGCGATTCGATCAGCGGAGGCAGAGAAATGAAAAAGCTTGAAGGCATTTTTGCGGCGATGATGACGCCGTTAAATGAACGAGGAGAGCCGGAACTGACGACTCTACGGGAAATGACGGAATTCATGATCGAAAGCGGCGTGACGGGACTTTTTCCTGTCAGCAACGTGGGCGGCATGATCCATATGACGCGGCAGGAAAAAGTAGCAGTTGTAAAAGCGGTTGTCGACCAGACAAAGGGAAGAGTGCCTGTTTACGCTGGGGCGAACGCGTCGGATACTCGGGGCGCAGTTGAGCTATCTCGTTGCTATATGGAATCTGGGGCGGACGGGTGCGTTCTTTCTGCGCCATACTATTTCCCTTATCCGCAGCCGGTTATCCTGCAGGGGCTGCAGAATGCAGTGCGGCAAATGCCGCTGCCGGTTATCCTGTATAACATTCCAAAATACGCAGGAGAAATCACATTGGACAGCCTGCGGGTGCTGATACGGGAAAAGAACGTCGTGGGCGTTAAGGATTCTTCGGGTTCTGTCGCAGAGCTGCTGCGGCTTCTGGCGCTGCGGGACGAGGTCAGGCCCGATTTTGCGGTTTTTGTTGGTTGGGAAGAAATGCTGTTCAGCGCGATAGAGTTGGGAGCTCAGGGATGCATGACGGCGTCTTCCGGGATTTTTCCGGAAATCATGCGGGCGATTGCAGAGGATACCTGGGCGGGAAGGTTCGAACGAGCGCGGCGGTTGCAGCGGATTATCGCAGAAGCGACGGAAACCTTCGGCAAGGTTTTCTTTCCGTTGGGCTACCAGTGGGCGATGGAGGCTCGCGGTTTTTCAATGGGGGCTTATCCTGTTCAGTTTGACGAGGAAGTCTATGCACCTGTAAAAGCAGAAATTGCCGGCGCCGTCCACAGAGCGCTGGATGCGTTTCGAAAAGTGGCGCAGGAGGGCAAAGCATGATTCGTTTTTTTCCATTACAGGCGAGCGAAGACGATTGTTTTCATACATCGATTGCGCGCCACAGCGGCGATCGCGTTTTGAGTTATAAAGAGGTTCATGGACAAAAACTGCTGTTGAGCTTGTATGAACCGTCGGAATACGGCGCAGAGCGCCTTTATCCATTATTGGTACTGGTGCACGGCGGAGGCTGGCAGGGGCGAAAAGTTTTCGCTGATCAGGCTGACTGGGCAGGCGATTATCTGGGGTTCCTCGCACGGCGCTATGCTGAAAAGGGCTGGCTTTGCGCATGCATCGATTATCGCCTCATGCGGGAAAATGGACAGGCGGCAGGGTACGAGCTGATTGATCTATATGAAGATTGTGCAGATGCGACGGCATGGCTGAAAAACCACGCGGCGGAGTTGCGGATTGATTTGGCACGTACCGCTGTATTGGGTGAATCCGCCGGTGGATATCTGGCGGCTGCGCTGATTACGCTGCCTATGGGGGACGTATCGTTTTACAAGTCGGCTATTCTTGTCAACGCTATCACCGATCTTTCCGATATGCGCTGGGGAGAACGCGTTGCGGCGCGATCTGCCCATCCGTTGCTGAAAGAAAAAAGCGAGGCGGAAAAAATTGCCTTGCTGTCCCCGACGGCACACATTACCGCGCAAACGTGTCCGACTTTGATGCTGCATGGAGAGCAGGATAGCGTGGTGTTTCCATTCCATTCCGTAAAGTTTCACGACTTGCTGAACGCCTGCAACGTGGAAACGGAACTGGATTTTATTCAGGATACAAATCATGCTTTTCTGCTGGCAGAATATATGCAGGAAAATCATGTATCGCTTCAGGCGGCCGTAACAGCTGCTGCACAGATCGACGCATGGTTGGATAAGCAAGGGACAAAGGAAGAAGCGGGAGAGGGATGATTTACTCGTTCTGCTTCTATAGCAAAGAAAAGGGACTGGAGACAATGGCTCCAGCCCCTTTTTTGATGGTGAGGAAGTATCAGCTTGTTATGCGCCAGCGGCGTAACGTTTATTCGGTTTCTCATATATCCTGTTCACCTGCGCCAATCTGTACATGCTGGCGCAATCGCTTCGCGCCTGTTCTATAGCCGATGCATTTTGTTTACAAAGTTCATGTGCGGCGCACAACGCTGATAAAAATGCCTCCGGTAAACCATTGAAAATTCCCTCAAAAAATCTTTACAAAGAAAATTTTAAAAAAGTGAAAAAACAGGGGTGAAAATGTTCCCTTTATTATTGAAAAACAAAATCCAAGAAGGGGGTATTTCACCTTGGCAAGCATCAAAAAAGCATATTTTCCCACTTATCGTCCACAATATCGTACAAACACTTTTTATCGGGAGGTACGTCTGATTGCACATTGAATTTGACCATCAGCGCAGAATCGTTTCCGTATGGATGGAAGGCGATGGGAAGGACAGCGATCTGCTCGAACCGCTGTGCCGGCAGTATCGCGGCACGCCTTACCGGGTAGCGGTATTCCGTTCGGGGCAGGAAAACCTGACGGAGTGCACGACGGCGCTTTTGCGCCATAATAAATAGCAGGAAGAAATTCCCATGGAAGAAAGTGCCGTTTTCCTTGATGAAGCGCCGATTCTCCCTTACACTGTTCCTGCACCGGCAAAAGAAAGGAGGGCATGTTATGCAGATACGAAACGATGTGAAGCGCTATCGCGTGGCCGGGTACTGCCGCATTTCTGTGGACGTGGAGGCCGACCGCGATAATACCAGCATCGAGAATCAGAAATCCATCATCAGCGACTATGTAGAGAAGCATTTTCCGGGCAGCGAGCTGACGTTCTATGTGGACCGCGACCGCAGCGGCTACACTTTCGAGCAGCGGGAGAGCTATCAGCAGATGCGCCCTCATTTGATGCTGGGGGATTACGACATCATGATCGTCAAGGATCTTTCACGCTTCAGCCGCCGAAATTCCCGCGGGCTGGTTGAACTGGAGGATCTGCGGGACGCGGGCGTGCGCATCATCGCCATCGGCGACAGCATTGATTATCCTACCCACGACGACTGGACGAACATCCGCCTGCGCTTTCTGCTCAACGAAATGCCCGTGACCGATTCCAGCCAGAAGGTGAAATCCGTCATCAAGCGCCGCCAGCAGGATGGGAAATGGGTCTGCTCCGTGCCTTATGGTTACGTCATCACCAACCGCAAAAACATGACCTATGAGGTGGACGGCCCTGCGGCAGAGGTGGTGCGCACGGTGTTTCAGCGCTATAATGAGGGCTGGGGCTATAAGAAAATCGCCAATTATCTCACCGAGCAGGGTATCCCAACGCCGCGTATGACGGAAAAAGCGCGTATCGAGGCGGACGGTACTGCCTGCCGTCTGAAGGCCAAACGGGAATGGAGCATCATTACCATTCAGGGGATGCTGCAAAATGATTTCTACATCGGCACCCTGCGGCAGGGCAAGTACACCCGAAAGGGCATCAATGGGAAGGATTTCAAAACGGATGAGGACAGCCATATCGTGTTTGAAAACCATCACGAGGCAATCATCGATTATCGCACTTTCCGCTATACCCAGCAGCAGATTAAAAAGCGCACAACCAGCGCTTATCGGGGCGTGAGCAAATACGACAATCACTACACCGGCTTCCTGTTCTGCGGCGACTGCGGCAGCCCCATGTTCGGCATGAGCCGCGCGGATCTGGCGCCGGCCTATACCTGCGGCAGCTATCACCGCCGGGGGCTTAAAGGCTGTACCGCGCATCACACCCGGGTGGATTTGCTGGACGACCTGCTGAAAATGTACATCCGCAAAATCAAGCAGAACAGCGCGGGGATGATCGACGCGTTGGAAGCGGCCATCCGCAACGAGCCGAACGCCATTGCGCAGGGGGAGAATACGCTGCTGCTTTTGAACCGGCAGATCGAACAGACGAAGGAACACATAAAGCTGCTGGCGCGGCAGAAGCTGAACGAACTGACCCGTCGGCCGGAGCAGGAAAGCCTGATTAACGAAACCTACGACGCGCTGGAAAACGAGGATCTGGTCAAACTGAAGGGCCTGGAGGCGCAGCTGGCGCTGTATGCGGATCATCGCAACAACGTAATCCGCCTGAACCGTGTATCCAGAACGGTACTGGAAATTTTCGACGAAATCCTGAAGAAGGACAAACTGGACAAGCAGGATCTGGAATTCCTGATCGACCGTATCACGGTGTACGAGGATCGCATCGACATTCAGCTCAAGGCGGATATCGACGCGCTGCTGCATGTCAGCGCGACAAGCTGCATTGAAGCGGCGGCGCAAAGCGCCGAAAAAACGCGCTATACGCCGCCCGCGCACAGCTCTGCGGCCGATAAACCTGTCACCATCATCAGCGGCGGCGACCCGCTGGAAATCTACACCGACCGCGACGGCGAGGTGATCCTCAAGAAGTATTCCCCGATTGGGGAAATCGCGGCGTTTGCCAAGGATTACACGGAGTCCCTTTTCCGCTCGATGGGGCATATTGCCTGCATCTGCGACCGAGATATGGTTGTCGCCGCAAGCGGCGTGCCGCGCAAGGAGCTGTGGGATAAGCCGATCAGTCACGACCTTGAGGCCGCGATTCAGAACCGGCAGAGCGTTACCATCAACAAATCCGCCGGCGGCAAGGTGTTTTCCGTTACCAATGAAGAGGACGGCGGCGGATATACCGCGCAGGTTTTTTCGCCCATTATCGCCGACGGCGAGGCGATCGGCGGGGTGCTGCTGCTCAGCCGCGAGCAGGGCGTGAAGATGGGCGACACGGAGTTGAAGGTGGCCGAGACTACGGCGGGGATCGTGGGACGGCAGATGGAGCAGTGACAGGCTGCGCTACGGAGCGAACGAGGCCGGAGGGAAACCTTCCGGCCTTTTTTATAAGGGGCGCTTGCGCCCCGAAAAATACCGTTATTTGCCATATCTTCTGCAATTTGCTATAATAAATCCAAATTGCGGTTTTATGGAGGCATTATGAGCCAGAAGCAAAGAGGTTTTGTCGGCGGCGTGGCGATTCTGGGCATCATGGGGATTCTCTCCAAGGTGATCGGGCTTGTGTTCCGCATTCCGCTTACAAACAGCCTGGGCACGGAGTGGCTGGGGCTGTATATGCTCGTGTATCCGACATACACGATGCTCCTGTCTATCTCCACGGCGGGAATTCCCGTGGCCATCTCGCGTCTTGTTTCGGAAAACGTGACGCTTGGCAATCACAGAACGGCGAAAAAGATCCTGCGCACGGCGCTGCCGATGCTGACTGTCGCCGGGGCGATTCTGATGGCGCTGATGATCGCCTTCTCCGGTTCTCTTGCCCGTCAGCGCAACACGCCGGAAATTTATATCGGCTTTATCGCCCTTGCGCCGTCGATTCTGATTGTATCGATCATGTCCGCCTTCCGCGGCTATCTGCAGGGGCATCGAAACATGACGCCGACCGCGATTTCGCAGATTATCGAGCAGGCGGGCAAGCTTGTCGTCTCGCTGCCGCTGACGTATCTGGGGGCGCGCAGAAGCCTTGTGCACGCCGCGGCGGGCACGCTGGTCGGTATTTCCATTTCGGAATTTCTGGCGCTTTGCTACGTTTACGTGATGTATCTGCGCGAGCAGCGCGAAGAGCGGCCGCTCGAGCTTGCGCAGACCGAGCCTGCGCCCGAATGGCAGGCGCTTGCGAAGAAGCTGATCTTCGTCGCCATCCCGATTACGATCGGTTCGATGATCATGCCCATCGCCAGCTATATCGATTCCGCGATGATCCCGCGCAGGCTTGCGGCGGCAGGTTTTGCGCCGCAGGCGGCGACGAAGCTGTACGGCATGCTCACCGGCTGCGCCGTGACGCTCATCAATGTGCCGACTTCCATGGCGACGGCCATCTGCATCGGGCTTGTCCCGGCGATTTCCGCCGCGCATATGCGCAGGCAGCCGGAGCTGATGAACCACACCTGCATGCTCGGCCTGCGGATGGGCAGCCTGATCGGTTTCCCGTGCGCGATCGGCATGTCGCTGCTTTCGACGGAAATCATCAACCTTCTGTATACCATTCCGCGCGACGAAATTATGACGACGGGGCGCATTCTTTCCCTCAGCGCGCTGACGATTCTCCCGTTCACCATGGTGCAGGCGACGACGGGCGTGCTGCAGGGCGTGGGCAAGCAGAAGATTCCGATGTATTCGCTGGTGCTGGGCGTTGCCTGCAAGGTCGTGCTTAATTATATCCTCGTCGCCATTCCGCATCTGAACGTATTTGGCGCGCCGGTTTCCTCGATGGTATGCTATACGGTTTCGACGGCGATCAACCTCTGGTATATCGCCGCGAAGCTGCACATTCGTCTCGACTGGGGCGAACTGCTCGTGCGTCCCGGCGCGGCGACGGCGGGCATGGCCGTCGTGGTCTTCGGCGTGACGAAGGTTCTGAACATGCAGAGGCGTGCGAATACAATCGTCGCGGTGCTCGTGGGCGTGGCGGTATACGCCGTGCTGGCGCTGGCTGTGGGAGCGATCCGCCAGAGCGACGTGGCGCATATCCCCGGCGGAAGAAAGCTTGAAAAACTGATGAGAAAGCTGCGTTTGTGGAGGTAATACGAATGAAAATCACGGTCGTTTCCCTCGGGCCGGACAGCCCGGAATTTCTGACGCTCGGCGCGGCGGAAGCGCTGCTGGATGCGCAGGCCGTGCTGCTGCGCACAGGCTGGCATGGCGCGGCTGCATGGCTGGAGAAAAACCGCGTGCCGTATCGCACGCTGGACGCGCTCTACGACGAGGCCGACGATTTTGATGAGCTGGCGCAGAGCGCCGCGGATGAAATCGTCCGCTTTTTCGAGGAAAACCCCAAGGGCGTTTACGGCGTGCCGGACCCGGCGTGCGATGAAACGGTAGCCGAGCTTGTGCGCCGCGGAGCGGAGCTGAAGGTGCTTGCGGGTGTGACGCAGGCGAGTCATGCGCGCGCGCAGGCGCTGGAGGCCGGTTTCCCGGGCGACGAGGGCGCGCTGAGCATCCCGGCGGCCGATCTGCGGGTGCAGGACATCAACCCCTCGCTGCCGCTGGTGCTCACCGAGCTGGACGGCAGGCTGGCGGCGGGCGATGTGAAGCTGAAGCTGATGGAAGTATACGACGCGGAGATGGAAGTGCTGCTCTCCGGCGAGCGCATTGCGCTGGAGGATCTCGACCGGCAGGCGGACGAGCGCTACGATCATCTGACGAGCGTCTTTCTGCCCGCGAGCCCGCTTTCCGCGCGCACGCGCTATACGTTCGGCGATCTGCTGGATATTATGGCGCGGCTGCGCCGGCGGGGCGACGGCTGCCCGTGGGACACGCAGCAGACGCATGAATCGCTGCGGCAGTACATGCTCGAAGAGGCGCACGAGGTGGTTGCGGCCATCAACGAGGGCGACCCGGACCGCATCGCCGACGAGCTGGGCGACGTGATGCTGCAGGTGGTGTTCCATTCGCGCATCGCGGAGGAGCACGCGGAGTTCACAATCGCCGACGTGACGACGGCCATCTGCGGGAAGATGATTCACCGCCACCGGCATATCTTCGGCGATAGCTCCTGCGCGACGGCGGAGGATGTGGTTCAAAGCTGGGAGCAGATTAAGAAAGAGGAAAAGGGACTGCGGAGCACGTCGGAAGCGATGCGCGACGTGCCGGCCAGCCTGCCCGCGCTTATGCGCGCCAGCAAGGTGCAGAACAAGGCGCATCAGGTCGGCTTCGACTGGGACGATCCGCGCCTGGCGCTCGATAAAATCAGCGAAGAAAACGGAGAGGTGCGCGAAGAGCTCGACGCCGGGTGCGATCCCGAGGAAGAATTCGGCGATCTGCTGTTTGCGGCGGCGCACGCGGCGCGGCTTTGCGGCGTGCAGCCGGAGCTTGCGCTCGACCGCGCGGTTGAAAAATATATCAGCCGCTTCGAATACATGGAGCAGGCGGCGAAGAAGGACGGCAAATCGCTTGCCGAAATGACGCTTTCCGAGATGGAACCCTACTGGGCGCTGGCCAAACAGCGCGAGAAGGAGGCGAAGCAGGAGTGAATCCGGTGTTTTCGGTTGTGGTGCCCGCGTATAACGAAGAGGAAGTGCTGCCGCAGTCGTTCGAGCGGCTGGATGCGGTCCTGCGCGGCATGGGCGAGCCGTACGAGCTGATTTTCGTGGACGATGGCAGCCGCGACGGCACTGCGGGCATTCTGCGCGACCTTGCGGCGGCGCATCCGCAGGTGCGCACGCTGCATTTTTCACGCAATTTCGGCCATCAGGTGGCGGTAAGCGCGGGCGTGGATGCTGCGCGCGGCGACGCGATTGTGATCATCGACTGCGATTTGCAGGACCCGCCGGAACTGATCCCGCTGATGGCGGAGAAATGGCGCGAAGGATACGAAGTCGTTTACGGCAAGCGCAGCCAGCGAGACGGCGAGACGGCGATGAAAAAGCTGACGGCATGGGGGTTTTACCGCGTTCTGCGCGGGATGTCGGGCGTGCCGATTCCGGCGGATACGGGCGATTTCCGCCTGATTGACCGCCGTGTGGCGGACGTGCTGCGCGCGATGCCGGAGCATCGCCGTTTCCTGCGCGGGCTTTTCGCGTGGATGGGCTTCCGGCAGACGGAGGTGCTGTTTCATCGCAGCGCGCGCTTTGCGGGCGAAACGAAATACACGCTCAAAAAGATGCTGCGCCTGGCGGGGGACGGGATCCTTTCCTTTTCCGACAAGCCGGTTTTATGGCTGCTGGCGGGCGGCGTCGGATTCACCGCGCTGGGCGCGGTTTGGCTGCTTGTGCGGCTGATTCTGGCGCTGTGCGGGCATGCGGGGGCGATTGCGTCGCTTGCGGGGCTGATGATTTTCCTTTGCGGCCTTGTGCTGACGGGGATGGGCGTGCTGGGTATGTACATCACGCGCAGCTATGACGAGGTGCAGGGGCGGCCTCTGTATATTGTGGCGGAAAAGCATGGGTTTGACGAGGGCGAAAAAGAGGAAAAATGCCAATGAAATACGATTTCGCACCCGCTGCGAGCGGAGAGATTGCGGCGGTGTTTTCGCTTTATGAAAAGCGCGTGCGCTGGATGGATGAACAGGGCATTCGCCAGTGGAACGTGACGGATTATCTGAACGTATATCCGCAGGCGTATTACCGCCGGCAGGCGGAGATGGGCAGCCTGTATGTTTTGAAGGAAACGGAAAGCGGGGCGATCGTCGGCGCGGCGGTTCTTCTGCAGGAGGATGAGCGCTGGGCCGATCGCGGCGGAATACCGGCCTATTATGTGCACAATCTTGTGACGGATCCCGCGGCGAAGGGCGCGGGAGCAGAGATGCTCCGCGCGGTGGAAGGGCTGGCGATGAAGCAGGGCAGGCAGGCGCTGCGGCTGGACTGCGCCGCGGACAATGTATTCCTGAACCGGTATTATGAATCGATGGGGTTTATGCCGGCGGGATATTGCGAGGAAGGGGCATACAGGGGAATCAGAAGAGAGAAAAAATTATAAAAAACAAGGCGCTGGAGAAATCCGGCGCCTTTGGTTTTACGAGGGAGGGGACGTTAGGGGGCGCTGCCCCCTATACCCCCCGGCAGGAACCTGAGGTTCCTGCACCTCCCGGTTTTTTACTCAGAGCCATGCAGCGTGTTTAGCTCGTCCGCGCTTCGCGCGAACATTGCGCGGTTATTGTGCGCCTGCGGGCGCATGGGAAGGGGGACGTTAGGGGGCGCTGCCCCCTATAACCCCCGCCAGGGAACTGAGTTCCCTGGACCTTCCGCTTTTTACTCAATAGCCGTATTTTTTTCGATTGACCAGCATAAAGCCCAACGAAACGACGAGGCCCAGCAGCTCGCTGGCTACCATCGAATACCACACGCCGTCCAGCTGCCAGATTACCGGCATTACAAGAATGCAGATTACCGGCAGCACCAGCGCGCGCATGAACGAAATCGCTGCCGATACCGCGCCGTCGTTCAGCGCGGTAAAGAACGACGACGTATAGATATTGAACCACATAAAAATAAAAGGAATCGCGCAGATGACGAATGCATGCACGGTGACTTCCAGCAGTTCTGCGTCGTATCCCACAAACAGCGAGGAAAGCGTTCTGGCGAACAGAATCGCAAGTCCCGTCAGCACGACGGCCGCGCTGCCGAGCAAGATCAGGCTCTTTTTCAGCACGTTTTTCATTTCGGCATGGTTCTGCGCGCCATAGTGATAACCCATAACCGGCGAACTGCCCGACGAATACCCGACGTATACGCCGATAAAGATGAACGCGGCGTACATGACCACGCCGTATGCGGCCACGCCGTCCTCGCCCGCATATTTCATCAGCTGCAGGTTATACAGAATGCCGGTGATTGAACCGGATACGCTCGAGAGCATTTCAGACGAGCCGTTCGCGCAGGCCTTGAGCATGGGCTGCAGCTCGATTTTTGTTTTCGTAAACCGCAGCGCCGAGGTGTTTTGGTGGCTGACGAACCAGGCAAACGGCGCGACAGCGCCCACGCACTGACTCAGACCCGTCGCCAGCGCCGCGCCGAAAATGCCCATCTTGAACACGGCCATGAACAGGAAATCCAACACAATATTCGTCAGCCCTGCCAGTACCGTCACAGCCAGTCCGAGCTTCGGCTTTTCCGCTACGATCAGGTAGCTCTGGAAGCCGTACTGCATCAGCAGCACGGTATTGAAGACCAGACAGGTTGTGCCGTAGAGCATGCAGTCGCCGATCATGTTATCCGTCGCGCCGAAAACGTACGCCATCGGCCGCAGGAAAATGATGCCGATGACGGAGAAGAAAAAGCCCACGCCGGCCATCAGGCAGACCATCATCGTGAAATATTTCCGCGCCCGCGGGATATCGCCCTCGCCGAGCGTTTTCGCCGTCAGCGCGCTGCCGCCCACACCGAGCATCGCGCCCATGCCGCCGAGAATCTGCAGATAGGGGATAATCAGATTGACGGATGCGAAGGCGGTTTTGCCGACGTAGTTTGAGATAAAGAAGCCGTCCACTACGCTGTAGATGGAGGTGAAAATCATCATCATAATGGAAGGCAGCGTGAAGCGGATCAGCTTGCCGTAGCTGAAGTGATCCGAGAGTTGAATTTGCATCGGGGATCCTCCTGAAAGTTTACTTATAGCTGATGGATCTGCCTGCGGAGCGATTCCGTATATTTCTCCATCAGGCCGATATGCGTCTTGATTTCGTCTTCGCTCCAACCGTCGAAGGCGCGAATTTCCGCTTCAAGCAGCCGCGCGACCGTTTGGCGGATATAATCCCGCCCCTTATCGGTCAGCACGATTTTTTTGGCCCGCCCCGCGTATGGTTCGAGGTACAAAACGCCGTCCGCTTCCAGCCTGCGAATGGCGGAATTGACCGTTTGCCGGCTGACGCCGGAGCTTTTGTAGACGTCGCTGAGCAGACAGCTTTCGCCCTTATCCTGAATGGTATACAGGATGATTGAAACGCTGTCGGAGATGCCCAGGCGCAGGGAAGCCTGGTGGTAAATGGAATCCATTTCCGAGGTGAGATAATTGATTCGGTGTATTTCGTTCAGCCGTTGGGGTTGCATGCGGCACCTCCATGTACGAAATCATACTTGCGGAGTATAGTACGATTTCGTACAGTTGTCAATGCTTTTATTTTTTCAGCGCTTTCGCGCGGAAAGAGGGCGCTGCGTCTCTGCAACTTGACGCGGCGGGTTGCGTATGCTATCATATCCGCCGGATTCGAAGGAGGGTGCAAATGAAAAAACGCGTCTTTTACACGGAGGCTGCTTATCTTCTGGGTGTCAGCACCATCGCGCTTGCGACGGCGATGATGGCGGCGGCGGACTTTGGCGTTTCGATGGTTGTCGCCCCGGCGTATCTGCTGCATTTGAAGCTTTCGCAGACGCTGCCGTTCGTCACCTTCGGCAGGGCGGAATGCCTTTTGCAGGCCGTTCTTGTCGCCGCGACGATCGTGATTCTCGGCAAATTCCGTCTTTCGCTTCTTTTCTCCTTCGTTACGGCCTTCATCTACAGTCTCCTGCTGGATGGATTCGCCGTTCCGATCGCGCTGCTCCCTGTTGATAATAGGATCGTGCGGCTGCTGCTCTATGGAGGCGGCATCGTAATTTGCGCGTTCGGCGTTTCCTGCATGTTCCATACGTATATTTCCCCGGCGGCCTATGAAATGTTTGTTAAGGAGGTTTCCGGGCATTATCACCGGGATATTAACAAGTTCAAAATGGCGTACGACTGCATCAGCTGCGCGGTGGCCGTGGCGATGTCGCTGCTCTTTTTCGGCAGGTTCGAGGGCGTAAAAATCGGCACGGTGCTCTGCGCGTTTTTGAACGGCTGGCTGATCGGCATTTTTTCGCGGCTGATGGAAAAGCGTTTTGCGTATCGCGACGCGCTGAAGCTGAGACGATATTTTGAATAACTTTGGAGAAACGAAAACCCCCGCCTCTGGACTGAAAGAGAGGCGGGGGTATTTATGTGCGCAGAATGGGTGCGATGAAGAACGCAACCGCGCAAAGCGCGGTAAAAACAGCCGCGCCGGTGATTGCGGCGGGCAGCTCCATGAGGGAGCAGCGCTAGGGTGTATCTGAAAAAGGAAAAGGCGACAGCACGAGCGGATTTTTCATCAGTTCAAGGAGGGAAATCGAAGGTTTAGTGGCGCTAAATCGAGATTTTCCGACGCTGAAATGGCGGAAAAGACACCGTGATGGAGTCTCAGGGAATTTTTCAGATACACCCAATTCATTCGCTGCATGCCTCGAACGCGTCGTACGGATCCGCGCCGTCGCGGCAGACGGCGACGATGCCGGCGCCATACGTTTCCATGTCGGAAAGAAGCCTGGACAGCAGCGTTTCAATTTCCGCCGCGCCCGGCAGTTCGCTTTCAATCAGCTGGAAATTGCGGCAGCTGATCACCTGAAAATCGCGGTCGGCGACGAAGTGGGCGTAATACATTCCGCTGTTGGCCAGCGTGGTGAAAATCGCGGCGTTTTCAAAAAGCTCGTCGGTAAATTCAATCGGGCTTTCCGCTTCGAAGAGAATCATATCGTCGAAAGCGTAGATGGATACGTCGACGTATTCGAGCGCGCAGTCAAGCGAAAAATAGAGCGAGAAGACGTTTGTATCGGGATTGTAGTCGTATTCATACGATTCAAAATCGAGATAGTCCATCACCAGTTGAGCTACCTGATCTTCAGTGAATTCAGCCTGAGCGGAAACGGTGAAAACGGAGAGCGAAAGGAGCAGCGCGAGCAGCAGGGACAACGTTTTTTTCATGGGCTTAACCTTCCTATCTTTTTATTTTCCCGGCAAGAAATGCATCAGCATATTGCCGAAAGAATCGGTCTCGAACGCGCCTGTAAAAAGACGGGGGATTGTGAAGAAAAATCACATCTATCATACCATGGCGGGAAGAAAAAAGCAAAAGAAAACTCAAACGGCACAGGGCAACAGCATTTAAGAATCAGCCCCAAAGGATCCGCAGGAAAGTATCCGGATCAAGACAGGCCCAGTAACGC
>CAKTTL010000031.1 GCA_934615235.1 uncultured Clostridia bacterium
CCGAACCAGTCCGGCCAGCCGGGGGGCGGGGGATACTGTCCGGCGCGCTGGAGCAGGTCGGCGCGGTTGAGCGCCGCTGCGTGAACCTTTACCAGCACCTGATCCGGCGCGGGCGAAGGATTTGGAACCTCGACATAATGCAAATGACCATCGTTTCCGTTTTTTACTACGAACATTCCTGCTTTCTCACTGCCTTTCCAAAGGAGATAAAAGACGGTTCAACGGGAAACGGCGACGCAATTGTGAAATTCGAATTAAAAACGCGCAAAATCATCCGTTGAAGCAATAAATGATTGACTTTGCTTTCAAAGCCCTGTATCATGTAGTCTATTCCGATATGTCTGTTTTGTACATGTACAGATTGGAATTAAACATGTAAAAAAAGGAAGAAACGCGATGCCGATTGCTCTTGACCCAAATGCCGAATACAGGATTGTTGCGGCGAACGCGCATTACTATAAAACGCCCGCGCCGGAGCGCAGCATTGACCGCGTGTTGCCGTACCACGATTTTATTTATCTTCTCGAAGGCCAGTGGGCAATTACCGAAGGTGAGATGGAGTATCAGCTGGAAAAGGGCGACGTGCTGCTTTTGCGCGCCGGGATGCACCATTATACCAGCAAACCCTGTCTTGCGGGGACGCGCACCTATTGTATCCATGTCGAGCAGGTGCCCGCGCAGGGGGATGCGCCCGACGAAGACGCGCTTCTGCCGACGCGGCTGCATACGGACGACGCGAACGTTCGCCGTTATTTTGAAAGCATTGTAAACGCATACTGGTCGGAGGGCGTGAAATATAAAGAAGAAAAGCTTTCCGCGCTTACGCGCATCCTTGTGCTTGAACTGCTGAGCATGTACCACCTTCAATGCGAAGATACGCGCGGAATTGCCGATCATGCGATTGATATGATTATTTCCGCGCCGCATCATTGCTTTTCCAACAGCGAAGTAGCGGCGGCGCTGTTTATCAGCAGCAAAACGCTGAACAACGCGATGAACCAGAAAACGGGCATGCCGTTTCATGCTTATCAGATCAACCTTAAACTGGAAATGATCGCAAAGCAGCTGGAAATGGAACCCGATCTGCTGCTGATCGAGCTTGCGCACGCGTACGGATTTTACGATGAATTTCATATGTCCAAAGCGTTTAAGAAAAAGTATGGGATATCGCCTCAGCAGTATCGAGGCAAATTTCTCAAATGAAAAGAAGCGGCGATTTCTCGCCGCTTTCTTTTTTTACCGGCTGCATCCGCAGCCGCTGCGCGTTCCGCTGCATCCGGAGGAGCTGCACGTGCTTCCCTGAGAAACGCAGCCGCAGTTGGGGTGCGCCACCGTGTCGTTGTTGCAAAGGGAGGACGGCGGATAGAGCGGCAGCGAGAAGAACTCGTCGCAGACGTTCTCCGCGAACTCTTCGCTCGGCGGAATCGTGCAGAACCCATAGCTCGGCACGAGCACCTCGACCTCGGCGATGACCTTCAGCGCGGCGGTAACGCAGATGTTCATGCGGAAAACGTTGTCGCCTCTGTATGTACCGGAAACGCAGATTGCGCTGACCATCGCTTCGATGCAGTAAGGCACGATGGCCTCGTCGGGGATGGAGAGCAGTACGTCGAAGTTGAGCTCCACGTTGCCCTGGCCGACATACTGCACGCAGCGGGAATCGCTGAAGAGAATATCCAGCGGAATCTGCACCGTGCCGCGCACGCGCGCGAAACACGGCCGGTCGCACAGGCGCTCGATGGTCAGGTTCGTGATGCGTCCCGCGCTGGTGGAGGAACGGCAGCTTTCAAACGTGATCGGCGCGACGGGCGCGGGCGGGTCGGGCAGGTCGTTCTGGCAGCAGTTGCCGCCGCAGGTGCAGCTGCACGTGGGCACAACGGCGTAGCTGGTGATGGTAACGTCCTTGTTGTTGAGCTGCTCCTGGATGAGACCGGAGTCGTACACCCGCTTGGTCTGAATGCAGATCTTTTCGGACAGGCCGTTCAGCGCGTCGCCGTTGATCGCGCAGGGACAGTTCCGGGGATTCGCATTCTTATAGGAATAAAACGACATGGAAACGCCTCCTTGCATGAGTCGTGCGTGAGAATGCTCACACTGGCAGGATATGACCGGCGCGAAAAACGGTGCAGACCTTGCGGCGCGGCCGCCGGAAGTTTATAATGGAAATCAGTTTTAAGCTGGATGGTGGAAACATGCTCAAGATCGACTGGCCGGATTGTGTTTTGGTTGTTCTGGGCGCGCTGGAGCGCGCGGGTCACGAGTCCTGGGCCGTGGGCGGCTGCGTGCGCGACGCGCTGCTGGGGCTCAGGCCGCACGACTGGGACGTGTGTACCGCCGCGAAGCCCGACGAGATGCGCCGCGCGCTGACGGGCTTTCGCCTGCTGGACACGGGCGAAAAGCACGGCACGCTGACGGCGATGGTTCGCGGCGAACCGGTTGAAATCACCACCTTCCGCGCGGACGGCGCGTATACCGATCATCGCCATCCGGACGGCGTTTCGTTTGTGCGCGGATTGCGGGAGGATCTTGCGCGGCGCGATTTTACGGTCAACGCCATCGCCTGCCACCCGGAGCGCGGCGTCGCCGATTATTTCGGCGGGCAGGAAGATTTGCGCGCGGGGCTGATTCGCTGCGTGGGCGAAGCGGACGAGCGCTTTAACGAAGACGGACTGCGAATCCTGCGGGCGCTGCGGTTTGCCGCGCGCTTTCGCTTTGCAATCGAGACGCAAACGGCTGCGGCGCTGCGCAAAAACCACGCGCTTTTGCGGTTTATCGCGCGCGAACGCGTGCTTTCCGAGCTGCGCGGAATGCTGCTTGCGCCCGGCGCGGCGGAAATGCTGGCCGCCTATCCCGAGGTGATCGCCGCGGCCGTGCCGCAGCTGCAGACGGAAGGGGCAATGTGGGAGCGGGCGCTTCGCGCCGTTTCGCGCGCGCCGGAGGATTTCGCCGTGCGCCTGGCGCTTATGGTGAATGAAGAAAACGCGCGGGCGGTTGTGGACGGCCTGAAGACGGATAACGCCGTGCGCGGCGACGTGATCGCGCTGGCGCGAAGGCGCGAAGGACCGCTGCCGGAGGATGCGCCCGGCGCGCGCAGGCTGCTGTTCGAACTGGGGGACGCGCGCGGCGAAAAGCTTTGCGCGCTGTGGCGCGCGCAGCGAAGAGCGGGTGCGGACGAGGCTGCGGCGCAGGTTTCCGCCGCGCTTGCGCGGGACGATTGCCGGTCGCTTGCGCAGCTGAAAATCGGCGGACGCGAGCTTGCGGCGCTGGGCCTGCGCGGCCCGGAAATCGGCGAAACGCTGCGAAAGCTGCTCTTTGCCGTGATGGACGGAAGGCTTGAAAACGAGACGGCCGCGCTGACTGCGGCAGCCGCGCGCAGCGCGGAAAAAATATAATGGGGAAAAGGGTTTCTATAGAATTGACAGACAAAATCCCGCGTGTTATCATGTTCACAGCGTGAAAGCGTTGGGAACCCCGGCGCTTCCATACCCGTTCCGCAGAAGCGGAGCGAAAAACAAGACATGGAGGAATAGACCATGAAAAAGCTTCTGGCTGTCGTCCTGGCGCTGGCGCTTTGCCTCGGAATGTGCTCCCTGGCGAACGCTGAAACCTACAAGGTCGGTCTTCTGACCCCCGCCGTTACGCACGGTTGGGTCGGCGGCATCACCTATTTCGCCGAGCAGTACGCGAAGGAACTGTCCGACGAGGGCAAGATCGAGTATAAGCTGCTCACTTCCAGCAACGCGGAAGAAATGACCGCGCAGCTGGACGAGCTGATTCTCTGGGGCGCGCAGGCCGTCGTTATCGCCCCGCAGTGGACCGGTATGGAAGTGCCCGTGCAGAACGCGATTGATCAGGGGATCGTCTGCGTTGCTTTCGATATGGACATCGAAGCCGACGGCATCTACCGCGTCACCGGCGACAACGAATCGATGGGCGTTGCCGGCGCGAAGTATATCGTGGACAAGATCGGCACCGAAGGCCTGGTCGTTACGATGCCCGTTCCGTCCTCCGGCTCCGTGAGCGAGCTGCGCATGAAGGGTTTTAACGAGACGATGAAGGAAATCGCCCCCAACGTCAAGATCGTTGACTACGCGAACGCTTCCTTCTCCGCCGAGGAAGGCCTGAAGGTCATGACCGACATCCTGACCGCCAACCCCGAAATCGACGCCGTTTTCTCTCTGGACGATGAAACCTCTCTGGGCGCGCTGCAGGCGATGGAAGACGCCGGCCGCACCGAGATCAAGGCCATCACCGGCGGCGGCGGCATGCAGGAATACTTCAAGACCATCGCCGAAAAGAAGGACGCTATCGCGGCCTGCTCGGCGCTGTACAGCCCGCTGATGATCAAGGACTGCCTGGATGTGGCGGTTTCCGTGCTCAGCGGCGAAGAAGTGGAACAGGTGAAGGTGATCCCGTCTCAGATCGTCGATGCGGCGAACGTGGACGAATACCTCGATCCCGAGAACACTGTGTACTGATCTGATAACCTTGCGAAAGGGCCGTGGCTTGCCATGGCCCTTTCATTCAATCAAAGGCATCGCAGGCTTTTTAGAACGGATGTGAACAGATGAACCTTTCCATGCGCGGCATCGTAAAATCCTTCGGCGCGAACGACGTGCTCAAAGCGGTCGATTTTTCGCTCGGCGAGGGGGAAATCTGCGCGCTGCTGGGCGAAAACGGCGCGGGCAAGAGCACGCTGATGAATATTCTCGGCGGCGTTATTCCGGCCGATTCCGGCACGATTGAGCTCGACGGCCAGCCCGTCGCATTTGAAAATCCTTCGCAGTCGCTGCACGCGGGCATCGCGTTTATTCATCAGGAGCTGAACCTGATCAACGACCTGCCCGTTTACGAGAACATGTTTATCGGTCGCGAGCTGAAGACGCGCTTCGGCCTGATTGACCATAAAAGAATGATCGAGGAAACGCGGAAGCTGTTCGAGCGCATGGGGCTTGAAATCGATCCCCGGGCGATGGTTTCCTCGCTGGATGCATCGTATAAGCAAATTGTTGAAATTTCCCGCGCGCTGCTGATGAACGCGTCCATTATCATCATGGACGAGCCGACGACGTCGCTGACGGAGCCGGAAATCGAGCGCGTGTTTGATATGCTCCGCACGCTTCGCGCGCAGAAGGTCGGCGTGGTGTTCATCTCGCACAAGCTGCGCGAGGTGATGGAAATCTGCGACCGCTATACCGTTCTGCGCGACGGCGTGATGGTTTCCAGCGGTTTTGTGCGCGATACGACGATCGCCGCCATCGCGCGCGACATGGTTGGTCACGAGGTGCGCACCGAGCCGCTCAACCGCAGGGCGCAGCTGGGCGAAGAGGTGCTGCGGCTGGAGAATATGGCGCTTGCGCCCTATTATAAAAACGTCTCCCTTTCCGTGCGCGCGGGCGAGGTGCTGGGCGTAACCGGCCTGCTGGGCGACGGGCGAAGCGAACTGTTCCGCACGGTGTTCGGCGATATGGGCCGCTATGAAGGACGGATTTATCTGCATGGCAAGTCCGTCGTCATCCGCTCCACGCAGCAGGCGCTGAATCTGGGCGTGGGCTATCTGCCGCGCAACCGCAAGGAGAACGGCATCGTCAAGGATATGGATATTCTCGAAAACGGGACGATCGTCACCTGGCCGCGGCTGGCGCGCCTGGGGCTGATCGACCGCAAGGCGCAGCTGGCCGAGTTTGACGGACAGCGCGAGAAGCTGCGCATCCGCATGGAAAAGCCGACGGATTCGATCAACAGCCTCTCCGGCGGCAACCAGCAGAAGGTCGTTCTCGCCAAGTGGCTCTGCGCAAAACCGGAGCTGCTCATCCTCGACAATCCCACGCAGGGCGTGGACGTGGGCGCGAAGGAAGAGATATACGATATTATTCTGCGCCTGGCGCAGGAAGGCGTGGCCGTGGTGGTGCTCTCCAACGAAGCGCAGGAAATTATCCGCGTGTGCGACCGCGCGCTGGTGATGTATCACGGCGATATCCGCGCCGAGGTGCGCGGCGAAACGATGAACGAACAGGAAATCATGCGCCTGGCAATCGGCGGCTGACGGCGCGCGGGGAGGAAAGACAAAATGTCGCAGAAAACCAACGAAAAAAAAGAAACCGCGCTGGAATGGTTCGCGCGCAACTGGAAAACGAACCCGATTTTCTCCACGGCGTGCGTGCTGGTGCTGATGATTATCCTGCAGACGCTGGCGCTGGGCTTCCGGTTCGACAGCTTCGGCAAATGGTTCACCAGCTGGTATAAGAACTGGATCAACATCCTGCGCAACAACGCGGGCGTGGGCATCGTTGCGCTGGGCATGACGTTTGTGATCATTTCCGGAGGCATCGATCTGGCTGTCGGTTCGACGATGGTCGCCGTCGGCGCGGTGATGATGATTCTCATTAACGGCAATCCGACGGGCCTGCTGACCGCGGCGGGCATTACCGGCGGCTGGGCGTTCGTGCTGGGGATTGCGGCGGCGCTGATCGTGGGCGCGCTCATCGGCGCGATCAACGGCGCGCTGATTTCGTACCGCAAGCTGCCCGCGTTTATCGCGACGCTGGGCATGATGAAAATCTGCCGCAGCGTTACGCAGCAGTGCATGCAGACTGTCGGCGTGAAGGTGCCCAAGGCGTTTTTGCTCATTTCCAACGCGAAAATCGGCGGCGAGGTGATCCTGCCGATTCTCTACTGGCTCGTGATCGCCGTCATCCTGCATATCGTCTCCCGCCGCACGCCGTTCGGCCGCCAGATTTACGCAATCGGCTCCAATGAGCGCACGGCGCGCCTTTCCGGCGTGAACGTAGAGCGCGTGAAGGCGGGCGTATATGTGCTGATGGGCCTGCTGGTGGCCGTCACGGCGGTGATTCAGGTTTCCCGCATCGGTAGCATGGACTATGCCAACGCCGGCAGCGGCTATGAGATGGACGCGATTGCAGCCGTCGTCGTGGGCGGCACGAGCATGGCGGGCGGCAGAGGGTCGATTCTCGGAACGGTGCTGGGCATGCTGATTATCGCGGTGATGAACAACCTGCTTAACCTCCTGGGCGTTCCGCCGTTCCTGCGCGAAGCGTTCAAGGGGTTCATTGTGATTGCGGCCGTGCTGCTGCAGCGCAAGGAGAGCAACTGAAGAAAGCCCGGGCGGCGTATGCCGTCCCTTTCTGTTTTGGAGGCGTTTATGTTTCGAATCGGTATTATCGGCTGCGGCAAAATTGCGCAGGTACGGCATCTGCCGGAGTATCGCGAAAACCCGGAAGCGAAAATTTACGGCCTGTATGATCTGAACGGCGCACGCGCCGCGGAACTGGCGGCGGAATACGGCGCGAAGGCGTACCCGTCTGTCGAAGCGATGCTGGCCGACCCGGCGATCGACGCGGTCAGCGTCTGCACGGTGAACGACAGTCACGCGCGGATTGCCATTGCGGCGCTCCGCGCCGGAAAAAACGTCCTGTGCGAAAAGCCGATGGCTACGACGCTGGAGGAATGCGAGGAGATGACGCGCGCCGCTGCGGAATGCGGGCGGCTGCTGTTTATCGATCAGAACCAGCGGCTGGCCGAAGCGCATCGGATGGCGCATACGCTGATTGAAGCGGGAGAAATCGGGCGCGCGCTCACGTTCGCGACGGCCTTCCGCCACGGCGGGCCGGAAACCTGGAGCGTCGATCCGGGCAGGAGCACGTGGTTTTTCGACCGCAGGCGCGCGGCGATGGGCGCGCTGGCCGATCTGGGCGTGCATAAAATCGACCTGATTCAATACCTGACCGGGCAGACGATCGTCGAGGTGACGGCAAAGCTGTGCACGCTGGAGAAAACGTTCTCCGACGGCAGCCCGATTACCGTGGACGATAACGCGCTGTGCATTTTGCGAATGTCCGGCGGCGCGACGGGAACGATGACGGCTTCGTGGACGAACCACGGCCCGGAGGATAATTCCACCGTGATCAACGGAACGGAAGGGGTTCTGCGCGTTTATACGGATCCGGGGCAGCCGCTTACGCTGATACGAAAAAGCGGCGAAACGGTCACATATGACGTTTCGCCGATACAGACAAACCGGAGTCAGACAAAATCCGGTGCGATTGATTTGTTTATCGAGTGCCTGAAAAATCCGGCTGTGCAGGGGATTTCCGCCGCAAGCGTGCTGCCCGCGATGCGAGCCGTTTTCGCCGCGATGGAATCGAGCGAGACGGGGCGCAGCGTTGCGGTAAATGGACAGGGATTCAAAACTTAAAGCTTCCACAGCGTTTCAATCAAATCCGGGTGCGAGAGCAGATGCAGGTGCGGATAGCTGGCCAGCGTGTTCTTCTTCGTATAGCCGCACGTCCAGTTCAGAGAGCTGTCGCTGCCGCGTTCGACGTCGAAAACGCAGGGAAGAGGCCCTTCGGCCGGCTCTGCGAGCGTATGATGGAACTCATAGCCGGGGAAACGCCGCCCGGTGCGCCTGTCCGTGACATGAACGTATCCGAAGCGCTGCAGCTTCTCCGTCATGCGGCATTTGAGCGGCAGAAAGCCGGTCATCGGCTGGCCGCTGACGGACTGAGCGAGATAAATCGTCCCGCCGCATTCGGCGTAGCAGTGTACGCCGCTCTCGAGCGCGTCCAGAACGCTCTGGCGCATGGTGCGGTTCTGCGAAATCTGGCGCGCGTAAACTTCCGGTACGCCGCCGCCGAAATAGAGCGCGTCCAGCTTTTTCGGAAGCTCCGCGTCGAGAAGGGTGGAAAACGGCACCAGCTCTACGCCCGCGCGGCGCAGGGTATCGAGATTCGCTTCGTAATAGAAAGAGAACGCTTCATCGCGCGCGTACCCCATTCGCAGGCCGGTCAGATTTTTCGGCTGCGGAAAAGGTTCGCGCTCGATTTTTTTCGCGCTTTGCGCGATGGAAAGCAGCGTGTCGAAATCCAGCGTGTCGCGCGCGTATGCGGCGGCGCGGGAAACGCGCTCGGCAAGCTGCTGCGCGTCCTCGGCGGGCGAGAGGCTCATGCTGCGGCGGTTCAGCGAGAAGGCCGCATCCTTGGGCAGATACCCCACGCAGGGCACGCCGGTATGCGCGTAGATCGCATCGCGAATGATTTTGTATTGCCGCGCCGTAGCCGCGCGGTTGACGAGCACGCCGGCGATGCGGCTCTCTTCCGCGTAATGCAGAAAGCCCAGCACGGTTGCCGCGCAGTTGGCCGCGCCGCCCGTCGCGTCCACGACGAGCACGGCGGGCGTTTCCGTCAGCCGGGCGAGCGACCAGGCCGAACAGCTCGATTCGCCGCCGATGCCGTCGTAATAGCCCATCGCGCCCTCGATGAGCGCTACGTCGCACGATGCTTCGCCCATCGCCAGCAGCGTGCGGATATCGCGCCCGTTCATCAGAAATTCGTCGAGGTTGTGTGAAACATGGCCGCATGCGGCGCGATGCTGCGCCGCGTCGAGATAATCGGGGCCGGACTTGAACGGCGCGACGGACAGGCCGCGCGCGGAAAGCGCCGCCATCAGCGAAAGCGTGGCCGTCGTTTTGCCGCAGCCGCTGCGCGGGCCGGTGAGCATCAATCGCATGGGGAAGCCTCCTCTTTGAGAAAAAGCCGCTTTCCGGCGGGAAAACGGCGCGGGACATTCACTTTACGGTTATTATAGAAGCGCGCCGGGGCAATGTCAAGGCGCGCCCTGCGCGCAGAAAACAAATTTTGCGCAATTCTTGATTTTTTGCGGCGAATGGCCTATGATGAAAATAAAGACACAATGGAACGGTATGAAAGGGGAACGATTTATGGATCGACAGAGCGTTATCCGGGCGTTGACGGAAGGAAAGGCCGTGCTGGGCATGGAGCTGGGCTCGACGCGGATTAAGGCGGTTTTAATTGGCGAAGACCATGAGCCTGTTGCGACGGGCGGCTACAGCTGGGAGAACCGCCTGGAGGACGGCGTGTGGACGTATCATCTGGAAGACGTCTGGACGGGTGTGCAGTGCGCGTATGCGGAACTGAAGCGCGACGTGCATGAAAAATACGGCGTGACGCTGAAAAAGCTCGGCGGCATCGGAATTTCCGCGATGATGCACGGTTATCTCGTCTTCGACGCGGAGGGGAAGCAGCTGGCGCAGTTCCGCACCTGGCGCAACACGATGACGGGCGAAGCCTCGCGCGAACTGACGCGGCTGTTCCATTTCAATATTCCGCAGCGCTGGAGCATCGCGCATCTGTATCAGGCGATGCTCAACCGCGAGGAGCATGTGCCGCGCATCGCGCGCCTGACGACGCTGTCCGGTTACCTGCACGAGCAGCTTTCCGGTGTGAACGTCGTGGGCGCGGGCGAAGCGTCCGGTATGATGCCGCTTGACAGCGAGAAGTGCGATTTTGATCAGCCGACGGTTGAGCTGTTCGACGAAAAGGTGCGTGCCGCGGGGTATCCGTGGAATCTGCGTGGGATCCTGCCGCGCGTGGCCAACGCGGGCGAAGACGCGGGGGCTCTCACGGCGGACGGCGCGAAGCGCCTTGATCCGGAAGGAGACCTGCAGCCCGGCGCGCCGATGTGTCCGCCGGAAGGCGACGCGGGCACCGGCATGGTGGCGACCAACAGCGTGACCGTGCGCACGGGCAACGTATCGGCGGGCACGTCGGCGTTCGCAATGGTCGTGCTGGAAAAGCCGCTCGCGCGCGTGCACGAGGAAATCGATATGGTTACCACGCCGGACGGCAAGCCTGTCGCCATGGTGCACTGCAACAACTGCACCAGCGATATCAACGCCTGGGCGAAAATGCTGCACGGATTCGCACAGGCGGCGGGCGTTCCCTGCGATATGAACGCCGTTTATACCGCGATTTTCGAGCAGGCGCTGGCAGGCGAAAAGGATTGCGGCGGTATGGTGAATGTGAATTACTTCTCGGGCGAGCATCTCACTGGGCTGACCGAAGGCCGACCGATGCTCGTGCGCATGCCGGACACGCAGCCGAGTTTTGCCAACCTCGCGCGGTCGCTCGTATATGGCGCAATTGCGACGCTGAAGCTGGGCATGGATATTCTCGTTGAACAGGAGCATGTGAAGATCGATTCGCTGCTTGGTCACGGCGGATTTTTCAAGACCGGCTGCGCCGGGCAGAAGCTGCTCGCCGCGGCGCTCAACACGCCTGTTTCCGTTATGGCGACGGCGAGCGAGGGCGGCGCATGGGGCATGGCGCTGCTTGCGGCTTATCGCGTGAACCGCAGGGCGGACGAGAAGCTGGACGAATACCTCAATAACCGCGTGTTCGCAAAGAGCGAGAGCAAAATCGCGCAGCCGGAGGCAGAGGACGTCGAAGGGTTCGCGAGATATGCGAAGCGGTTCGTGCAGGCGCTGGAGGCGGAAAAGGCGGCTGTGGAGGGGATGAAATAAAATAGCAAAACGGGGCGCTTCGATTGAGGAAAACGCCCCGTTTTTGTTATGGTTTTGTATTACAATATCATCATCGCATCCCCGAACGAGAAGAACCGGTACTTCTTTTCAACCGCTTCTTTGTATGCAGCCAGCGCTTCTTCGCGCCCCATGAAGGCGGAGATAAGCATCAGCAGCGTGCTTTCGGGCAGATGGAAGTTGGTGATCATCGCGTCCGTGGCATGGAAGGGCACGCCGGGGGTGATGAAGATGCTTGTATATCCCGCGCCTGCGCGGACGATTCGATCTTCGCCCGTCACGGTTTCCAGCGTGCGCACGGAGGTTGTGCCCGTGCAGACGATGCGCCCGCCGTGCGCGCGCGCCGCGTTGAGCCGGTCGGCCGCGTCCTGCGTGACTTCATAGTATTCCGTGTGCATAACGTGCTCGGAAACATCCTTGACCTTGACCGGGCGGAACGTGCCGAGCCCGACGTGCAGCAGCACCGGAACAATATCGACGCCCTTGCGCCGGATGCGTTCGAGCAGCTCGGGCGTGAAGTGCAGTCCGGCGGTCGGCGTGGCGGCGGAACCGTTCGTCTTGGCGTAAACGGTGTTGTAGCGCTGCGGGTCTTCCAGCTTTTCGTGAATATACGGCGGCAGCGGCATCGTGCCGAGACGGTCGAGGATTTCCTCGAACACGCCGTCGAAATGGAATTTTACAAGCCGCCCGCCGTCATCGGAGGTGCGCTCGATTACTTCCGCGCGAAGCGCGCCCTCTCCAAATTCGCACTGCGCGCCCACCTGCAGCCGCTTGCCCGGGCGGACGAGCGCCTCCCAGGTGTCGTAATCCCTGCGGCGCAGCAGCAGGAACTCCACCACGCCGCCCGTGCCGGTCTTGTGACCGATCAGACGCGCGGGGATGGTGCGCGTGTTGTTGATAACGAGCGCGTCGCCGGGGTTCAGGTAATCGATCACATCGCGAAAGATTTTATCCTCGCGCATGCCGGTGTCGCGGTGGATGACCATCAGGCGGCTGGAATCGCGCGGTTCGACGGGGGTCTGCGCGATCAGCTCCTGCGGAAGATCATAGTAAAAATCACTTGTCTGCATGTTAATCCAGCTGCATCCTTATCTGCCCGTCCAGCGCGGCGCGCACGGGCGGAGCGATTTTCATATGCTTGTAGGCGGCTTCCGTGACGACGCGGCCGCGCGGGGTGCGCATGATGAACCCCAGCTGCAGGAGATACGGCTCGTATACGTCCTCAATCGTCGTCGCGTCCTCGCCGGTCGTCGCGGCCAGCGTGTCCAGTCCGACAGGGCCGCCGCCGAACTTTTCCATCATCGCGCGCAGAACGGCGCGATCGATGTTGTCCAGCCCGAGGTGGTCGATGTGCTGCATGTCCAGTCCGTCGCTCGCGGCTTCGAACGTGATGCGCCCTTCCTTTTTTACCTGCGCGTAGTCGCGCACACGGCGCAGCAGACGGTTGGCGATTCGCGGCGTGCCGCGCGAGCGGCGCGCGATTTCCTGCAGGCCGTCGTCGTCCGCGGGAACGCCGAGAATTTTCGCGGAATTGGTAACGATCTGCGTCAGCTCTTCTGTGGAGTAGAGCTGCAGACGGAAGAGAATACCGAAGCGGTCGCGCAGGGGCGCGGTGAGCAGGCCTGCGCGCGTCGTCGCGCCGACAAGCGTGAACTTGGGCAGATCGACGCGGATTGACCGGGCGCTCGGCCCCTTGCCGATCATGATATCGAGCGCGTAATCCTCCATTGCGGAGTAGAGGACTTCCTCCACCGTG
Source organism: uncultured Clostridia bacterium (assembly GCA_934615235.1). Taxonomy (GTDB): domain Bacteria; phylum Bacillota; class Clostridia; order Christensenellales; family Aristaeellaceae; genus Aphodomonas. The sequence continues at coordinate 13,113 of CAKTTL010000031.1, forward strand.
TGCGAGAGGCGGTGGATTTCGTCGATGAACAGCACGTCGCCGGCGTTGAGGTTCGTCAAAATGGAGGCGAGATCGCCCGCGCGCTCAATCGCCGGGCCGGACGTGATGCGGATGTTCTGTCCCATTTCCGCGGCGATAATCCCGGCCAGCGTGGTTTTGCCGAGGCCGGGCGGGCCGTAGAGCAGAATGTGATCGAGCGGGTCGTGCCGCTTGAGCGCCGCCTGCAGGTAAATGCGCAGGCTTTCCTTTACTTCGGTCTGCCCGACGTATTCGTCCAGCGTTTTCGGGCGCAGAGAACGCTCGGTTTCGTCGTCCTCCGGGCGGTAGCCCGACATAATCAGCCTGTCTTCCATCCGGTCAGCCTCCTAATCCCTTCAGGGCGAGCAAAATAAGCATATCGGCCGTATCGGCCTTGTCGCGCACGGAATTGACGGCGCGCTGCGCCTCCGTGCCAGAGTAGCCGAGCGCGAGCAGCGCCTGCACGGCTTCCTGCGCGGCGTCGGGGTTGAGCGCCGCCGCGGCGGGCACGCCGCCGCCCATGTCGACGTCCTGCTGGTCGACCTTATCCTTGAGCTCGAGGATGATGCGCTGCGCCGTTTTTTTGCCGACGTTCGGGGCGCGGGCGATGCTCGTCGCGTCGCCGGTCAGGATGGCGAGCGACAGATCGCGCAGCGAGAGCGTGGAGAGAATTCCCAGCGCCGTGCGCGCGCCGATGCCGCTGACCGAACAGAGCCGGCGGAACATCTCGCGATCTTCCTTCGAGGAAAAGCCGTATAAATCCATGCCGCCGTCGTAGACGGAGAAATGCGTGTAGCAGCGGAAGGTTTCTCCCGCGGCGGGCGCGGCGGCGATGGTCGAAGCGGGGCAGAGCAGCAGAAAACCGACCCCGTTCACGTCGAGCACCAGTTCGCCCGCGCGCTTTTCGGCCACGCGGCCTTCAATGTGTGAAATCATGCAAGTCTCCTTATTTGATCTTGAACAGTTGGCGCGAGCGCGCGGAATGCGCGTGCGTAATGGCCGCGGCGAGCGCGTCGGCCGCGTCGTCGGGGCGGGCGACGTCCTTCATGCCGAGCAGCATCTTGACCATGGTCTGTACCTGGTGCTTATCCGCCTTGCCATAACCGACCACGGCCTGTTTTATCTGCATCGGAGTGTATTCGTACAGGTTGTCGGTATAGCGCGAGCAGGCGACGAGCGCCACGCCGCGCGCCGCGCCGACGGAAAGCGCCGTCGTTACGTTGCGCGCGAAGAAGAGCTCTTCAAACGCGATATCGTCCGGCTTGAAGGTGTCGAGCAGCTGCTGCACGCCGGAATCGATCGCGCGCAGGCGCACGGGAAACGACTGCCCCGGCGGGGTGCCGAGCGTGCCGTACTGAATCAACCGATGCCGACTCCCGTCGGTTTCGATCACGCCCCAGCCCATTGTCGCCAGACCGGGGTCTATTCCGAGAATAATCAACGCAAACCCTCTGCTTTTCCAAACATTTGTTCTATGAACCCGTTTATGGTATCTTTTTTGGCGGCGTTTGTCAAGGCGGAGAGGGGAGGTTAATCATGCACAATCGAGGGATCTTTGCCGATGGTTTTGCAGGTGTTGCGTTCCCAGAGCTGCGGGCCGTCCGGGTTGACGCCGATGTGACGGTGCTTGTAATTCTCCTGCGAACGGTGTACGAAACCGATCAGCGACGAATCGCCGGAAACATTTGCGCGCGCTTTGCTCGGCGAGCAGCCGAAGGTCTTCGTATAGGCGCGGTAGAAGCTGGTATAATCGCCGAAACCGGCCGCTTCGGCGGCTTCCGCGGCGGAAACGCCGTTGGAGAGCATCAGCTGCGCATAGCCGAGCCGCTTGCGGATCACGTAATCGATCAGCGTGGTGCCGGTCTGCTTGCGGCAGAGCGAATTGAGCTGCGATTTGGAAAGGAAAAAGCGCTCCGAGAGCATATCGAGCGTGACGGGCTCGGTGAAATGCTCGTCCAGCCAGGCGATGACGGCGCTTTTCGCACCCGCCTGGGAGGCCTCCGCCCGCTGCGCGGGGAGGGTCGTGTGCTCGTTTACGTAAAGCAGCATCTGCGCCAGAAGGGCTTCGAGCAGGATGGGCGTCGTCGTATCCAGCACGTCTGCGTCCGCGTCCTGATGGGCCTCCATCAGGCGCAGCTGCGTCGCCACGCCCGTATCGCGCATGTTCGGCCAGCAGCCGGTCAGCACGCCCTGATTTTCCGGCGTGCTGCCGGGAAAGAGTGCTTCGAGCAGCATCGGCCGCCGCGATTCGGTTACGGCAGACTGTTCGAAATGCAATGTGTAGCGCTCGTACGGGCGCGTCGTGCGCACGCGGATGCCGTGATAGACGTTGGGCGCGATGAGAAGCACCGTATGCGGCGAAAGCGTGTATTCGGTGCCGTTCAACAAAAAATCTGTGTCTCCGTCTACTATATAATAGAACTCATAAAACGAGTGCGCGTGGATGAGCCATTCCGGGGCGGCAACATGGCTAATATTGTGCGAAAACTGATAAATTGGAGAAGAAAGCGCAAGCCGCATGGTAATCACTCCTAATATAATCGAAAAAACTATGATTCTGTTATACAACAAAACTGCGATATTTGCAAGGTGTTTAGCGATATTTGCTATGGAATCCGCGGGTTTTGTTTGTTAAAATTCATACAGACCCGTTTGCGGTATGGTTCACAGCGCGCAGGGCGCGCCTGAAAACGCTGTAGACAATACCTCGCACAATATTTTAAGGAGGTTACCTAATGAAGAAAGTATTGGCTCTCGTCCTCGCGCTCTGCCTGGTTCTGGCGGCTGCGCCGTCGTTCGCGCTGGAGCTCCTCTCCGCCGGCGACACTTATCCGCTCAACACGGATAAGACCATCTCCTGGTATGACCAGGGCAACATCAAGCCCCATGAGAAGTTCGTGGACGCCAGCGAGTCTCCGTTCCATACGAATCTTGCCAAGATCCTTGGCGTGAACATTGACTGGTCCTTCCCGACCACCGGCACCGACGGCGGCGTGTACACCAACACCCTGCTGGCCGATCCGAGCAGCCTGCCGGACATCATGGGCGTGTACTGGATGAACAACGCCAGCCAGTATCTGGAAGACGGGATCATCTGGGACCTGACCCCCTACATTCAGGAATACGCTCCCGCGTATTACGCCTTCCTGCAGACCAACCCCGCCTATGACCGCGCGATGAAGACCGACGACGGCCAGTATTACACCTTCGGCTTCTTCCGCGAGGACGGCGGCTGGAACGACACTTACCTTGGCCCGGTGGTCCGCAAGGACTGGCTCGAGGAGTGCGGTCTGGAAATCCCGAAGACCATCTCCGAGTTTGAAAACGTGATCAAGGTCTTCAACGAGAAGTACGGCGCGAAGTACGCCTTCGCGTGGAGCCGCTTCAACGGCGCGGGCGGCGGCCTGTCCGGCGCGTTCGGCGCGTACACCGGCTGCAACGACACCTACTACGTTAAGGACGGCAAGGTTGGCTACGCGATGGCGCAGCCCGAATGGCGCGAATTCATGAAGTGGATGAACGGCCTGTGGGACAGCGGCCTCCTCGATCAGGACATCCTGACCCTGGACGACACCTCCATCAAGGCGAAGATCCACAACGACCAGTGCGGCATCTCCATCACCTCGATGGGCCAGATGAACAACTGGAACAAGGAACGCATCGCGGACGGCAAGGAAGCCGTTTGGGTTGGCATTCCGTATCCGACCGGCGACGACGGCACCCTCTCCAGCGTGTTCGGCGGCTTCGGTATCGGCAGCCAGACTGCGGTTATCACCAAGTCTGCCGACGAAGAAACCATGAAGCTCTGCCTGCAGATGCTCGACTATGCGTATACGCAGGAAGGCTTCCTCTTCTGGAACTACGGCGTTGAAGGCGAATCCTGGGTGATGGGCGACGACGGCATCCCGAAGTTCACCGATCTGGTCAACAACGATCAGGACACCGACCCGATGACCAAGTACAACGGCGCGACTTGGGGCGATTCCTGCATCCAGGCCACCAACCTGCTCTACCTCAAGAACTCTCAGGCGGCTATCGACGCCAACGACACCTGGTTCTACATCTATCCGGACGATACCGAGAAGAACCTCGCCGTGACCGGCGGCTGGAAGTGGCCCAACGGCACCACCTTCACCGTGGACGAAGCGGATGAGCTCGACCTCATCGCCGGCGGCATCAGCACCTATGCTTCCGAGAACTTCTCCTCCTTCCTCACCGGCAACATCGACATCAACGATGACGCGGCGTGGAACACCTACCTCGAGGGATTCAACACCCACAACCTGCCCCGCGTGCTGGAAATCCGCCAGGATTGCTACGATCGTTACCTGGCCCGCTAATTTCCGAAAATAGAGAAGGGGGCGGCGCAACGCCCCCTTCCCGGTTCACCTGAGCAGGACCGGGGGAGGACGCGCCTGCGCGGCGCGGAATTTTCCGGGACTTGCTCTGGGGCGTATCCGAAAGCAGAAAAGTTTTTTCGGATACACCCTAAGCGCAAAAACCAAATCACGCCGGGCAGCCGTATTGCGGCGACCCCGGATGCGGAGGATGCGCGCTGCGTCCTCCGTCTCTTCTTACCGTTGCTGCATGATAAATCGAAGGGGGCTGCGCCCGTTATGTCGAAGAACAACGTAATTAACGCCCGGCATGTCTCGCTGGGCCATCGTCTTTCACGGGATTTTAAGCTGAACAAATACAAGTATCTGCTCATTATCCCGGTGCTGGTTTACCTTTTCCTTTTCTGCTACAAGCCGATGTACGGCCTTGTAATCGCGTTCAAAAACTATAAGCCCACTCGCGGCATTGCCGGCAGCAAGTGGGTCGGCCTGCTCTGGTTTGAAACCTTCTTCAAGGATCCTTATTGTTTCCGTCTTATCCGCAATACGTTCCTGCTCAGCTTTTTGAGCATTGTTTTCGGCTTCCCGGCGCCGATTCTGCTGGCGCTTTTGCTCAATGAGGTGCATAACGACAAGTTCAAGCGCACCGTTCAGACCATCACCTATATGCCTTACTTCATTTCGATGGTCGTCATGTGCTCCCTCATTCGTATTTATTGTCAGGAAAGCGGACTTTTCGCACAGATTATCGAATTCTTTGGCGGCGCGCGCCGGAATCTCCTGATGGATAAAAGCGCGTTCCGGACCATTTATGTTGCTTCCGGCATCTGGCAGGGCATCGGCTGGAACTCGATTATTTACCTGGCCGCACTGTCCGGCATCGATCAGGAACAGTACGAAGCCGCCCGCATCGACGGCGCGAACCGTTTCCAGCAGGTGCTGCATATCACCATCCCGGGCATCCTGCCCACGATCGTCATCCTCTTTATCCTGCGCATGGGCAGCATTTTGAATGTAGGCTATGAAAAGGTGCTGCTGCTGTATAACACCAGCACGTACGAAGTGGCCGACGTTCTTTCCACGTACATTTACCGCATGGGCCTGGAAAGCCAGAAGTATTCCCTGTCCACCGCCGTTGGTCTGTTTAATACGCTGGTGAACGTGGTGTTCCTGCTGCTGACGAACTGGATCAGCTCGAAGACCACCGAATCCGGTCTGTTCTGATGGGAGGCGAGTAAAATGGCGAAGAAACAGGAAATGCATGGCATGGCCATTAAAAAATCCACTGGCGATAAGATTTTCGACGCGGCGAACGCGATTCTGATGATCCTCTTGTGCTTCGTGACGCTGTACCCGATGTGGTATGTGCTTTGCGCGTCCTTCACGGAAAACAGCTACCTCGTGGCGCATCCGGGCGCGATCTTCTGGCCGCATGGCTTCACGGTCGGCTCGTATAAGCTGGCGTTCAGCCATCCGCTGATTCTTTCCGGTTACCTCAACATCCTCTTCGTTCTGGCCGTTTCGCTGCCGATCAACATCGCGCTGACGCTGTTCTGCGGCTACTTCCTGGCCTCGAAGAATGTGCTTTTCAAAAAGCCGATCCTGTTCATCATCATGTTCACGATGTTCTTCAGCGGCGGCATGATTCCTGCGTATTTGAACATTCGCGAGCTGGGACTGTACAACTCCCTCTGGGCGCTGATTCTCCCCGGCGCGATGAGCGTGTATAACGCGATCATCTGCCGCACGGCTGTGCAGGCCGTCCCGGAAAGCCTGACCGAATCCGCGTACATCGACGGCGCGAACGATCTGGTGATCGTCTTCCGCATCATCCTGCCGCTGATCATGCCGACCATCGCCGTGCTGCTGCTGTATTACGGCGTGGGCCACTGGAACGCATGGTTCAACGCGTCCATCTATTTGAAGGATAACAATAAGCTGCCGATTCAGAACGTTCTGCGTTCGATCCTGATCGCAAACTCGAATATCCTCAACTCCGCCGCCGCGGAGAACGATCAGGTGAACCAGTTCGCCGAGTCGATCAAGTATTCCACGATCATCCTCACCACCGTCCCGGTGCTGTGCATCTATCCGTTCCTGCAGAAGTATTTCGTCAAGGGCGTGATGATCGGCGCGGTCAAAGGCTGATTCGAACGAAGGCAAAGGTGTCTGCAACGTGCGGACGCCTTTTTTTCTGCACTGAAAAGCGAACATACGAGCGCGTTCCTTTGACGCGCGGCAGCTGATTATGCTATAATAGAGCGAATCGCGCTGTGCATAAAGCGCCGCTTGCGGCGCGAAAAGCATTCCCGCAGAGAGGAAAAAGGACAGAGCCGTGAAGAACCGCACGTATATCGCCATTGACCTGAAATCGTTCTACGCTTCGGTGGAGTGCGTCGAGCGCGGGCTGGACCCGATGGGGGTGAATCTCGTCGTCGCCGATGCGAGCCGGACGGAGAAAACGATCTGCCTGGCGGTTTCGCCGTCGCTCAAGGCGTACGGCATCCCCGGGCGCGCGCGGCTGTTCGAGGTGATTCAGCGCGTGGAGCGCGCGAACGAGGAGCGCCGCAGCCGGGCGCCGGGGCGCAAGTTCAGCGGAACCTCCTGGCTGGCGAATGAATTGAAGCGCGATCCGTCGCTCGCGATCGATTATCTGATCGCGCCGCCGCGTATGGCGTTTTACATGGACTACAGCACGCGGATTTACCAGATCTATTTGAAATACGTTGCGCCGGAGGATATTCACGTCTATTCCATCGACGAGGTGTTTATGGATGTGACGAATTATCTGGAAACGGCCGCGCTGAGCGCGCGGGAATTCGCCATGCGGATTATCCTCGACGTGCTGCGCACGACCGGCATCACCGCCACGGCCGGGATCGGCACCAACCTGTACCTGTGCAAAATCGCGATGGATATCGAGGCCAAGCATATTGAGCCGGACGAAAACGGCGTGCGCATCGCCGAACTGGACGAGGAGAGCTATCGCCGCAGGCTGTGGTCGCACAGGCCGCTGACGGATTTCTGGCGCGTGGGCGCAGGATACGCGCGCAAGCTGGAAGCGAAGGGCATTTTTACGATGGGCGATATTGCGCGCTGCTCGCTGGGGCCGCCGTATAGCCGGTATAATGAGGAGCTGCTGTATAAATTTTTCGGCGTAAACGCCGAACTGCTGATCGACCATGCGTGGGGTTGGGAGCCGTGTACGATCGCCGATATCAAAGCGTATAAGCCGTCGACGAACAGCCTCAGCTCCGGGCAGGTGCTGGCGTGTCCGTATTCGTTTGAAAAAGCGCGGCTGATCGTCAAGGAGATGACCGACCTGCTCGCGCTGGAGATTGTGGACAGGGGGCTTGCGACGAACCAGATGGCGCTCAATATCGTTTACGATTGTGAAAGCCTGAACGGCAGCACGTATACCGGCGAGGTGGAGCGCGACCATTATGGGCGCAGGGTGCCCAAGCCCGTGCACGGCCTTGCCAATATGGAACGACCGACGTCGTCGACGCGGCTGCTGCTGGACGCGGTGCTGTCGATTTACGACCGGATCGTCGATCCGCAGCTGCTGGTGCGGAAGATTTACGTGATCGCCAACAATCTGGTGGAGGAAAGCGCGGCCCGCGTGAACGCTGCGCCGGAACAGCTGAACCTGTTTACGGACTACGCGGCGCGCGAGGAACGGCGACGCGAGGAAGATATCGCGCTTGCGCGGGAAAAACAGAGGCAAAAAGCCGTGCTGGAAATCAAAAAGAAGTTTGGCAAGAACGCGATTCTGCGCGGGATCAACCTCGAAGAGGGAGCGACGGCGAAGGACCGAAACAGGCAAATTGGAGGGCACAAGGCATGACGGGACGATACGACGATATGATCAATCTGCCGCGCCCGGTTTCAAAGCGCCACGCGCCGATGCCGCAAAGCGCGCGGGCGGCGCAGTTTTCCGCCTTTGCCGCGCTGTCGGGGTATGAGGAGGCGGTAGAGGAAACCGCGCGGCTGACCGAACGGAAAATTGAGCTGGACGAGGGCGAAAAGGAGGGGCTGAACGCCGTTTTCTGCGCACTGTGCGCGCGGCTGGAACGCGGCGAAACGCCCGAGGCGGAGATCACCTGGTTCGTGCCGGATGCGCGCAAGGCGGGCGGAGAGTATGTGACGCGGCGGGTGCGCGTGAAGAAGATCGACGCGAACGCGCAGCGCGTCATCGCATTGGATGGAACGGAGATTGCAATGGAAAAAATTATAGCGGCTGCAGCGCTGGAGTGAAGCGGGAGCAGAAGGTTTACATGTAACGGAAGCTTCTCTGCAATGAGCTTATAAAACAATAAAATCACGAAAACAATGTCAAAATACATACGCTCGAAATGAAACTGAAACAAATACTTGGATAAAACGAAATTTATGAAGTAAAATGGATTTTATTATAGACTTTGCAGCCCGTCTCTGCTATAATATGGGAGATACGAGAGGGATGGCGGCGCGCTTTTCGAATTCGTCCGGAGGGCGAAAAGCAAAAGCGTGCGGACAGAACGTCCGTTGATCCCTTCCGTCGGATGACGTCCGCGGACTTTCCACCGCCTGAGTGGGGGAAAGAAAAACGGGCTGATATACGCGAGAAAAAAGCCGAATGATGGGATTCGGAGGGTAGAGCTATGCCCATGGACGAAATGAAGTATGGCTGCCTGTTCGTGCAGAGCGGTTATGAGGAGCGCGCGATTCGGTATATTGAGCGCTATCTGACGGATTACGAGGCGACGGGGTTGGAGAAGATCCAATACCGGAGCCGCGAGGGCGTGCGCACGCAGGAGAAGAACCGGCTGATGCCGGGTTATGTCTTCTTTCGCACGGTTACAGAGTTAAAGGAAAGCGAACTGCGACAGGTAACCGGATTCGTGCGGCTGCTGTGCTATGAATCCGGCTGCTGGCAGCTGTACGGCGCGGATGAAGCGTTCGCGCGCTATGTTTTTGAAAAGGACGGGCTGCTCGGCGTCTCAACGGCCTGCAAGGTTGGCGATGAAATTCGCCTGATCGACGGGCCGCTGAAGGATCATGAAGGTTCGATTCTGAAAATGGATCGTCACCGGAAAAACGGCCTGGTCGCGCTTCGCTGCCAGGGCAGAGTTTTCCAGGTGTGGCTGCCGTTTGACGTGATATCGCCTCGGACCGAAAGGAAAATGGATGAAAATTAAAAGAATACTTGCAGGACTATTGACGGCGGTCTGCCTGTGCTGTATCCTGTCAGTGCAGGCCGAGACGGTGCGCGGAGACTTGACGGCGCGCTTCGCCGGGAAGCCGACAATGGAGCTGGACGGGGAAACGCTGACGCTGCGCGGCCGCGTGACGACGGTGCTGCTTGTCGGAATGCTTCCGCGCGAGCAGGGGCGGGAGGCGTATCTGATTGCCCTTGTCGCGGAGGATGATAACCGCAAACTTGTCTCGCCCGTATGGCTTGAAGGCGGCGTTGCCGCCGCGGCGTTTGAAGCGGCGGAGGATGCGGAGACCGGCTGTCAGGCGGCGGTGGAAGCGCTGCAGGGCGCAATGCCCGGCGTGGAGATCGATTACTATGCCTGTCTGAACCTGCAGGGGATATCCGAAGGCGAAGAAATGGACGAGCAGCGGCTGCGCGAGCGGGTTTCCGCGCTTCGCGCGGAAGTTGAAACCGCGTCCAGCGCCGAGATACAGACGCTATACAAGCAGATGGAGCCGTATATCACGACCAACATGAAAAGCGGCGCCATGATGAAGTTTCTGGATAAAGCGGATCGGTATGAACGCAGCGAATCCGTTCATCTGGATGAACAGGACGGAGCGGCGATGAACCGGCTGCTTGCGGATGTTTTTTACGAGCGGGCCGAATAAAAGGCTTATGCAAAAGGATTGGTGAAGCGAACGATGAACGAAGAAGCGAATCGGAACAGACAGATCGCGACAAGTCGGGCGGACGAGGGAACGGAAATCGATCTGCTCGAATTGTTCTATTGCCTGCTGGAAAAGGCGCGGTTTATTCTGCTGGCCGGGCTTGCCGGCGCGCTGCTGATGGGCTTCTACAGCTTTTATATCGCCAAGCCTTCCTATGAGGCGACGAGCAAGCTGTACGTGCTCAATTCGAGCGATTCCGCCATCAACCTGTCCGATTTGCAGATCGGTTCGCAGCTGGCGAACGATTATAAGGAAGTATTCAAAACCTGGGAAGTTCACGAGATGGTCTGCCAGAACCTGAATCTTTCCTATTCTTATACGCAGCTGGACGACATGATTTCGGTCAGCAACCCGAGCAACACGCGTATCCTGTATATTACCGCCCGGGCGGGCAGTCCGCGCGAAGCGGCGATGCTGGCGAACGAGTATGCAGCCGTTGCGCAGAAGTATATCTCCGAAACCATGCAGACGGATCAGCCGAGCGTTTTTTCGGAGGCGCTGGAGCCGGTCAGCCCGGTCAGCCCGAAGAAGGGACGCAACGTCGTGCTGGGTTTCCTGCTGGGCGCGATCGCGCTGGCGGGCGTGTTCACCGTGCAGTTCATTATGGACGATCGCATCAAGACTTCTGAGGATATCACAAAATACGCGAATATGCCGACGCTGGCAATCGTTCCGATCAGCGGCGCAAGCGCCGCGCAGATGCGCGCCAAGGCGGGCAAATCGCAGACGAAAGGCAGAGGTGTGCGCAGATGAATCAGGTTGAGCTTACGCGCTTCCCGGCGCTTGACTACGCCTGCAAAGAGGCGATGAACACGCTCTGCACCAATCTGACGTTCGTGGGCGGCATGCGCAACCGGATCATGATCACCAGCTGCAATGCGAGCGAAGGCAAATCCTTCCTTTCCATGAATATCATGCGCACGCTGGCACAACTGGGCCATAGCGTGGTGTTGGTGGACGCTGATTTGCGGCGTTCGCAGATTAAGGCGCGTTACGGCCTGCATTTCCTCAACGGCGAGGGCTACGGCATGACGCATTATCTGGCTGGCATCTGCGGGCCGGAGGACGTCGTTTACGCGACGGATATTCCCGGCGCGTCGATTGTGCCGGTCGGCCATGAGGTGATCAACTCGCTGGCCATGCTCAATACGCCTCGGCTGGAGCGGCTCTTCAAGCAGCTTTCGAGCCAGTTCGAGTTTGTAATCGTCGATGCGCCGCCCGTCGGCGTAATTATCGACGCGGCCGAAATCGCCAAGTATTGCGATGGGACGATCTTTGTCGTCAAGTATAACTCTGTCAGCCGCAAGGAGCTTTTGAACGCGCGGCAGCAGATCGAGCGTTCGGGATCGGTCGTGCTGGGCGCCGTGCTGAACGAGGTATCGTTCGATTCCCTCAGCAGCAAGAAGTATTACAATAAATCCTATTATTCGCATTATAACTCCGACTACTATAAACCCTCCAAGCGGCGCAAGCCTGCGGAGAAGGGCGAAAAGGCGGCGAATCCCGCTGCGGCGCAGCGGCCGGTGAGGCAATGATGGAACGGGTAACGGATATCCACCAGCATCTCGTTTACGGGATGGACGACGGCGCGCAGAGCCGTGAGGATATGTTCGCGATGCTCCGGCGCGCGGCGGACGAGGGGATCGGGCGGATCGTTGCGACCCCGCACGCCGTGCCCGGCGTAGAGCCGTTCAACCGCGAAGATTATTACCGGCGGCTGGACGAGGCGGACGACTATTGCCGGCAGAACGGGCTGGATATTGAACTGGAAGAAGGCGCGGAGATCCTCTACACGGATCAGACGTGCCGTTTTTTACAGGAAGGGCTTGTGCCAACGCTGGCGCAGAGCGATTTCGTTCTGGTCGAGTTTTCGCCCGACGTGCCGTTTGAACGGCTGTACGGCGCGCTGGAACGACTGGCGCAGGGCGGGTTCCTGTCGGTCGTGGCGCATGTGGAACGATATCGCTGCCTGACGATGCGGCCGGCAAACGCGCTGCGGGTGAAGGATAGCCTGCAGGTTTACTTTCAGGTGAACTGCGCTTCCGTGCTGGATGGGTGCGGGTTCTGGGCGAACCGGTTCCTGCGCAAAATGTTTGAGCACGGAATGATCGACGCCGTTGCGACGGACGCGCACAATGTTTCCTCGCGCCCTGCGCGAATGAAGGCGGCACGGGCGGCGCTTGCAAGGCAGTACGGCGAGGATTACGCCTGCCGGCTGACGGACGGCGGATTGATTTTCGAATGAAGGAAAGGCGAGAAAAGATGAAAAAAGCGATTGCGGTTCTGCTTGCGGCGCTGCTGATGCTCCCGGCGCTGTGCCTGGCCGAGGATGCGGCTTCGCAGTGGCAGAATATTCTGCTGATGGGCGGGGACGCGCGAAGCGCGGAAAGATACGACCGTACCGATTCGATCATGATTCTCTCGCTCAACGCCGATGAAGCGCAGGTCAAAATGACAAGCATCATGCGCGATACCTGGGTGAAGGCGGCGGGAAAGGGATATTCCTGCAAGATTAACGCCCTGAACGTATACGGCGGTCCGGAGCTGACCGTGGCGACGGTGAACGAATGCTTCGGGATGGACATAGAAAAATATGTGCTCATTAACATGACCGATATGATCGATATCATTGACCTGGTCGGCGGTGTGGATGTGGAAATCACGACGGGCGAGCGCTGGTATATCAACTCTTCCGTGAAAGGCTACGGCGATTCGACGCAGCTGGAAGAGAGCGGGCTGGTTCATCTCAACGGTTCGCAGGCGCTGGCCTATTCGCGGATTCGCCATCTGGACAGCGATTTCAAACGGGTCGAGCGCCAGCAGAAGGTGATGCTTGCGCTGGCGGCGCGCCTGCAGGAAATGGAAATCGGCGAGCTGATGGACCTGACGGATGAAATCATCGGTCACCTGCAGACGAACCTGTCCGAGGACGAAATGAAAGAGCTGGCGCGCATGGCGCTGGTGATTGAGCCGGACGAGGTGCAGGCGATGCGCCTTCCGGCCGACGGAACGTTTACCTCCGGCACGGAAGAGGGCAAGGGGTACATTATCCAGCCGAACTTCGAACGGAACGGCGAACTGCTGCAAGCTTTTATTTACGGCGATTGACGCACACAGCTTCATATTGATTTGGGCGAGTCGGGCCGGTGAAAAGCCAGCGTGAAAGCGCGAGGCTTTTTTCGCGTGCGCCGCTTTGTCCGGCGTGCAGAATTATCGTGCGCTAGCGCGTTTTGCAAAGCAAAACTGGCGTGACAAACGGGAAAATTGGGCGCATAGTGAACGTGCAGACCGGAACGCTCAAGCGGCTGCAAAAGATGAAAAGACGAAGGGAAGAGGCATGATGGCGAAGATGGTCAGGTCGGTTCGGATGAGGGGAATGAATTTGCTTCATTTCGTTTTGATGACCGCACTGATGATGACGGTATGGTTCACCCTGTGCGCGCCGCAGGCGGCAATGCCCGATGTGCAGACGGTGAGCATTGCAGTGTGCGCTTGTTACGCAATTCTGTCGGTGTTTTTCTATCGTACCTATAATGCTTACAAAATCGGCATGAACCGTGCGGGCGAGACGTTTTATTCGCAGACGCTTGCCAATCTCTTCAGCAATTTCCTGACGTATATCTTTGCGTGCATCATTCAGCTGCGTTTGATGAATGTTTTGCCTGTGCTGCTCGTGTTCGTGGGGCAGACGGTGATCAGCGCCGTCTGGTGCCGTCTGGCGAATCAGCTGTATTTCAAACTGCATAAGCCGATGCGGACGCTTGTTATCTATAAGGACGATGAGGATCTGGAAAAACTTCATGAGATCGTCTGCTTCGAAAACCGGTTCAATATTCAGAATCAGATTAAGGATCCGCAGGATGTTTTTGATGTTCTGCCGAAGATTCGGGATTATCAGGCAATCATTGTGTCCGGCGTTGACGCGACGATGCGCAATGGCATTGTGAAGGAATGCATCGATAAGGATATCGATTGTTTCTTTATTCCCCATACAGGCGATGTGATTATTTCGGGCGCGAAGCATATGCAATCCTTCAGTATCCCGATTATGGAAGCGAAGCGCGCCATGCTCAAGCCTGAATATGCGTTTGCCAAGCGGCTGCTTGATATCCTGCTTGCATCGGTTGCGCTTGTGTTTGCTTCTCCGTTTATGGTCGCCACGGCGATAGCGATTAAAGCGTATGATCATGGGCCGGTTCTCTATAGACAGGTACGGCTGACCAGGGACGGTAAATGCTTTGAAATTCTCAATGTTCGGTGCATGGTAATAGTAGGGCGTTCTGCACGAAATTCCTGTGCGATTGCGGTGTAAATGGCAGCAGTATGCACAATGACCGGACACATTTGGGACATCAGACATCAAAATCGCTGGTGGCGGGGCAGGATTCGGTATGTCGGAAATAAGCGCTATGAGAATAGAAGGCTTTCCAACTGCGGCGGTATGATTATGCGCCGTACCAACGTCTATGGGCATGTACCGAAC
>CAKTTL010000032.1 GCA_934615235.1 uncultured Clostridia bacterium
GTGTGCGTGCGCGCATACGAGAGCGAAAATGTTTTCCGCGTAGCTCTAAATAAATAGTTAAAACGGTTACTGGTTACCAGAAGAACGCAAAGGCTCAATCTGTGCCTGTAGGAAACCGTCCACATCGCAGCGGCGCTTCAGCGTTCCATAATCCAGAATCGTGCCCTTTCGGCGGTTATCGCCCAGCATGACCGTCCGGTCGCATACATAGAGGTCGCTTTTCCGCAGTTGCTTCATAAACTGGTTGTACGGCAGGCATTCGCCCAAGATCGCGTGGTCGCGGCGATACTGCGTGTACCGGTCGTAGATGCCCTTGAACCAGATGGCCACATTGCCGTCCTCCAGCATCCGGCATTCGTCGGCGGTCAGCCCCATGCGGTCGATGACCTCCAGCGTCGTTTCCACAATGCTCTTGTTGCTGTTGCCGCCGTCCAGCAGGTATTCCCGCGCCGCATATTCCATGTATTGCGCGCAGCCGTCCAGCGAGATGGAGAACACCTGGCTCCAAGCAAGACCCAGCCGGTTGCACGCGGCCTCCAGCAGGCGCAGGCCCGCCATGCAGCAGCTCAGATTGTTCACTACGCGGGAAGGCAGGCTGCCGCCGAACATGGAAATGGATTCATCAAACCATTGTTTCACCGCCGCCGTTTTCAGCGTCAGCGCCATATCCAGCATGGCGCGGCCCAGCGCCATTAGATCATCCCGACTGCCGCTGAGCTTGGCGAAGGCCGCTCTTGCCGTCTGGTCTTTCAGGTCGCGCTTGCTGAAAAGCAGCTCCATACCGCGCTCGCGAATGGCGGACTCATCCGGCGATTCCTCTCCGGCCACCACCAGCGGAGCCAGCAGCGTATAGGATACCTGCGTCTGGTCGGCACGCCCGCGCACGCCCTCGTGCCCGTCATAGCTGTCGCGAAAATGGTTGTACAGGGCGGCGAGCCGGGTCTTGTCAATCTTTGAAGGCTTGAATTCGTCCAACGCCTGCGGGAACAGGTTGCTGGAGGATGCGTTCTTCATCAGCGTAAATCCCGTGATCTGCGGCGCGGCCACGACCTTGTTTCGGCCAAACAGGGGCAGGATCACCCGCTCCAGCGTGGTGGATTTGCCACTGCCCGCCTCGCCGATCAGGAACAGATGCGGATACTTGACGCCCATAGAACGCAGCATTTCCTTGACGAAGCATCCCGTGCACCATGCCAGCACCGTCACCGTTTTTGCAGGCTCGTTGTAATTCAGAAGCAGCGGGCCAAGCTCGGTCAGCTTTTCTGCCGAAATAGCATTGTGCTTGGGCAGCTCCGTTTCAATGGACGCATATTTCTCCAGCTGCACCATATCCGGCACATCTTCGCCGCCTGCCGAAAAGGCGCGTTCCTTGTCCACATACGCCCAGCGGCCGTCATGCTCATACAGTCCCAGCGCTTTCACACCGTGCTTCACCTGCCACGCCAGCCCGGCCAGATAGGATTTCAGCACCTCCAAATCGCCGTCGCTGCCCATGTAGCACAGCGAAATTGTCCGCTTGTTCAGCACCGCCTTGAATTTCTGCGCCGACGCGAAATCCGAAGTCATGAAGGAAAGACGGAAGGTTTCGTCATACATGGTCACAAGGTCGCACGTCATCTGCGTTTCATCCTCCGCCACCAGCATTTCCAGCGGACGCACCACGAAATTGGTCAGCGCGTAGACGTTCTCGCCGCGCTCCCGCATATAGCGCCCGTTGGCCTCGAAAATGCCCAGATCGCCGCCCGGCGTGTAGACATTCTCCGTGCGGGCAATGGCCTGCGCCAGCGTTTCCTCGCCGTAGGTCGCGCCATCCGCATGGTGAACATTGTCCCATTTTTCCCGGAACAGCTTCGATTGCCGGAACAGCCTGTCCATCTGTTCCTTGTTCCTGCCCGTCCAGAATGCAAGCGCGCAGCATAGGGCCAGATCGGCCTCGGATTGGCTGCCGAATTTCTCCTGCCAGCGGCCTTCCCACAATGCGGTAAAATCTTCGCCGTTCTGGGCAGAGGCGGCCTTTTCCAGCACCTGCTCGTCCGTCAGGGAAACCGTGCGAACGGCCCGTTTCGTCTTGCTTTTTGCCGCCTTTTTCTTAGCAACGTAGGTTTCATGAATCCACGGGAGCGCCTCGGAACCATCCGCAATGTCCTCGGGCGTGCCCTCCAGCCGGTTCCCGGTCATGGTGAAATAGCGCGCGGCGGCATACATCTCCACGGCGGATTGGCTGTTCTTATTGCCCTTGCCGGGCATGGAGCCGCGATAGAAAATGTGCAGTCCCGTGCCCGAGGGCGAGATTTCGGTGTAAGAGGGATACTTCTCCAGAATGGCGGAGGCAACTTCATTCCAGCTGCCATCCTCCTTTTTGCAATGGTCGATGTCCACGCCTACAATGCCGCCTGCTTCGGTGAATACGAAGCCCACACCGGTAAAAAGGTACTTGGCCCGCGCAGCCTCGGCCTCCGCCAGTGTCGCCCAGGTCTGCGGATTGGTGGAGGATGCCTTCCGGCCCGTTTTCGGGTCATAGGGCACCTTGCGCGGCTTTTCGCTTTTCGGATCAGGCTCCAGCCGCCAGCAGATCCATTGCGGCAGCGCCGCCAGTTCTTTCGGAAAATTCATGCCATACCGCTCCTTCCTTTGGCCTTGTTCGCCTTCTGTCTGGCCCGCTGCGCCGAGCGCGGCGGGCGGCTGGACTTGGGCCGGTCGTTGTGCTTTTCTCGTATTGCCTGCGCCCACAGGGCGGCGCGCTGCTCCCGGTAAACGTTCGCCAGCGCTTCACCGGCGGTGGGATCGGGATAACCCTCTGCGTTTCTATAGGTCATCTATTCCATCTCCTTCATGTGCCCGAAATCCGGGCAGTAGGCCGCCTCGGCCACAATGGGCACGTCCATTTCCGGAAAGGGCTGCGCATCCATGCACGCCTGAATGAAGGCGACGGCTTCGGGCAGCCTTTCCTCCGGCAGTTCAAACACCAGCTCGTCGTGAATCTGCAAAAGGGGCTTCAGCCACGGGCGCTCAGGCAGGCCGACGATCAGGCGGGACAATGCCAGCTTCAGAATATCGGCGGCGGTTCCCTGAATGGGCGTATTCAGCGCACAGCGCTCGGCAAAGGATTTCCGGCCCCAATCCTGCGAGCGGATGCCCGGCAGATAGCGGCGTCGGCCCAGAAAGGTCTGCGTATACTGCCGCGTTGCGGCGGCGCGCCGGGCCTGCTCCTGCCAGCGGGAAAGGTTCGGATAACCGGCCTTCAGGTTGGCAATGATGCCTTCACATTCGGAAAGCGACTTGTCCAGTCCGGCCTTAAAACGCAGCGTTCGCTGGAGGCCGCGAGGGAAAAGCCCGTAGAACACGCCGAAGTTCACGTTTTTTGCAATCGTGCGGCGTTCCTTGTAATCCGGAGCGTTTTTGTCCACTGCCTGCGCGTAAGGAATGCCGAAAATGACGCTGGTGGTCGCCGCATGAATGTCGCCGCCCGTGCGGTATGTTTCCAGCATTTTCGGATCGCGGCAGTAGAACGCGCCCACGCGCAATTCGATCTGGGAAAAGTCGCAGGAAACGAGGACGTGCCCCTCGGGCGCGAGGATAAAGGCGCGGATGCCCACGGGATCGTTGGTCTTGCGCGGGCAGTTCTGCATATTTGGGTTCCGGGCGGCAAATCGGCCCGTTTCCGTCGCCAGCGGCAAAAGGTCTGGATGAATGCGCCCGGTGGCCGGATTGACGAAGCGCAGATAGCCGTCGATGTAGGTGGTTTTCAGCTTCGACCAGCGCCGGTATTCCTGCACCAGTTCAAACAGCAGCACCAGCTCCGGGCGATTCTCCGCACACCATTCCGCCAGCATGGTCAGCGTCTGATCGTCCGCGGCCTCAGCATTTTTCGCGGTCGTCTTGAGTACCGGCAAGCCCAGCTCCTTGAACAGATAGTCCTTGAATGCCTGCGTTCCGGCATTGGCTCCAACGTCCACATCGCCGATCATGCCGCGAATCTGCTCCCGCAGCTCCAGCAGCCGGGCCGCGCATTCGCCCTGCTTGCGGATCATGGCGGGCTCGTCCATGAGCAGACCGTTGTATTTCATCAGGCCGCAGTAGACCGCCGTGGGCGACTCGATATTTTCCACGATCCAGCGATGCCGAGGCAGGAAGGCGTCGAACCATTCGTTGAACCGGCGATACAGGCGCAGGGCGTAATCGCTGTCAGCGCAGGCATAGCGCACCGTTTCGGGATCATGGCTGTTCAGCTCGTCGAAAAACCTGCCGCCGGTCACGTCCTCGAATGTCGGCAGTTCGTCGCCCAGCAGCTCAGGCACCAGCTTTTTCAGGCCGCTGTCGGACAGGCCGCGGAATTCAAAGCTGTTCTTCAGCGTCATCTGCGCCGCGGCAATGGTGTCGTAGCAGCGCGGCTGAATGATAATGCCCAGTGCATAGAGAAACATGGACTCAAAGGCCAGGTTGTGAGCCACCTTCGTAACTGTGGGATTCGTCCAGAGTGCATCCCGAAGAAACGGAATCACCTGATCGGAATCGGCATTGCCGCCGTCGAAATGCTCCAGCGGGATATAGATCGCACTGCCTTCAGAAGTAGACAGAGAAATTCCCACAATGCACGCCCGGTGCGCATCCAGCGCCGCCCGAGGATCGTCCCGGTATTGCAATAGCGGCGCGGTTTCAAAGTCGAAGGCCACCACCGGCGAATTTTGAAGATAATCTTTAATGGCGGCCAGATCGGTTTCACATCTGTAATTCATGATAAAGCTCCTTTCGAGAAGCCGGAGAGCGAGAGACCCGCCCTCCGGCACAATGCGTCAGTTCAGCGGCTGCATGACCTCGCCGGTTTCGGGATCAATCACTTCGCCGGGCGCATCGTCATAGGCCACACGGCTGGCGAAGGCCTTCACCTGCTCGGCCATGGCGGAAATGTAGCGCTGTTCCTCGTCCGTCAGCACCCGATCCACGGCGAATTTTGCCTGCGAGTAGGCGATGCCGCCCGAATTCTGCACCTTCTGCAGGGAGAACCGCGTCACCACGCTGCTGGATTTCTTCCCCTTGGCCAGCAGTCGCTTGACGTACACGGCAAACTCCTTCATGGAGCCGGTGGGCAGCGTCAGCAGGATGGGGATCAGCTCACCCTCTCGCAGAATGAAGATGCGGCGCTTGTTCTTGCAGGCCTTGCCGCCGTTTTCGCCGCTGCCGAACTGGTTCAGCGGGCACTGGGCGCATACGCCGCCCGGATTGCCCACGCCGGTCACGCCGTCGTAGCTGCCGCAGTCCGGCGCATTGTTGCCGCCCGTGAAGCGCTCGCGGTAATAGGCGAACAGCGGATGGTGATAGAGGATCACGCCGGCGAATTCCTTGGCCGCATCCGTTTCGCCCGGAAGCTCGCCGGGCAGTTCGAAGGTCGTGCCGCCCGCGGCGGGGATGGTCACGCGGTCGAAGGACACATCCATGCCGCTCATTTCCGAGGCCACGGCCTCCGCCAGATTGAAATCCTTGAGGGCAGTGTAATTGGTTGCGGGAATCATTTCATTCTTACTCATGGTTCTTTTCCTTTCTTATCGGGCTGCCTTACGCACGCCCACAGTCGTTTTCTCAAAGACATTCACAAGGCCGTCCAGCCAGCCGGGCAGCGCATCCTCGTTTTCGGCGATTTGCTCCTTGACGAAGCTGGACAGGGAACCGGCGTTGATCGTCTCCGTGATCAGGTCGCCGTAGCCGTTGGCCCACAGCGCGCCGAAAAGCTCGTCCTTCTGGCCAGCCTTGGCGCTGGCACGGGTCTTGGTGGACAGGAAGAACATCGTTCCCGCGCGGGTGAAATTCTGCGTTCCTGTTGTCCCCATCAAGTCCGAAAGATCCGCGTCTACAAAGTAGATCTTCCTGTTTATCTGCTTCAGTTCGGCCTCAAGCTCAGCCTTTCGGTCGCGCAGGGCCTTCAGTTCATCGGCCAATTCAAAAATCAGATTACCTTCCATTTCATCCTCCAAAGGGGTTTCGACCCGCCCGGTAATCGTCCACCAGCGCCTTGGCCAGATTGGCCTTGTCCTGCAGAGCCTTCAGTACCTTTTCATCCACGGTGCCCTTGGCCACCAGATGAATATAGGTGCAGGGGTGCTTCTGGCCCACGCGATGGATGCGGGCACGGGTCTGCTCGTAGTTGCTCATGGAATAATCCAGCGAGTAGAAGATCATGGTGGAGGCCGCCGTCAGCGTAATGCCCAGGCCTGCCGTGGCAATCTGGCCGATGAATACCCGCACCGCAGGATCATTCTGAAAGGCTTCGATCTGGGCGGGACGGTCGGCCACGCCACCGTGAATCAGCGCGTATCGCAGCTGCTTTTTCTGGAGCAGCTTCTCGATAGCTCGGATTTCCGGCAGGAACCGGGCAATGACCACCACCTTATGGCCGTCATTTTCTGCGCTATCCAGCAAATCTGAAAGCGCATCCATCTTGGCCGAGGATACCTGCTCCGTGGCGGCGTCCGTATCGTTGCCTACGAAGCCGCCTGTCAGCTGGGATAGCCGAAGCAGCCTTGTCAGCACGTTGGTCACGGTCACGCTGCCGGAGGAAAGGTCGGCGTAGCTGTCCTTCACCAGCTGCAGGTACACGCGCCGGGCCGCAGGTTCCAGTTCCACCCGCTGCACGATGTCGGTGCATTCCGGCAAATCAAGGCATTCGGCCTTCGTCGCTCGAAAGGCGATGCTGTGCAGCTTCTCGGTGAATTCCGCCTCCATGCCTTTCTTCATGACCGGCGTATAATTGCCATAGCCCACCATGTCGAAATAGCGGTTGCGGAACAGGTAGAAGCTGCTGCCGAATACGGTGGAATCGGCGAATTTGTACTGGCTGAACACGTCGATGGGCTTGTTGGTGATGACCGTGCCGGTGAGCAGCAGGCGATAGGGCACCCTCGCGCCCAGCCGGTGCAGCGCCTTGCTGGCGGCGATGTTGTGGGTCTTGATCTTGTGGCCCTCGTCGCAGACGATGCCATCCGGCTTCCACACGGCCAGCTCCTTTTCCAAGCGCCATGCGCTCTCGTAATTCACCACCAATACCTGCAGCGCCGCGCCGGTCATATGCCGAATGGTGTCCGCCTTCCGCGCGCCGGTGCCCTCCAGCACGGCGAGGGAGTAGTCGTAATCCGCGAATTTGCGGAATTCGTCCTCCCACACGCCGAGGATAGACAGCGGCGCGACCACCAGCAGGCGGCGGATGTGGCCGCTTAACCAGAGATGGCCTACAATGGCGATGGTTGTGAGCGTCTTGCCCGTGCCCATTTCCATGAGCAGCGCGGCTCCACCGCTGTTGACGAGCTTGTCCAGTGCAAACGCGGCGGCCTCCCGCTGATGCCTGTAGGGCGCGGCCCGAATGGGCAGCTTGAGATTGTTACTGCACATTGAATCCCTCCTGTAAGGTCTGCCTATTTTTCGGAGAGCCATATTCCAGAAGCATTTCGCGCAGGACTTGGGCTTGCTGCTCGCTGGCCGTTTGCATGATCTCGGCAAGGACGCGCTGCTGCTCGCCGGAAAGAATGTTCCGGTGCGGGTGGTACCACTGAGCCACCCTCACGCAGCCGCCATTGCCGCGGGACGTTTCCAGAGGATAATCGGCAGTGAGAATTTCAATATCCGTGCAGATTGTGCGCCTGCATACGCCCATCTCCGCCGCCAGCGTGCGAATGTTGCTCGAACGCCGCGCCGTCAGAATGCGCATGATTTCCGCGCGCCTTTCGATTGCGGTCACTGCCGATCCCCTCCTTTCCCTTGGCTCTGGCTGCATGGTAGCAACCAAAGGTGCAGCCTGATTGCACCTTTGAAAAATTCGTTAGAGGAAATCAGCGGCCGGTAAATAGTGCGGCAGGCGTTTTTCATGAATTGCTCCTTTCGGAGCCCCAAGCAGCCTATCGCAAAAAAACAGAGAGCCTACGCATAGCCAATAAGCTACTTGTAGGCTCTCCGTCATTGATCGCGCATCCTCAGCCGGAACGGCTCCATGGCCGTCGGCGGGATGGCTCGCGCAGTACTCTTCCCAAGTAAAAATCGTTATTCAGTTATCTTGTAGAGGTATAATTCCGTTTTGCAGGCCGAGCATTTCACAAACACATCTGGCTCCCATGGCGGGCGCTTCTCGTCTTTCTCCGTGAACTGCTCTACACGGCTGCCCGGCGAGATATCGCAGACCCTCGCGCCGCATTCCGGGCAAAGGACGGCGAATCTGCGCCGATAAATATGTGACACTGCTGGCATTGCCTTCGTCAATTTCTTTTCCATTCAACCCTCCGTTCATTTCAATGTCCAGCACCTGCCGGTAATCAAACCTCATGGCGCATACCGGCGACTCAGACGCCATGGGGGAAGCAGCGTTATTGATACATCAGGCCCGGCATCATAACCGTCTCGCATTTGTCCTGCGCCATCTTCAGATCGCCCATGAGCGACGCGGCGCAAATGGCCCGATTGCCAAACCGGCGGCGAATTTCATCCACGCAGTCGTCCAGCGCCCTGCGCCTTTCCCGCGCCTCGGCATTGCAGAACATATCCAGCTGCACCGGCTGGCGCGCCGATACAAGATTGATGCCGCGAATGGTCAGCGCCCGCACGGGCTTATCCCAGAAATAGTGCTGACGGAAAAGCGCAAAGCCCGCCTGCGCAATCTCCAGCGGCGACTGGCTCGGAAAGGGCAGCGGCGTCTGATACTGCCGGTAATCCAGGTCATTATCCTTGACCGTAATCTGCACGCCTCGCGCCGCCAGTTCATTCTTCCGCAGGCGATGGCCCACGTCCTGCGCCAGCTCGTACAGCACCAGCCATACCGGATATTCCGCCTCCAGATCGCACACGCAGGTTGTGCCGTGGCCCACGGATTTGATCGGCGGCACAAATTCCGCAGGCATGACCGGCGAATGATCCGCGCCGTTGGCAAAGCGCCAGAGCATGACGCCGTTCTTCCCCAGGCGGCTTCGAATCAGCTCGGGATCGGCCTTGGCCAGATCGCCGATGGTCATGACGTTCATGCTCATCAGCCTGCGCGTGGTGGCCGGGCCGACATAGAGCAGCTCCGAAACCGCCAGCGGCCATACCTTTTCCTGAAAATTGGCCCGGCTGATCACCATCACCGCGTCCGGTTTTTTCATATCCGATCCCAATTTTGCGAATATCTTGCTGAACGACACGCCGATGGACACCGTCAGCCCGATTTCCTCCCGGACGCTTTTGCGGATTTCCTCGGCAATCATCCGACCTTCCCTTTCCACATCGCCGCGTCCGTAGGGAATCGCCAGCCAGTTTTCATCCATGCCGAAGGGCTCAATGTCATCCGTATACCGGGCATAAATGCGCCGCACCAGCTTCGAATACTTCAAATATAGCTCATAATGCGGCGGCACGCAGATCAGACCCGGACAGCATTGTCGCGCCTGCCAATTCGCCGCGCCCGTTTTCACGCCCATGCGCTTAGCCGGATACGAGGCCGTCAGCACAATGCCGTGCCGATCCTCCGTTGAGCCGCACACAGCAACGGCCTTGCCGCGCAGCCACGGATTTTCGTTCATCTCCACGCTGGCATAAAAGCAATTCAGGTCGCTATGCAGAATCATCTCACCGGCCATTGCGAAAGCCTCCCTCGGATTTTGGTATCATTTTTCCGTAGAGCAGAGTCTACGCCGAGCATGATAGCACAAGCACATTGTCCTTGTAAACATCCGAACTGATAGCTGTGTTCGCTTAGGTAAAATTTTCTTTTTTCGTCAATTCCGCGAATCGAACGGAATGTGAAATTTGTTTTACGATGCTCGCATGGGGTTTACAGGTCAACTAACTTGTGCTATAATCCAAGCATCTCATGACAGGAGGAATTCTTCAATGACCAAGAAGCCCGATGACAAATCCAGCGCGATCCTATCCTTTCCGCAGACGCAGACAGAGCGCACCAAGATGCGGAATCGGGCGGAATGCGGAGATCGAATCCGCGCCTATCGCAAGGCGCGCGAGCTTTCCCAGCCCCAGCTGGCGGCCATGCTCGGCATTACGAAGAATTCCATCACCAACTGGGAAACCGGCGTATCGCGGCCGGAGCTGAGCATGATCCCGAAGCTGTGCCAGGCGCTGAACATCACCGCCGACGCTTTCTTTGACATGCCCGCGGGCAGGCAGACGCTTTCCAAGGCCGAGCAGGAGCATATGCGGCTCTACCGCTCTTTGGATACCTACAGGCAGCGCACCGTGAACACCCTCATGGAATCCATGATCGAAAACGACCTTCTGGCCTTCCGGGACGGCTGCGTCAATGAATTTTCCTACCTCGGGCGTGAAGAACTGCCGTCCTCCGCCGGTACCGGCACGCCGCTGACCGACACCTATGAGCACGAGTACGTTTTCCTGCGCAATTCCCGCAATGTCTGCCGGGCGGATACGGTCATCACCGTTTCCGGCGACAGTATGACGCCCACCTTTCACAACGGCGACGAACTGCTGGTGGAATTCACGCAGGAGATCGATCCCGGCGAGATCGGCATTTTCGTCATCGCGGGCGAGAGCTTCGTCAAGGAATATCAGCCGGACGGCCTGCACTCTCATAACCCGAAATACAAGACCATTCACCCAAGTCCGGACGATAACTTCCGCTGCGTGGGTCGCGTCCTTGGCATCGTCACCCAGGATATGTACCCCACGGCGCAGGAGTTGGACGTTCTGAACGAGGTCTATTCCGAAAAGCACAAGCGCTGATTTTCCATAAAGCAACCCTTCTGACACGTGAACCGCGTGCCAGTGTATTTCCTGCACCCTTTTTTCGGAGGTAATTCCATGAACAATCCGCAGAAGCCCATCAAGGTCTATGTGCCCGTGGAAGTGGCTTTTGACGAAAACGGCCATATGTACCCGCGCCTCATCCATTGGGAGGATGGCAAGACCTACGAAGTCGACCGCATTCTGGACGTTCGCCCGGCACCGGCGGCCCGTGCAGGCGGTCAGGGCGACCGCTACACCATCCGGATGAACAATCAGGAGACGTATATCTTCTTTGAACACAATCCCGACTATGGCGGCTCCATTCCGGGCCGCTGGTTTGTGGAGCGAAGGGAGGCGTAGAAATGGTCTATACGAGAAGGCCGTCGGATCAGCGCTGCGAGGAAATCTACACCTACATCACGGAATACGTCGCGGAAAACGGCCACAGCCCCACCTTCCGCGAGGTGGGCAAAGCCGTGGGCCTGCGCTCTTCCTCCACCGTCAGCCGCTATATTCACCGACTGGTGGACGAGGGCCGCATCACCATCGACAAATCCAAGCCGCGCACACTCACCGCCGCTCCCTCGGGCGACGCGCTGGAAACCGTTCGGCAGCGCGTCTGTCTGGAAATGGCCGACGGCGGGAAAATCTATATGGACTGCAGCATGGAAAAGCCGCGCACCGCGCCCGTCCGCGTATCCTTCGAGGGCGTATTGGACGCAAAGCGGATGAAAAGCCGCGTGGGCCGCATTGTTCGCTGCCGCCCCAGCGACGAATGAAGGGAGGATGGACGCTCATGACGAATACAGTAAGAAGGCACAGCCCGCCCGGCGCAAAGCGCTGCGCGTTCACCGGCTATCGCCCGCAGAAAATGCCCTTCGGCTTTAACGAGTCCGACCCGCGCTGCATCGATTTCAAGCGCCGCGTCAAGGAAACCATTCAGGCGCTCTACGACATGGGCTATCGCCATTTCATCTCCGGCGGCGCGCTGGGCATGGATATGTTCGCCGCCGAAGCCGTCCTTGAATTGCGCGCGCGGCATCCGGACATGATTTTGGAGATGGTCAGTCCCTTCGACGATCAGGCGGCGAGATGGTCGCCCGAATTGCGCGCGCGGCACGACCGGCTTTTCGCACAGGCAGACATCACCACCGCCACCGGCCACGCCTACACCAGGAGCGCCATGTTTCGCCGCAATCATTATCTGGTAGACAACGCCGACCTGCTGCTCGCTGCCTACGACGGCCTGCCTGGCGGCACAGCCATGACCTGCGAGCTGGCCCGGCGCTATGACGTGCCGATCATGAAGATCAAACCGACCATGAATTAAAGGAGAATGCCCATGTGCGGTCGCTATTATATTGCCGAGGACGACGCAGCGGAGGAACTGCGCCAGATCATCGAAGCCATCAATCGCCGCAATCCGAACGCGAAAACCAGTGGCGAAATCCATCCCGGCGACACCGTCCCCGTGCTGGCCAATAGCCCCAGCCTCCAACCCGGCGCGTATGCCATGCATTGGGGCTATACATTGCCCGACGGCAAGCTCCTATTCAACGCCCGCAGCGAAACCGCTGCAGAAAAGGCAATCTTCAAAGACGGTATGACCCAGCGCCGCTGCCTGATTCCCGCCACCTGCTATTTCGAATGGGAACATCGCGGAAAGGACAAAATCAAGTACGCCATCGCGCCGCAGAATAGCAACATGATCTATCTCGCGGGCATCTACCGTAAGGAAGGCAATCGCGCCGCCTGCACCATCCTGACCCGCGAACCAGTAGAGAGCATCGCCTTCATCCACAATCGGATGCCGGTCATTCTGCCTGCCAAGGCCGTAGGCGATTGGCTGAATGTGCGGTATGAGGCCACGGATGTGCTGAAAGCCGCGCAGACGGACATGGGCTACAGACTCGCGTAAATTTCCGGCAGGAAGAAGCTGCTTCAGGCTTTTTCCTGCCTTTTCTATTTTCCACCCAAAAGCCTTGTAAATCCTTGATTATCATTGCGGGAACCGGTAAAATCTCAATGACAAAACCAAGACTGCGTGATATAATAAAATTGTGTTGTCTTGTTGCAACACGGGATAATTCAGCGGCTTAAATCTCAGCCGCCTCCATGGATGCTGTCCACCAGTGGCATGGAGGTCTGAGTGTCATAGGAATTCTTTTGCCGATTCAGTTGCGGAGGGCGAAGCTGTATGGAAGCAGAAATTCCCAGACTTTGCCAAAGTAGATCACTAAGAATCTTGCAATGAGAAGTTCGGCATTACGAGTATTTGCCCCCTAATATAGAACGCGGAGGGATATATATGCTCGGCGCAATCATCGGCGATATTGCCGGATCACGCTTTGAATGGCACAATCACAAATCCAAGGAATTTGAGTTGCTCACACACGTTGGAGGGTGCAAGCCCACAGACGACACCATCATGTCGCTGGCCATTGCTCAAGCGCTGCTCGAAAGCGATGCACAAGGCTGCTTGAGTGACCGCGCAGTTCGAAATATGCAAAAGCTCGGGAGAAAATATCCCGGTGCAGGCTACGGAGGCTTTTTTCGTCGCTGGTTGTACTCGGGTAACCCTCAGAATTATAATAGCTTTGGAAATGGCGCAGCCATGAGGGTCAGTGCCTGTGGCTATGTCGCAAAAAGCAGCGAGGAAGCCAAATCGCTTTCCCATGATGTTACCTGCGTAACGCACAATCATCCGGAAGGTCTGAAGGGTGCGGAAGCGGTCGCTGTGGCTATCTATCTGGCACGGACAGGAAAGAGCATTCTTGAAATTCGAGATTATATTACACATAACTACTACGATATTAACTTTACACTGGACAATATTCGCGAAACCTATTCATTTGATGAAACGTGCCAAGGCACAGTACCTCAAGCGATCGAGGCATTCTTTGAATCTATCAGTTTTGAGGATGCTATTCGTAACGCTATATCCATCGGTGGCGACAGTGATACTATTGCCGCCATTACCGGCAGCATCGCCGAGGCCTACTATGGAATTCCGGCAGACTTGCGTAATCTTGCGTTGACTTTTCTCGACGAAACGCTTCTTAGCATACTCAATGCTTTTGAGGCACAGTTTGGTATCGTTCTTGAAAAGCAACTTGGGGATGAAGCCACTCGTCCCGTTTCCTATATATCTGGCCGTGAAACGATTGCGCAAGAGCGTCAGGAATCCATGCTGAACGCTATTGATACTACATCCAGCGCGCTTTTAGTTGATGAAACCGAAAGCAAGGAAACCACTGCGACAAAGCTGTTCAATCACCTATATCAAGCCTGCAATATTCTGCGCGGCCCGATTGATCAGGACGATTACAAATCATATGTTATACCGATTCTGTTCTTCAAGCGCATTTCGGACATCTATGATGAAGAAACCGCTGATGCCAGGCAGCAGTATGGCGATGATATGGAATTCTACACCGAGGCGGAACTTCACACATTCATCATTCCAAATGGATGCCATTGGAATGACGTCCGGACGACATCTGAAGACGTTGGTAAAGCCATCGTAGACGCCATGATGGGCATTGAACGCGCAAATCCAGAGACGCTGGCAGGCCTGTTTTCATCTTTTGACGATGCCAACTGGACGGATAAAACAAAGCTTTCCGATGAGCGTCTCAAGGATCTGGTGGAACATATGTCCTCAATTCTCGTTGGCAATCGCAATTATTCCGCTGATATTATGGGCGATGCCTATGAGTATCTAATTAAAAAATTCGCTGACATGAGCAAGAAAAATGCGGGTGAGTTTTACACGCCGCGTTCTGTAGTCAAGCTCATGGTGCGTATGCTTAAGCCGAAATCTGGCGACTCGGTCTATGATCCTGCCTGTGGCACCGGTGGTATGCTCATTGAAGCCATCCGAAACATGGATGACCAGAAGGCGTCCTACGGAAAAATTTATGGTCAGGAGAAGAATCTTTCTACCTCCGCCATTGCCAGAATGAACCTCTTCCTTCACGGTGCGCGGGAGTTTAAAATCGTGCAGGGCGATACGCTGCGCGATCCAAAGTTCATTCACCACGGCGCAATCCAGAAGTTTGACTGCGTTCTTGCAAATCCTCCGTTCGGCTTGAGCAAATGGGGCGCTGAATCTTTCGAAGTGGATCAGTGGGGCCGTAACATTTGGGGCTGTCCTTCTGATTCCAGTGCGGACTACGCATGGCTTCAGCATATGGTTTCCTCTATGTGCCCTGGAAAAGGACGATGCGCTGTTGTTATGCCGCAAGGCGTTCTTTTCCACGGCGGCAAGGAAGGCGATATGCGCAAGAAGCTGATCGAGAGCGACATGCTCGAATGTGTTGTTGCACTCGTCGGCAATCTGTTCTATGGTGCAGGCGTATCGGCGTGTATCCTGTTCATTAACAGCAACAAACCTGCCGCCCATCGCGGGAAGGTTTGCCTGATCGACGCGACCGGCATCTACACCGCACAGCGCGCAAAAAATGTCATGACCGAAGAAAACACGGACGAGGTCTATCGCC
This sequence comes from uncultured Clostridia bacterium, assembly GCA_934615235.1. Taxonomy (GTDB): domain Bacteria; phylum Bacillota; class Clostridia; order Christensenellales; family Aristaeellaceae; genus Aphodomonas. Next base: position 15,213 of record CAKTTL010000032.1, read on the forward strand.
TGTGGGAGAATTACGAGAGCATCATCGACAGATGCGCCATCGTGCCGATAGAAACCCTGCGCGAGAAGGACTACACCCTCTCCGTCAACACCTATATCGAAAAGACGCCCGCCGAGGCGATGGATCCCAAACAGGTGCGCCGCAGCTTTATGGAAGCGCTGCAAGCCGTGCAGGATGCTGAAGAAAACCTGAAAAAGCTGCTGCTGGAGGGAGGATACCTCAATGTCGAATCGGATCACAATTGATGAGCTGAAATCCTATCTATGGGAATCGGCGGTTTTTCTGCGCACTAGCATAGATGCAGGCGCATACAAGCAGTATATTTTTCCGCTTCTGTTCTTCAAACGCATTTGCGATGTCTACGATGAAGAAACGCAGAAAGCCGTCGCTGAATACGGCGACGATATCGAGCTTTATCCTGAACGGGAATTACACACGTTCATTGTGCCCAAGGGCCATCACTGGAACGACGTCCGACAGGTAACCGAGGATGTCGGCGCAGCCATCGTTACAGCTTTCCGCGAAATCGAAAAGGCCAACGGCGAAAAAATGACAGGCGTATTTGGCGATGGCGCATGGACGAACAAGAATCGTTTGCCGGATCGGCTGCTTAAAGATCTGCTGGAGCATTTTTCCTCCAAGACGTTGTCACTCGAAAATTGTCCGGAGGACGAACTTGGACAGGGCTATGAGTATCTAATCAAGCAATTTGCCGATGATAGCGGCCATACGGCACAGGAATTCTATACCAACCGAACCGTCGTGCATCTGATGACAGAACTACTCAAGCCGCAATCCGGAGAATCGGTTTACGATCCCACTTGCGGCAGCGCAGGTATGCTCATTTCCTGCATCGCCTATCTGAAAGCGCAGGGAAAGGAATGGCGCAATCTGCATCTGTATGGTCAGGAAATCAATCAGCTGACAAGCGCCATCGGCAGAATGAATCTGTTCCTTCATGGCATCGAAGATTTCCATATCGTTAATGATGATACGCTGAAAAATCCTGCGTTCATCGAGGGCGGCACTTTGAAGCAGTTTGATCTTGTGCTGGCCAATCCGCCGTATTCCATCAAGCAGTGGGATCGTGGTGCCTTCGAGAATGATAAGTATGGTCGCAACTTCCTCGGTACACCGCCGCAGGGACGAGCCGATTATGCTTTCTTCCAGCATATTCTTAAGAGCCTGAAAACCGGCAGCGGAAGATGTGCAATTCTATTTCCGCATGGCATCCTCTTTCGTAATGAGGAAAAAGAAATGCGGAAGAAGCTTGTTCAAAGCGATATGATTGAATGTGTCATTGGTTTGGGGGCAAACTTGTTCTTTAACGCATCAATGGAAGCGTGCATTGTCATTTGTCGCACGGAAAAGTGCCCGGAACGTCGTGAAAAGGTTTTGTTTATAAATGCAGTCAAAGAGGTCACACGCAAAAATGCTCAGAGCTATCTTGAAGAGGTGCATATTAATCACATCAAGACCGCATATGAGCACTATGCCGAGGAAGAACACTATGCAAAAGTGGCAACTATAGCTGACATTTCTGAGCATGACTATTCACTAAACATCGCCCTGTATGTACGAAATGAAATGGAAATCGCACCGATTCTTCCAATAGAAGAATGCGCAGAGGACTGGTATATACAAAGTCTTTCTTTGCAGGAAGAAATGGGGCGTCTGGTTGAAATGTTACCGAAGGAGGCTGAGTGATATGCCGCGTGTAAAACTCGGAGATGTAGCGCGCGAATATAAAGCAATCAGTAAAGAAAACACAGGAATGCCTATCGTCGGCCTGGAGCATTTGACGCCAGGTGATATTACGCTGAGCCAGTGGGACGAAGGCATTGAGACCACTTTTACCAAAGCATTCAAGAAAGGACAGATGTTATTTGGCCGACGCAGAGCTTATTTGAAAAAAGCAGCACTGGCTCCCTTTGATGGAGTCTGCTCCGGTGATATAATTGTCATTGAGGCAATTCCGGAAAGAATCGATCCCGCGCTGCTTCCATTTATCATCCAGAGCGATCTCCTATTTGATTTTGCTGTCGGAAATTCCGCCGGTTCTCTATCCCCGCGCGTTAAATGGGAAAGCCTGCGAGAGTATGAATTCGAATTGCCCGAAATGGGCGAACAGGAAAAGCTCGTTCAGCTTTTAGAAGCAGCATATCAGGCTAAAAAGAGCTATCAGGTCCTGTTGAATGCAACAGATAACTTGGTGAAATCGCAATTTATCGAGATGTTTGGTAGTTTGGGTACAGACGAAAAGGGATGGGGACTAACAACTCTGGGTAAGTGCTGTGAGCTTAATCCAAAACGACCAAAGGATATCGATGATGAACTGTGGGTCTCATTTGTACCGATGCCAGCCGTATCTGAAGACGGCCGGTTAAGCGCATCAGAAATGAAGCAATACGCGGAAGTAAAGAAAGGGTTTACATATTTTGCCGAAAACGATGTCTTATTTGCCAAGATTACTCCTTGTATGGAAAACGGAAAGGGCTGTGTTGCAGAAGGCTTATCCAATGGTATTGGTGCTGGCTCTACTGAGTTTCATGTGCTCAGGCCGATAGCAGGCAAGTCAAATCCATTCTGGCTTTATATCTTGACAATGCATGATGCATTTCGATCTGCCGCACGACAGTCCATGACGGGAACTGGTGGACAGCTCCGGGTACCAATAAGTTTCCTGGATGATTACCCGATAACCCTGCCTCCGGTTGAATTACAAGAGGAGTTCGAGCAGATGGTACGACAGAGCGACAAATCAAAATTTGAACTCAAACAGTCGATTGAGCGTATCGATAGCCTAATAAAGTCTCTGATTCAGCAGAGCTAACACAATTTGATGGTGCAGGAGGTTGGTAAAAGGAGATCTCTCGTATGGACACTTCAACCATCCGCCTCATTGAAGAAAGAATGTCTGCTCATCTAGACACGAATCAGCAGAAGACCTTGCATGATACCCTCATTCAATGTTTTGCGGAGCAGGAAATGCGGAAACGCGCAGATAGCAATCAGCATCTCGTTTCTGTATTTCTTGCCGCAAAGCGCGTAGAGGGCTGCTCTGAAAAAACGGTTCGTTATTACGATTCCACTATACGCAATGTTCTCGGTAGTGTTCAAAAAGAAATCAAGTCAATCACTACAGATGATCTGCGTATCTATCTCGACGAGTACCAGAAGCGCAGCAATGCCAGCAAGGTGACTATAGACAATATCAGGCGCATTCTTTCCAGCTTTTTCGCATGGCTAGAGGATGAAGATTATATCGTCAAGAGCCCCGTTCGACGCATTCACAAAGTAAAGACTTGCAAGACTGTCAAGGAAACCTATTCCGATGAGTCGCTCGAATTGATGCGCGACAATAGTGAATGCATACGCGATCTCGCCATTATTGATATGCTGGCATCTACGGGAATGCGTGTGGGTGAGCTCGTGCGTTTGGATCGGAACGACATAGACTTTGAAAACCGGGAATGCATCGTTTTGGGCAAGGGCAACAAGCAGCGCAAGGTTTACTTCGATGCACGCACAAAAATTCATCTCCAAAGCTATCTCCGTGCCAGAGCCGATGAAAACGAGGCGCTCTTCGTTTCGCTTCAAAAGCCCTATGACCGTCTTCAGATCAGCGGTGTGGAAATTCGCCTGCGTGAATTGGGGCGCAAGCTGGAGATCAATAGGGTGCACCCGCATAAATTCCGGCGCACATTGGCGACCATGGCCATTGACAAAGGAATGCCAATCGAACAAGTGCAGCAGCTTCTGGGACATCAGAGCGTGGATACCACGCTGCAATATGCCATGGTCAATCAGAATAACGTGAAATTGTCGCACCGACGATTCATTGGGTAAACGAGTCGCAATTTATCGATCTCGTATACCCGATGGGAGGTGCCCTCTGTGCCTAAGTATCGTTTTTCGGAAATTGCATTCAACAGCACAGCAAAGAAAAAGCCAACGGAGGCAGACAAAGACACGTATATCGGTTTGGAACACCTGGATGCCGGCAACCTTGCGGTTACTCGCTGGGGGGCTGACGTGGCGCCTGTGGGCGAAAAGCTCATCATGAAAAGAGGGGATGTTCTTTTTGGAAAAAGGCGCGCCTATCAAAAAAAGGTAGCTATTGCGCCATTTGACGGTATTTTTTCGGCACACGGCATGGTACTTCGCCCTAACGAAAGCGTTGTAACTAAGGAGTACTTTCCGCTATTTCTTAGTTCAGATTATTTCCTCGATGAGGCAATTCGTATATCTGTGGGCTCTCTTTCGCCGACTATCAACTGGAAAGATTTGAAAGAATTGACCTTCAATATTCCGAATATTGATGAGCAAAAACGGATTACGCCTCTTGTATGGGCTGCGATTGAAGCGAAGAATGCATATAAAGCATTGCTGGAGCGTACTGACGATCTCGTAAAGTCGCAATTTATCGGGAAATCCTCTTTCTGTGAGGAGGAGGTATAATGGCAAGAGTGCGATTCGGCGATGTGGTAAAGGAAATCAAAATCAATATCGATAGAGCCGCAGACGACCATGAGTTTTACATAGCTGGTGAACACATGGAATCCGAAAACATCCACCTAACCAAGCGCGGATGTTTTGAGGGAAGCGATGTTGGCCCCGCGTTCATTCGTTTATTCCGTCCGGGACAAGTGCTGTATGGATCCCGGCGAACCTATCTGAAAAAGGTGGCCGTCGCAGATTTTGAAGGGATTACGTCTAATACCACGTTTGTTCTCGAGACAAAGGATCAGAATGTAATGATGCAGGAATTGCTGCCGTTCATTATGCTGAGTGATTCTTTCACCGAATACACCATCAAAAACTCTAAGGGGTCTACCAATCCGTATATCCTCTTCTCGGATCTTTGCGCATATGAATTTGAGTTGCCACCTATTGAAGATCAGCGCGTTCTTGTCGAACGCCTGCTCGCCTGCGATAGAGCAAAAGAAGCATACAAGCGTCTTTTAGCAGCTACGGATGAACTCGTAAAGTCGCAATTTATCGGGATGTTTGGTGACCCGGTCTTAAACGAAAAGCAATGGCCCGTGGCGCAATTGAATGCTATCGCAGAAATTAGGATAGGACCATTCGGATCACTTCTCCACAAAGAAGATTACATCGAAGGAGGTCATGCTCTGATCAATCCATCTCATATTGTCGATGGCTACATCGTGCCTGACGAGAAGCTCACTGTATCTGATGAGAAGTATGAAGAGCTGTCGGCATACAAACTTAAAAAAGGTGACGTTGTGCTTGGTAGACGTGGCGAAATGGGCCGCTGTGCAGTAGTTAATGAGGATGGCTTTTTGTGCGGTACGGGCAGTATGATTATTCGCCCATCTGGGAAAATGCAATCATATTTTCTCCAGAAAATGCTCTCCAGCCCGTCATACCGCGCTGTGATTGAAGGCAAGGCTGTTGGAGTGACAATGATGAATCTGAATGTGCCAATTGTTTCCTCACTGATGATTCCTTTGCTCCCGTCAGCTTTACAGGACGAGTATATAGCCTTCGTCCGACAGAGCGATAAATCAAAATTTGTCGTTCAAACTCTCAGGTCAAAAATTCCCGTTGCCAGCCATGACGTATTGGTAAATCTATGGTATAATAAAGCCAGATTTGAAAAAACGGAGGAAAAAACGATGCCTGCGACCTTTAGCGAACAGCATGTTGAGGATATGGTCATTAAAGCCATTGAAAATAATGGCTGGGAATACATTCCTGCTGCCGAGCTTCCTCGGGCGGAATCTGACGTTCTGGTGGAATCGTATCTGCGTGAGGCATTGATTCGTCTAAATCCATGTATTGCAGAAACACCGTCTCACGCTGATACTGTTATTTATAAACTTCGCGCGCTGATTTCTACCGTGCGTCCTCACGATCTGGTGACGCAAAATGAACGCTTCAAAAAGCTGGTTTTTGAAGAAAACAGTTTCCCATTTGATAAAGATGGGCGCTCGATCAGTATTCGTTTTTTCGATTACGACAATCTGGAAAACAATCGTTTTACTGTAACGAATCAGTGGATATATCCTCAGGCTGCAGGTGGAAAACGCCTGGATATAGTTCTGCTAATCAACGGCTTTCCAGTAGCCGTCGGCGAAATGAAGACGCCGGTACGTCCTGCCATAAGCTGGATGGATGGTGCAGGTGATATTCTAGATTATGAAAAATCCATTCCTCAGATGTTCGTCACCAATATCTTCAATTTTGCCACCGAGGGGAAATGTTTTCGCTATGGTTCCATTGGTGCGCCAGTAACGCTCTGGGGACCGTGGTATGCAGATATTGCGCATGAGGAAGGCGATCTTTCGAAAGTGCAGGCAAGTATTGCCTCTATGACGCGAAAAGATATCATTCTGGATCTTTTCCGCTATTTCACGCTATTTTCCACTGACAAGCGAAACCGGAAAATCAAGATTGTCTGCCGCTATCAGCAATATGAAGGTGCAAATCTGATTATCAACCGCGTGAAGGCAGGTTATCCCAAAAAAGGCCTTATTTGGCATTTTCAGGGCAGTGGAAAATCTCTGCTGATGGTTTTCGCCGCGCAGAAGCTGCGCATGATGAAGGAACTGAACTCGCCCACCGTGCTGATTGTAAATGATCGAATTGATCTGGCTGGCCAGATTTTCGGCACATTCTCTATGGCTGATGTGCCGAATCTCGTTCCTGCAGAAACAAACGAAGATCTGACCCGTCTTTTGAAAGCGGATACGCGCAAGGTCATTATCACCAAGATTTTTGAATTTGCACAGGCCAATGCACCTCTTAATTTGAGGGACAATATCATTGTCATGGTGGACGAAGCCCATCGAACGCAGGAAGGCGATCTGGGAGCACGTATGCGTATGGCATTGCCGAATGCGTTCTTCTTCGGTCTAACCGGAACACCCATCAATAAATTGGACAAAAACACCTTCGCTACATTCGGTGCTGCGGAAGATCGAACTGGCTATATGAGCCGCTATTCCTTTGCGGACTCGGTTAACGATCACGCTACGCTGCCTCTACATTTTGAACCTGTCCCGGTCAAACTACATGTAGATGAATCGGCTATTGATGAAGCCTTCAAAGCGCTCTCTGATGAAGCTGGCCTCTCTGATGAAGAACGTTCAAAGGTAGCACAGCGTGTTCGCATGGCTGCCATTATGAAAGACCCGCGACGTATTCATGCCGTTTGCGAACATATTGCCGAACACTTTATGACGAAGGTAAATCCTAACGGCTTTAAAGCGCAAGTCGTTTGCTATGACCGTGAATGCTGTGTGCTGTATAAAAGGGAGCTTGACAAGCTGCTGGGCGAAACTACGTCCACAATTGTCATGGATACGAATAACGACAAGGCTGATGAATACAAGCAATGGCGGCGTACACGCGATGAGGAAGCAAAGGTGCTGGATGATTTCCGCGATCCGCATAATCCGCTCCAGATCGTTATCGTCACCAGTAAGCTGCTTACCGGTTTCGATGCACCCATACTGCAGGCAATGTATCTAGACAAACCGATGAAAGACCATACGCTTCTGCAGGCCATTTGTCGCACAAACCGAGTCTATGGACAGGACAAAAACTATGGCCTGATCGTGGACTATGTGGGTATTTTTGATGATGTAGCCAAGGCGCTTTCTTTTGATGCGGACACCGTGGAAAAAATCATAACAAATATCGAAGGTGTAAAAAAGCGTGTGCCGGAATTGGTCTCAAATTGTCTGGCATTCTTTCCCGGAGTTGATCGTACGCGCGATGACTGGGAAGCTCTTGTCGCTGCACAGGATTGCCTTCCTACAGATAAGGATAAAGATGAATTTGGCGCACAATACCGCGTGCTAAATCGCGTATGGAACGCCCTATCTCCAGATGCATGTCTGAATCTTTTCAAGGAGGACTATAAGTGGCTTTCCAAAGTATACGATTCTGTCCGGCCAACCGACGAGCGTGGACGGCTTATTTGGGCTGCGCTAGGCGCAAAAACACTCCAGCTTGTTCACGAGAACATTTCTGTTGAGGAAGTCGTTAAGGACGAAGACATTCTCGAAATGGATGCTGGTATTATCGAACAATTCATTTCAGGAAATGCATCTCAGGAAAAAAAGAGTCGCAAAATTGAGATTGATCTGGCTGCAATCATTCGTAAGCACCCGGATGACCCGCGTTTCATTGAATTGGGAAAACGCATGGAAAAGCTCCGGGAAGAACACGAGGCTGGTCTGCTGAATAGCATTGAATTCCTGAAAGCGCTGCTGGATATGGCGAAGGATGCTGCCCATATGGAACGTGAGGTCGTTCCTCAAAATGAAATTGATAAGGGCAAAGCTATGCTGACGAAGCTGTTTCAAAGCATTAAAAACACTTCCACACCGGTCATTGTTGAGCGGATCGTAAGCGATATCGACGGCATTGTTCGAATTGTGCGTTTCCCAGGTTGGCAAGATACCTCGACCGGCAGAAACAGCGTTAGTCGAAGCCTGCGCGATGTGATTATGCGTAAATACCATATTCGCGATCAGGAAGTATTTTCGAAAGCTTATGGATACGTTGAACAATACTATTAAAGCTATAAGTGGAAATGAAACGGAATAGCTAACATTTTCCTTGCAACAAATGATGCGAAAAGGCCCTCGGCAGCTGCAACAAGCTCTGAGGGTCTTGCTTTGTCTCCTTTGTCCACTTGAAAGATATGTTCAAAAGGATAAGCTGTGACCACATCAAAACAAGGGAGGCCACAGCAATGCTGAGCGTATCTGAAATCGTAGCCAAGACCGAGGCCATGTTCGACCTTTTCAACCATCATTTCTATAACGGCGAGCTTACACGCCCGGCCATCACCGTATCGCCGGACGGCGGGCGTGGGGCCTACGGCTGGTGCAGCGTATATGAAATCTGGCAGGCCAGCGGCGAGGCGTACCGGGAGATCAACATTTGTGCCGAGTACATCGATCGGCCCATCGGCGAGGTGGCGGCGACCATGCTCCATGAAATGGCGCATCTCTACAACCTGACCCATGAGATCAGGGACGTCAGCAACAACGGGTACTACCACAATAAGAAATTCAAGGACACCGCTGAGGCCCACGGCCTGCACATCGAGCATCACGCCACTTATGGCTGGACGATCACGACGCTGACCAAAGAAACCGCCGCATGGCTGACCCAGCAGCCTGGCATGGAGGATATAACCGCCAGCCGCAAAACGGCGCTCCAAATCAAAACCAAAGCCGACGATGACGAGGGCGGCGAAACGACCACGACCATCAAAGGCGGGCGCAGCACCAGCAAGAATCGCAGCATCAAGTACGTCTGCCCGCATTGCGGAGCCATCATTCGAGCCACGCGGCAGGTCAACGTAGTATGCGGCGACTGCGACGTACCATTCGAACAGGCATAATTCCTACCCGGCCATAGCGCCGGGTTATTCGTCGTGAGATGCTTTTCCGATCTGCTCCGGCGACTGGCTGTCTGGGAGCAAAACTGCCATCATGATCTGCGCGCCCATTCGAAAGCCTGTGATGAAATCCTCCACCATGGACACGTTCGCCAGCTGCGCGCTGGCCAGCGCATAATCTCGCAGCAGGACGTGATCCTTCTCGGGAAGCTTTTCATATAGCGCTTCTTCGATTTTTGCCACTTCTGCCAGCGCGCGGGCATATTTGCTCCCGGCCCGGATGGTGCGTTCGTCCACCGACATGTTCCCATGGTAGAGTTCCTCTAAAATCTTTCGCATAACTGCCACCTCCGCCCAGACAGTAGCATAGCTTCCTTCTGAAAGGAAGGAGCGCAAAAAATCTTTTGAGAAAAGGCCGGCATGAGCTTGCTTTTTGACCACCCGTGTGTAAGCTGTGACTCAGCCGTGAGGCACACAACAATACGGGAGGTATTCATCATGGAATGCGGAAAACTCACAGCAAAACTTCGGGACGCGGTGCCGGTTTGCTTCATCGAAAGCGGGAAAGAGGTCAAGCGCTTCAAGAACATCGAAATTCCCGACGAGATCAAGAAGCTGCCCTATCAGGACTTCGAATTCAGCGTACCGGTTACCGGAGCCATTACCTTCAAGATCATGTTCGAGGAAGGCGTTTTGCCGAAGGTCTGGCCGGAGGCGCGGACGCGCAAAACGCGGAAAGGAAGATCAGAAGAAAAACCCGAGCCGGAGAGCATCACCGCCGGGCTTCAGGCGGCATTAAATCAAGCGGAAGCCGAGGGCCAGCCTGTGGCAGAGATCGCCAAAGCAGTCGAGCAGGGCGCGGAGATCACTGCCGAACTGAATGGGCAGGAATTGACCATCACGGCCCATGAGCCAGATAATATGGAGGCGGCTTTCAACGTAACCGGCGAACGCCGCAAGGCGCTGGTAGAGGCCATTAAGGCTTTCGTAGGCGCGCCTGCCGTGTACCAGAACGCACCCAGCTTCGCCTATGTCATCGGCGACTACACGGTTAGCAAGACCGGAACGGTATTCGGCCCGACAAACGAGGCGCTCATGGCAGCGCTGAATGCAAAGGGGTTCATAGCAGAATAAGAGGTTTTGAACCCCATTTTCCCGGCAAATAGCCGGGATTTTTGTTCTTAAGAAGTGTCCATTATTACACGATTTAAGAAGCTACATATTAATAGAAAGCAAAATTTCGGGGTGTGCATGAGCTAAGTGCGATTATGCTAACTAATGTCGGTCTGGACACAAGCCACCGAGATGCAATAATCTGGTGGTTTTTTGTATGCTTTCTTGTGCTGTTTGCCGTTTTATGCTAAAATAATGCCGAATAACTGGCATTTGGAGGAGAACGAATGGATGAGCAGGTAAGGGAGTATGTTGAGCAGTACCCGAGTGCCATTGTGAATATGTATCATACCATCAGGACGCTGATTTTGAATAGCGCGCCCGCCGCGCCACAGGAAAAGCTGTGGGCGAAGCTGCCAAGCTATTATGTGGGGGAAGCCTTTGTCCGGCTGATTCCGTTTAAGGATCACATCAATATTGAGGCCAGCGCTGCGGTGGCGCACAGGCAGAAGCTGGCGGGCTACAAAATGACGCCCAAGGGCATGCTGCAAATCTTCCTGGGCCAGGGTATTCCCGGCGACGCGCTTAGGCAGATATTTGAGGAAACATTGCACTAAGGGAGAAAAAGAAAATGGAAGCCAAGTGGTTTAACGTATACGGATTGATTTTTGTGGCGGTGATCCTAATTCCTAATGTGATCTTTGCGATGAAGTGCAAGGACGGATTCGTGAACAAATGGAATAACAAGCTGGTGGAAACCGTGGAGCAGATCGGACGCTTCGGCTGCTTTTTCCTGATGATTTTTCAAATCCCGGGCACATTCTTTGGCTGGCATTCGCAGCAAGTGTTTTATCTCTATCTGATTGCGGACACGCTGCTGGCGGCGGCTTATTGCCTGATCTGGCGGATTTGCTTTCACAAAAGCAGCATGTTCCGTGCGCTGGCGCTTTCCATTATCCCTTCGGTTTTGTTCCTGCTGAGCGGCATTCTCATTCGCTCGATTCCGCTGATCGCTGCGGCCGCGTTGTTTGCGCCGAGCCATATTCTGATTTCGTATAAGAACGCAAAGTAAAGCTGGGAGGAAGAATGGAACTGCAAAGCCTGCTGGACGCCTTTGTCGCTCAATCCAGGGCCATTCTGGGCGATTGCCTGACGGGCGTGTATCTGCACGGCTCGGCGGCCATGGGCTGCTTTCAGGCGCAAAAGAGCGATGTTGATCTGCTGATCGTGGTGGAAAACGCGCTGCCAGATGAACTGAAGCTGCAATACATGGCGATGGTGACAGCCATGAACGTCTACGCCCCGCAAAAGGGCATTGAAATGAGCGTGCTCCGCCGAGATGTGTGCAAGCCGTTTGTCTATCCCACGCCGTATGAGCTGCATTTTTCCGTGATGCATCTGGAGCGATATCAGGAGAACCCGGCGGAGTATGTACGCGCCATGCACGGTGAGGATAAAGACCTCGCGGCGCATTGCATGATGCTGCGCCATCGCGGCGTAAGGCTTTACGGCCCCGAAATTGAGCAGGTTTTCGGGCCGGTAAGCGATGAAGTGTTTGAGAACAGCATCTATCAGGATATCCGTACCGCGCAGGAGGATATCCTGAAAGCCCCGGTCTATGTCATCCTGAATCTTTGCCGCGCGGTGGCCTATCTAGAGGAAGGACTGCTCCTGTCCAAACGCGAGGGCGGCGAGTGGGCGCTGAATGATTGGCAGCTTGCGCCTTATCAGGGCATGATCCGCGCCG
>CAKTTL010000033.1 GCA_934615235.1 uncultured Clostridia bacterium
TTTTTCCCCCTTACACTCTCACCTTGTTCAGCAGCGCTTCAACCTTCTGAGCAAGCGTTGCCAGCGCGCCGGGGACGAACGGCGGCACGAAGCCGGCTTCGTCTAGCAGCTCGGTCCAGACCTTTTCGCCGCCCTGACGGCTCAGGCGCATGTAACGAGCGAACGCGCTGTCGTAGTCTTCCTGCGAAGCGAGGAGGAAGTTGAACGCAGCCGTCTGCGCGAGACAATAGTCGATGTAGTAGAAGGGCGATTCATAGATGTGCATCTGGTACTGCCAGCGCGTACCCTTCTCGAGGTAAGGCATGCCTTCGAACGAAATATGCGGACGGAACTTGCCTTCCAGCTCAAGCCAGGCTGCGTTGCGCTCGGCGGGAGTCATATCCGGGTTCTCGTAGACGATGTGCTGGAACGCGTCCACCATCGTGCCGTACGGGATAAAGGAGAACGAATCGAGTGCATGCATGAAGCGGTATTTGGCGGCGTTTTCGCCGAAGAACTTCTCCATGTACGGCCAGGCGAGGAATTCCATGCTCATCGAGTGCGTTTCGGCCGTTTCCATGCCGCCGCAGCCGATCTCCAGACCGAAGCGGTTGTCCGCGCACAGATACGCGTTCAGCGCGTGACCGGCCTCGTGCGTCATCACGTCCACATCGCCGGCGGTACCGTTGAAGTTGGCGAGAATGAAGGGCTGCTTGAACTTGTCGAAGTACGTGCAGTAGCCGCCGCCCCACTTGTTCTTGCGGGAATCGACGTCGAACGCTTCGTTGTCGATCATCATATCGATGAAATCGCCCGTATCCTTGCCCATGGCATGATACATTTCGCGCGCGGCGGAGAAGATTTCCTCCTTGCCGAACGGCTTCGGATCGCCGCCGGGGATGATCACGCCGTCGTCATAGAACATATACTTGTCAATGCCGAGCCGCTTGGCGTTTTCCGCGCGCAAGCGCGCCACGACCGGAACGATATCCTTGAGCACATTCTCGCGGAAAACCTTCACGCTGTCCTGATCGTAGCACAGGCGGCCCATGCGGTAGTAACCCAGCTCCACGAAGTTCTTATAGCCCATTTTCTTCGCGATGCGGTCGCGGACGTGCACGAGCTTGTCGAAAATGCCGTCCAGCGCCTCGCTGTGCGCGGCCAGGCCCTTGCCCAGCGCCTCGTAGGCCTCGCGGCGGGTGGCGCGGTCGTCGTCCTTGTAGTATTTCGCCAGCAGCGTGCGGGGCATCTTTTCGCCGCGGAATTCAAACTCCATGCCCGCCATCAGCTGCGAATATTCGCTCACGAGCTTGTTTTCTTCCACCATGTCCTCGATGATTTCCGGGGACATCGTCTTGCGTTCCACTTCAAAAGCCTTGAAAAGCAGCGGCAAAAGCGCCTTTTCCAGCTCCGCGCGGAAGGGAGAATCCAGCAGCGCTTCTTCGTATTCGATCTTGAGATTATACGCGGCGGGGCCGATCTCGTCGTAGTAATCCTTTTCGGCCACATAGAACTCGTCCACCGTGTTGATGGAATAGCGCATATAGGAAAGCGACGCGGCCGTCTGATAATCGGTCTGCAGCGCGAGGTAGTCCTGCCGCGCGGCGAGGACTTCGTCGACGCTCTTCGCGTTTTTCACGCGCGCGATAACGTCCTTCATCACCTTTTCAATTTCTTCCAGCGTAACGCGCCGGTAAGGCAGATCGCAAACTTTCATGGCAAAGCTTCCTTTCGTTTTTTTCAATGAGAGCGCATCCAATATAGCATACCCGGCCGCGAAATGCAAACGCGGTTAAACAAGTCTAAACGCGTCCACGTCCACCACGCCCAGCGTCGTCAGCTTCCGATGCGGAATGACCGGCAAGCTCATGAACGACAGCGTCATCAGCGGGTCGATCTCGTGGCTCGCGCCGAGCGCATAGGCCGCGTCCTTCACGCGCGAAAGCGCGGCTTCGGCCTCCTCCGCGTCCAGATCGCACATCAGCCCCGCGATGGGCAGCGCCAGCTCGGCCTTCACCCTGCCGCCGTCGACGACGGCCATCCCGCCGCCGCACGCCTTCAGCGTCTCCACAGCCAGCGCCATGTCCGCGTCGTTCGTACCGGCGACGATCACGTTATGCGAATCATGCGCGACGGTCGTCGCCACTGCGCCGGATTTCAGCCCGTAGCCCTTCAAATAGCAAAGCCCGATATGGCCCGTCTCGTGGTGGCGCTCGATCACCGCCAGCTTGACGATATCCCGCTCCGTATCGACCGCTTCGGCCCTGCCCGCGTCGGTCGTGATCAGCTCATGCGCAACCAGCCCGATCACCGGCAGCGCTTTGCCGTGCGCGTCCAGCTTCTCCGCGCTGAAATCGCCCACGCGCACCGTGCCGGAAACGGCCTTGCGGCCCGCCGCCTTCGGCTCCTCGACAGGCCGGACGAGCTCGCCGTCCATCGCCACAAGGCTGCCGCGCTTGTAAACCGCCTCAACGGTCACGCTTTCCCGATCGGACAGCAGTACGAGATCCGCAAAATATCCGGGCGCGATCGCGCCGGTATCGCCCAGCCCGAAGCGCTGCGCAGCGTTGAACGAAGCGGCGATAAACGCATGCGCCGGGTTCGCGCCGCGCGCAATGGCGCGGCGGACGATGCGGTCGATATGCCCCTCTTCCAGCAGCTCGCCCGGGTGCACGTCGTCGCAGCAGAAAAGGCAGCGGCGGAATGAATCGCCCTGCAAAAGCGGATAGAGCGCGTCAAGGTTGCACGCGGCCGTTCCCTCGCGGATCATGATCCACTGCCCCAGACGCAGCTTCTCAAGCGCCTCCTCATAGCAGGTCGCCTCATGATCGCTGGTCACGCCCGCGCCGATATACGCGTTCAGCTGCCTGCCCGTCAGGCCCGGCGCGTGGCCGTCTACCATGCCCCCTTCAGCCAGCGCGCAGTCGATCTTCTCGAGCGTGGCAGGGTCTTCGTACAGCACGCCGGGGTAGTTCATCATCTCCGCCAGGCCGAGCACGCGCTCCTCGGTGAGGAAGTGGCGAATCGTCTCCGTGCCGAGCGCGCAGCCGTTTTCGTCAAACTGCGAGCACGGCACGCAGGAGGGCACCATGAAGAACACGTCCAGCGGCAGGCCGCGCGTAGCGCGCAGCATATACTGGATGCCGTTCTCGCCGCAGACGTTGGCGATTTCATGCGGGTCGGTCACAATCGCCGTAGTGCCGTGCGGCGCGGCGGCGCGCGCAAACTGCGCGGGCGAGAGCATGGAGCTTTCCATATGGATATGACTGTCGATAAAGCCCGGCACGACCGTCTTGCCGGCGCAGTCAATTTCAGCCTTGCCGTGATAGCGGCCGACGCCCGCCACCCGGCCGCCCGCGATGGCGATATCGCCGGTCAAAAATTCGCCGGTAAAGACGTTGAGGTATTCGACATTCTTGAGCACCAGCTCGGCGGGTTCGCTGCCCAGCGCCACGGGCAGGATGCGCTTTTGTTTCATCCGGGTATAACCTCCTTGAGGAATTTAAAACCATTCAGCGCAGGGCGCTGAAAAACGCGAAAGGCAAACGCTGCGTTAAGGCGATACCGCATAATTCGCGCGAAGGATGACGAGATGAATTTGCGTCGGATGCGAATTGCAGATTTCGCAGGCGTACTGGAGGTACGTCAAGAAAGCTGCAAGCAGCAGGCGACGTAAAAGCATCCGTCAGCCTTTGCGGGACATTGTGCGGTATTGCCTTATACTACATCGCATTCGGGAATCCCTGCCGCGGCGCGTTTTTTCTCCGCCATCGTCCGCACGGCGCGCGCAAGCAGCGCCTCCAGCGCGGCCGCGGCTTCGCCCGCGTCGCCCGCCAGACGAAGATAGCGCCGGTTGCCGCCCGCGCGGCGGGTAAAGCGCGTCACGCCGCGTTCGTCGATCGCAACCTCGCCCGGCTCGCTCCACGCAAACGGCGCCCGCGCGCCGCATACCGCCGCGGCGACCGTCTCCAGATCCCACGACGGGCGCAGCATTGTCCCGCGCGTGTGCAGGCGGTACGCCGTTTCAACCGGGCTGTCCGTGCCGCGCAGGCATTCGCCGGTCAGCACGTCCGCCAGCGCCTCGAACGGGCAGAAATCAAGCGGCCCCGCCCAGTTCTCCGCCACATACCGGGCGGACGGCACGTCCATCTCCACGTTCCATTCGGGCACAGGCGGCTCCGTTTCAAACCGCCCCGCCATGACGACCATGCGGCACACCTTCGCGCGCATCAGCGCGCCGCCCTCCTCGTCGGCGAAAAAACGCGCGATGTTCTTCATCGGGCCGATGCCGACGAACGTAACGCTCCCGTCCGGCTGACCGCGCAGGGCGCGGCAGAAAGCATCCAGCGCGTCCGGCTGCGGCGCGTCCGGCGGGTAGCCGTGCGCGAACCGTTCCGCGACGGCGGGCGTATAGCAAAGCGCCTGCCCGTCCGAAAGAAACGCCCTGTCCGCGCACGTGCCGACGGGAACGTTTACGCCGAACAGGCGGCAGATCGCGTCAATTGCGGCCAGTCCGTAAGCGCTGCCCGTGCAGTGCGTCACGCCCAGCAGCCGCGCCCGTCCCTCGCGGCAAAGCTGCAATAAAATCGCCAGCGCCGCCGTGTCGTCGCAATCCGGGCCGATATCGGTATCGAGAAAAATCCGCGGGCTCAAGTCAGTCATCCGTCTCCCCTCCTGCCAGAATAATTCCCCGCCGGACGCGCTCTTTCCTTCCCCTCCGGGTTATGATATAATTTCCGTATACGCTTCATCTCTTGAAAAAGGGAGGATAGAAAAATGGACGATCTGTATTTTCCGCTGCTGAAAAGCTGGTGCGACCGGCTGATCGAGCTGCAGGTTCGGGATACGGGCGTAAAGGAGCTGGACGGCGGCATTCTCTGCCCCGCCTGCCACGTCATTCATGGCCGCTGCCCGGACGCGATTTACCCGATGATGTATCTGGCGGACGCGACGGGCGAGGAAAAATACCTTGCCGCCGCACGGAAGCTCTTTACGTGGCAGCAGAACATGCTCACCGACGAGGGCAGCGTCTACAACGACGGCAACTCCGACTGGCAGGGAATCACCGTTTTCGCCGCCATTTCGCTTTGCGAAGCGCTCTCCCATCACGGCGGCCTTCTCACGGCCGGCGAGCGCGCGCAGTGGACGGCCCGGCTCGAAGCAATGTGCGGCTGGCTCTGCCGCACGCTGGACGAAAACTATCCCACCAACATCAACTACCCGGCCACGAACGCCGCGGCGATGGCTCTGGCCGGAAAATATCTCGCCAGGGACGAATGGCTCGCCTGCGCGCGCCGTCTGGCCGGCTTCGCCATGACGCATTTCACCCGCGAAGGCTTCCTGCGCGGCGAAGGCAAGCCGCGCGAGGGTCGCTCTCCCCGCGGCTGCTATCCGGTCGATATCGGGTATAACGTCGAGGAATCCGTGCCGGCGCTGGTCAAATGCGCGCTGGCGCTGGGCGACGGGGAAATGCTCGAAAAGCTCAGGGAGATTCTGCGCCTGCAGCTGAACTATTTCCTGCCCGACGGCGGCTGGAACAACAGCTTCGGCACGCGCAGCAACAAATGGACCTACTGGGGCAGCCGCACCTCGGACGGCTGTCAGGGCGCGTACGCGCTGCTGGGAAACGACGAGCCGCTCTTTGCCGAAACGGCGCGCCGCAACACCGCGCTCATGCGCCGCTGCACGCATGACGGTCTGCTCTACGGCGGCCCGGAATACTTTGAAAACGGCGAACCCGCCTGCGTGCATCATACCTTCACCCATGCCAACGCGCTGACCGCCGCGCTCGAAGCGGGGCTGAGCGACGCGTCGGCCGAACTCCCCTGCGACGCGGACGGTTTCTCCGCCGCGCACGATGAAGACGTCGATACCTGGCGCATCACGGCGGGCCCCTGGCGCGCGACGGTAACGGGCTATGATTACGCCGTCTCCGTCGGCCACGCCACGGGCGGCACGCTGAGCCTCCTGTGGCACAGGGAGGCAGGGCCCGTGCTTCTTTCTTCGGTGCTCGATTACCGCCTCGTCGAGCCGCACAACATGCAGCTGACGCTCCAGCGCAGGCGCCATCGCCCGCTCACCCCGCGCGTCGAGTATATTCGGGACGGCGTGCGCTACGCGCAGTGCTACGACGTACACGCTTCCATCTCCGTCCGCACGGAGGGCGAAACCGTCTGGGCGGACGTTTCCGCCGCACTGGTCGACGCCGCGCAGGCTCCGCTTGCCGAAGGCGCGTTCGTCTCCCTGCGCTACGGCTTCTGCCCGGACTGCACGGTTATTGCGGGCAGGGTTTTCGGCGCGTGCGCCGAAAAAGCACGTCTCGTCCTGCCCGTCATTGCAAAGGACGCGCGCGTGGAAAGCGAAACCCTCTGCGGCGATCCGGAACCGATTTTCTTCCTCACAGGCGGTTTCGGCGCAAGGGAATATCTCGTCGCGCCCGATGAAAGCGGCGAATTCCGCGCCGTAATCCGCGTATAAAAAGGAGCTGCAGCCGTGAATACAAACGAACAGATTCTTGCCGAACTCGCGCGCCTCTACCCGGACGCGCGGCCGGAGCTGAATTTTTCCAACCCGTTCGAAACGCTTGTTTCCGTCATGCTCTCGGCACAATGCACCGATAAGCAGGTCAACAAAGTGACGGAAAAGCTTTTCCCGCTCTTTCCCAACGCGTTCGCCATCGCCCGCCTCACGCCGGACGAGCTGCGCCCGTATATCGCCTCCTGCGGCTTCAAAAGCAAGGCCGACAACATCGTCGCCACCTGCCGCATCCTCGTGGAGAAATACGACGGCCAGGTGCCCCGGACGATGGAAGAGCTGACCGCGCTGCCCGGCGTAGGCCGCAAGACCGCCAACGTCGTCATGGCCAACGCCTTCGGCATCCCAACCATCGCCGTCGATACGCACGTTTTCCGCGTGAGCAACCGGCTGGGGCTCGCGCACGCCAGGGACGTGCTGGAAACGGAAAAGCAGCTGATGCAGGTTGTTCCGCGCGAGGACTGGATCGCCGCGCACCACTGGCTTATTTTCCACGGCCGCCGCGTGTGCGCCGCGCGCAAGCCCGCCTGCGACGCCTGCACGCTCGCGCCGCTTTGCGAATCCTTCAACAGGAAGGGAGAAGATACGAAATGACGGGCGTCTCCCCCATCGTTTTCATCGCGCTCGCCGCAATGAACGCGCTCACCTTCGCGCTTTACGGCATCGACAAATCCAGAGCCCGCCGCGGCGCATGGCGCATCCGCGAATCGACGCTGCTGGGGACGGCGGCGTGTTTCGGCGCGCTGGGCGCGCTGTTGGGCATGTACGTGTTCCATCACAAAACAAAGCACCGCGCCTTCGCGCTGGGCGTGCCCGCGCTGCTGCTCGTGCAGGCCGTCCTGCTGGCGGCGCTGCTCTTCCGGGGACGCTGACCCCGAAAAAGTGCGGATTTGAGAAAAAGAGAAAGTTTTTTCAAAAAAGGTGTTGACAAAAGTTTCTTACCGTGGTATTATATCATTCGTTCCGGTGAGCGCCCCTAGCTCAGCTGGATAGAGTGTTTGACTACGAATCAAAAGGTCGTGGGTTCGAATCCCGCGGGGCGCGCTGAACGAAAAGCCTTGAAACCGTTGCGTTTCAAGGCTTTTCATTTTCTCTGCTTTCACGCCGCATAATTCAGCGCGCCAGCGCGCAAAAATTTCAAGCAGCCTCCCCGTCTTGTGAGATTGGCGCCTGCAGCGTGTGAATCAGCAAAAAAGCCGGCTCTTCCCTCTCGGAATTGCCGGCTTATATTGTTTCAGCAGTAACTTTTCCGCGCAGGTTTTTTAGCCCTTGATGCCGGTAGAGGCGATGCCCTCCACGAGCGATTTCTGGAAAATCAAGAAGATAACGGTCGCCGGTACGATGGACAGGGTGGACATCGCCAGCGTGGAACCGATATCCGAGCCGGAAGACGGATCGTTAAACAGCTGCAGCGCAAGCGACACGGGGCGCATGCCGGCGCGGTTGACATACAGAAGCGCCGACAGGTAATCATCCCAGCGCCAGATGAAGGAGAAAATCGCCGACGTGACCAGCGCGGGAACGATCAGCGGAAGAACGACATGGAAGAAAATGCCATAATACGAGCAGCCGTCAATCTTCGCCGCTTCATCCAGCGATTTCGGAATGCCGCTGATGAAATTCATGATCAGGTAAACGAAAAAGCCCTGAATGGCAAAGAAATAGGGCAGAATCATCGGGTAATAGGTTCCTACCCAGTTCAAATGGCGATACCACATGAACTGCGGGATCATCAGGATCTGCGCCGGGAGCATCATGGTGGACAGCACCAGCACGAAAAGCAGCTTGCGCATCCGGAACTTCAGGCGCTGCAGCGCGTAGGCCACGAAGGCCGACGACAGAAGCGTGCCAAACGTGGAAACCAGTGAGATGAAAAACGAGTTGGCAAAGAAAGTTCCGAAGGAATAGCCCATGAAGCCCTTCCAGCCGCGGGTATAGTTGTCCAGCGTCCAGGTGGTGGGAATCAGCCGGTCCGCCGTTGGCAGCACCATGTCGGTGGGCTTAAAGGAGGAGAGCACCATCCAGAGCAGCGGATACACCATAATCAGCGCTCCGATAGAAACCAGAACATGATAAACGATTTCATTTACGCGATTTCTTCCAACCATGCTTCTCTCCTCCTTTCTCAATCGTCATAAACCCATTTGCTTCGGGACCAGAACAGAAGCGCCGTAACCGCCGTGATAATCACCAGCATAATCCACGCCAGCGCGGAAGCATAGCCCATCTGGCTTTTGCCAACCGCCGGGAAAGCCTTATTATACTGATACACCGTATAGAACAGCGTAGACTTTCGCGGATCGCCGTTGGTAATCAGCTTGCACTGCGTAAAAGCGAGGAAGGAATTGATCGTCTGCTGGACGAGATTGAAGAAGATGGTCGGCGTGATGAGCGGAAGCGTAACCTTGAAAAACCGCTGGCGGCCGTTGGCGCCGTCCACATGCGCCGCTTCATAAAGCTCGCGCGGAATCTGCTTGAGCGCGGACAGGAAAATCAGCATGGAAGAGCCGAACTGCCAGACGGTCAGAATAATCAAGACCCAGATAGCAGGGCCTTCGCTGAACCAGTTATAGCCCTGCAGGAAAGGAAGCATTTTGCCGAGTATCGCGTTTACGGTGCCCGTAGATTCAAACATCCGCCGCCAGAGGATGGCCACGGCCACCGAGCCGCCGATGATAGAGGGCAGGTAAAACGTCGCCCGGTAGATGGGAACGGCTTTGGATTCGTGATTGAGAATCAGCGCGACAATCAGCGCGAAAACCACCTTGAGCGGCGTACCGATCAGGGCGTAGTAGCAGGTGACCCGCAGAGACTTGCGGAAAGTGGGATCCTTTGTAAAGATGGTGATATAATTATTCAGCCCCGTCCAGACGGGCGGATTCTGAATATCGTAACGGCAAAAGGAATAATAAAGAGACAACCCCATTGGGATGACCATAAACATAAGAAAACCGATAATGAACGGCAGGCTGAAGACATAGCCCGCCACATTTTCCTGATTGATCCATGCGGCACAGCCGGTTTTTCTGCGCCGGGAAATGGCCGTCATACCGAAAATCCTCCTCGTGTAATGTTGGCGGGCGGCGGATTCGTTTCCCGTCGCCGCCTCTGCGTAAAACGGATACGATCTTTCCCCGCGGAGAAGCCATGCCGTCGCCGCACTGTAATCCTGTCGGACAAGCGCAGGGATTGTCAGGCGTATTTGAAAAGGAAAAACGCCGAGATTGTGTCTGATGGAATTTTTCAGATACACCCTACTAAGGGGAGGACTTTCGTCCTCCCCTTTCCGCATGCGCCATCAAAGCGGATAGCCGTTGGCGAATCAGTAGTTGTCGGCAGCGATCTGCTGGATCATTTCAACCGCCATCTCGCCGGCCGCTTCGGCCGTCATATCGGTGTCCTTGAGCAGGCATTCCTCGGCGAGCATCTGGATGACCTCAGTCTGCGCGGTGCCGGCATAGCTGGGCAGCGGCGGGAAGATGGGGCTGCAATTGCCGTCGCCGACGAAAGCCAGATATTCGACGGACATGGGATACGTGGCGTCTGCTTTGCTCACCTCATCGGCGATCGCGGAGGCGACGTCCGTGCACGGCGGCACACCGCGCTCAGCGCGCAGAATGATATTGCCCTGCACGTCGTTCATCAGGTAGTTGAGGAAAGCGACCGCCATATCGGGGTTCTTGGTGTCCGTCGTCACGGCGAAGAACTGGCCGGGCTTCATGTAGTTGGACTTCACGGGGTCGAGGGACGGCCAGGTAGAGATGCCCAGTTCGATGCCGTCGGCCGTGGCGGCCTTCTGATACGCGGCGATCTGGTTGGAGAACGCAAGCGCGCACCAGCAGCGGACTTCGTTGGAAGAGCCGTAAACCAGCGGATACTGCGCCAGATCGTTGGTGTTTACACCGGCAAGCTTATCGGTGTCGTACAGCCAGCCTTCCTTTACGCCGTCGATCAGGCGGGCGTAATAGCCGGCCATTTCCTCGGCCGTGGCGACCAGACCGTTTTCATCCCACAGGGCCGTGTAGCCCAGCGAACGGACGTAGTAGGTCAGCGGGTTTTCCGAGTTGCCGTCGCCATAGATGGTGCCGATGCCGGTCTTTTCGTAGATCGTGCGGGAAATTTCCGCAAACTCTTCCCAGGTGATGTTCATGGGAACCTCGATGCCGAGGGAATCGGTCAGCGTCTTATTGTACAGCATGGCCGGCGCGTTCACGGCGCAGCACACGGCGTACAGACCGTCGCCTACCTTACCGGTATCGATGATGTTCTGCGGCATGGAGCTCAGATCCAGCGCGCCGCTTTCCACGTAGGGGGTCAGGTCCAGCAGATCGCCGGCCTCCACCCACTGCTCGATGTAGGCGTAGTCCTGCTGCATGACGTCAGGCAGGTCGTTGTTGGCGGCGTTGGTGCTCATCAGCGCCCAGTAGTTGTTCCAGGACTGCGCGTTGAGGTTGAAAGTAATGTTCGGATAGTTCTGCGTGAAGTAATCGGCCGCGTTTTTCGTTACTTCGTCGCGAACCTGATTGCCCCACCAGGCAAAGCTGAACTCGTAATCGCCCGCCGCCGCGGGATCATAGGTGCCGACTTCCAGACCGTCGGCCATCGCGGCCACCGCCATGGAAAGCGCCATAACAAGTGCAAGGGCTACCAACAGGACTTTTTTCATACCGAAACCTCCCATTTTATCGGCTGCTTTTTGCGAAGCAGTCTGCTCCCATTATTATACAAACTATCTAAACGTTTGTCAACCTTGGATAAAATCACCAGATTTGTTTTACGGCATATTATAAAATCAAAACCTTTTTTCTTTCGTCTTGCGGCGTTTTGCAGATAAAATAAAGGCCGTCAGCAGGAAGCTGTACGGCCGGTATAATTCGAAAATATATATGGAATATCGGGCGGCTTCGCCGCGTATGGACAGCACGCCGCCTCTCATCTGCCGCGCAAGCGGCCTTATAATAAGATGTATCTGAAAAATTCCCTGAGACTCCCTCACCGCCGATACGGCCGTCCGCTTTTTACGCCTCGACCACCTTTCCATCGTAGGCGATTTCAAAATGTTCCGGCCCCATCATTTCCTCCATTTCCCTGTGCAGCACGAGGCCGTTGTGGGAAAAGTGATGGCAGATAAACCGCGTAGTTTCCGTTGCGATCCCCTCGTCCAGCATGCGCCTGCGCGTTTCGATGTTCTGCTCCAGCGTCATGTGTCCATTATAATTCGATTTCGGCTTGCCCATGGTGCTGTCAAGGCTGACGACGGTCAGGGGAAGATTCGCCTGCATCCGCAGGTAATCCCACGTTTCCGCAGGGAATACCCCCGTATCGTTGCCGTACAGCAGTCGCACGCCGTCCTGCTCCAGCAGATAAATCAGGCTCTCCGGGCAGGAATGCACGGCCTTCAGCGCAGTGACGGTCACGCCATCGATTTCCACCGTTTCAAACGGAGCCAGCACGCGGAAATTGATCTTTCCCTCCAGCCCCGGCTCCTTCATCAGCGCAGTGTGCAGGTATTCCTCCCAGACGCGGCCGGTGAACGCGCTGCCGTACAGCGTCATCGGGCTGCGATGCTCCAGATGCGCGAAAGGCTCAACGAACATGCTCATCTCTTCCCGGTTGAAGTGATCCATATGGGCGTGGGTCACGATAACGTTCCGCACATTGCCCAGGTCCAGCTGGAATTTCAGCTTCTGCGCATACAAATCAGGGGAAATATCGATCATCAGGCTATCGTTCACCATCGCGCCGGTGCGAAAGCGGAGGTCCTTACCTCCCCGGCGCGCCGCTTCGCGGCAAATCGGGCATTGGCAAAACACGGCGGGCATTCCCTCCGCCGCCGCTGTTCCAAGATATTGCAGCTTCATAAATTCAGTCTCCTCCTTTTTTCTGCGTTTTCTGCCGGCAGAATTGTCCGGGCGTTACGCCGGTAATCCGCTTAAAGAGCCGCATAAAATACTGCTCGCTTTGATACCCCGCCTTACGGGCGGCTTCGCCGACCGATGCGCCGCCTGCAAGCAATTCCTTGGCGCGCTCCACCCGGTAGCGCTGGATATATTCATTGGCGCTCAGGCCGGTAGCCTGGCGTATGAGCCGCTGCAGAACAGGCACCGTCATCTGACAGGCGGCTGCAAGTTCGCTCACGGGCAGCCGCCCGGCATAAAGCTGCATCAGGCGACTGTCCACCCGATGCAGGGCCGGCGGCTCGCGCGTTTCCCCGCGCGGACGGCTGATGCCCGTGCGACGCTGCGCCGCCATCAGGCACAGGCACTCCTGCGCCATCAGCGAGCCCAGGATATCCCCGGGCAGCGACATGCTGGCCGTCATCACCATCTGATTGATGAGCTGCCCCATCATTCCGCCGGCGTCCGTGAGCACCAGCCACGCGGCGGACGAATCCGCCAATTCCGCATAGGCGGGATCAGCCTCATACATTTGCCGCACAGTGGGCACAGGCAGGGTCGTCGGCACCAGCGCCAGCTCGATGTTCAGCATGCTTCCCTTCTGATTATGGCACAGCGTCAGCTGATGCCGCACGCCCGCATCCAGCCAGATATACTCGCCCTCGCGCACCGTTACCGGACTGCCGTCCGCCACGACGATGATTTCGCCCTCCTGCACATACATGATTTCCAGCAGCGGATGGGCATGATCCGTCACATCCTCTACCGCCTGCAAATCGGCATAATGCGAATAGCTTGCCACTACCGGCACATAATCCGCCTGACGATACATCGCATCTCCCAGCGGGTGCATGCCCCCGGCTATGGGGCGTGAGCGCTCGGGGGACGCATAGTTGATCACGCCGAACTGATCGCGCGCCGTCATGAAGTTGCTGGCGGTATTCAGCTGCCGGCTGTAGGCGCGCGGCGACTGTCCGTAGACCTTCTTGAACAGCTTGGAAAACTGCTGTTCATTCGGCACTCCGCAGGAACGTCCTGCCGCCGCTACCGTCACATCGGAGCTGACCAGCAGCTTGCGCGCCTGCTCCATGCGATAACGCAGCAGATACTCGCCAACCGTACAGTGCATCTCCGCGCGAAAAATGCGATGCAGATAATTCGGATGCAGGTGCACCGCCTCCGCCAGGCGCTCCATATCGATCTCTTCAGTATAGCGCCGTTGCAGATAGGCTACCGCCTGTTTCACATGGCCGTTTTGAATATTCGCGTCCGTTCCCGGCAGGACAACGGACTCGCCGACCGCCGTCAGAATGGTTGCCAGCAGCAGTTCCTCCCCCGTCGAGGACAGGCGCAGCTTTTCATCGGTAAGGCTGGCGCGCAAAAGCGTCAGGCACAGGCGGATCACGCCCTGCGAGTCTACAAAAGGCAGACAGCTTTCCGCCTCTATCAGCTCCGCCACGCGCGTAAAGGCCGTCTGCCGCAGCTTTGCCGGCAGTTTCATCGCATTGCCGGGTGCAAGCGCCGTCAAGTCCATCTGTCCGTATGTCGCCAGTCTGGACTCCGTTATGACCTCATAGCGCGCGTCTTCCCCCAACAGCACCATTCGACTGCCGGAAAGGGTTTCCGAGCGCCGCTCCGTCCGTACGACAATTCGCCCGGCGTGGTTCCAGATGAGCCGCACGGCCCGTGCAGGCACATGATGCCATGAAGGCAGATAAGGCGTAGCGAGCGTCATGGAGGCCAGCGCAAAGCGCACGTCAGCCGGATAAGAACCATTTTCCCACAAAAAAGCCGCCTCCCCTCAACGCACGTTTTTCGCATACAGCATAGCACCGCCGCACGCCGAACGCAAGCGCCGGGAGAGGCGTATCGCGTATCCTATTTCTTTATCTTTTCCAGCGTAATCAGTTCGCTGAAATAATCGCCGTCCCGCCAGGTTGGGCGCAGCCCCAGCGCTTCCCAGTCCGCGCCGGTCAGCACCGTGCCCGTGCGCGTATCGCGATAGCGCGCCGCGCGGTCCAGTCCGCAAAGCGGAATCGTCCAATAGGCCGCCTCCTGTTCACAGTGCGGGCGGAAATAGGCGACCACCGCCCGTTCGTCGTCCTCCACCATCCAGCCGAACCACTTTTCCGGAGCGACGGACGGATTCAGGCGCATAAAACGGCCGCACGCCGCAAGCGGCTGCATATCGCGAAACAGCGCCGCCGCTTCCGTCATGGCGCGCTTCTCTTCGGCGCTCAGCGCCGTCACATCCAGCTCGAAGCCCGCATTGAACAGAGCGCACACATCCTGCCGCAGTTTCGCAGGCGTAGCGCGCTTCGTCTGGTGATTGGGCGAAGCGGCGATGTGGCTGGTAATGACCTCCGGCGGGAAGAAGATGGACGCGGCGTTCTGCTGCGTCAGCCGGTCCACCGGATCGGTGTTGTCGGTGAGCCAACCCTGCGCGCAGTAGCACAGCATGCCGTAGTCAAACCGCCCGCCGCCGGAAGCGCAATTCTCGATCAACACCTGCGGATAGCAGCTGCGAATATGTTCGAACAGGCGATACGTGCCCAGCATGCAGCGATGGAACACTTCCCCCTGCTGCGCGGCGGGCCATGCTTCCGACTGCACCTGCGTCATGCGGCGGTTGTTGTCCCACTTGACGTAAGTGAAAATGCCCGTAGACAGCACGCTGTCTACGCAGGCAATCAGGTAATCCTGCACCTCTTTGCGTGACATATCCAACACCAGCTGGTTGCGCCACTCCGTTCGCACCCGGCCCTCCGCGTGCAGGCACCAGTCCGGATGCCTGCGATACAGTTCGCTGTCCGGGGAAATCATCTCCGGCTCCAGCCAGATTCCCAGCGGCAGCGGGAAGGAGCGCAGCGGCTCGAACCCCTTCGGGAATTTCGTCTCACAGGGGAACCAGTCGCCCAGCGAGCTGTCCGCGCGCTCGCGGTGGCCGAACCAGCCGTCGTCGACGACCATCAGGCGAATGCCCATGCCCCGCGCGGTTTCCGCGATTTTCCGCAGCCGCGCTTCATCGATGTTGAAATAGCAGGCTTCCCATGTGTTCAGCAGCACGGGACGCGGCTGGCCGCGCCAGTTTCTCGGCGTAAGGCGTCGCCGCACGAAAGGATGCAGACAGGCGCTGAGCCCGTTGAGCCCCTGCGCGGAATAAGAAAGCGCCGCTTCCGGCGTTTCAAACCATTCGCCGGGCGCAAGGCGCCAGCTGAAACGCTGTGGATGAATCCCTCCCTGCAAGCGCAGAGAACCGTACTGATCCACCTCGCAGCGCAGGGTAAAGTTTCCGCTGTAAATCATGGACAGCCCGTAAACCTGCCCCTGCCGCTGATCCGCGCCCGGGCGCAGCAGGACGATATTCGGGTTATGCTGATGCGAGCTGACGCCGCGAGTGGAACCGATTTCCGTCACGCCCGGCTGAAGTTGACGCACGCTCGGGGTAAACTCCCGCAGCGTCGTGCCGTCCAGCGTCAACAGCTCAAAGCGGCCGTCCTCCATGTCCACGCTGGCGCTCATCGCCTGCCGCACATACGCAACTCCTTCGCCGCCGTTGCGCACCGTCATGTGCCGTGTGATAACGCTTTCCTGCGGGAATAGGTGATAATACAGCGTCGCGCACAGGCCGTTGCAGGGGTCGCGCAGGAGAATTTCCAGCGTTTCCACTTCCTGCTCGTTTCCCTCCGCAAAGGGCAGCCCTGCCAGCGGCGCGCGTCCCCGCGCGATGCGATGCTCCACATAGCGCAGGTCGCATAGCGCATCCCCCGTCGCCTCCTGCTCCATCGCCAGCGCAGGCAGGCGGAAGTCGCTCAGCCCATAGGTGGGGCACTCATAATGCCGGTATTCCCGCGAGCATTTTGGCGAGTCGGCCGGCTGATGCTCCACCAGCCCCGCCCGCCGGTAAGGCGCGCGGTCGTACATCCCCGCCGGCAGTTCCTGAAGCGCGTCGCCCCAATAAAGGTGATGTACCTGACCGTCCTCTTCCACCTGCATCACATAGCTGACCTGCGCGCCCCGCAGGTGGAAGCATTGCGTTTCCGCGTCAAATGTAATCATAGCAAATCCTTTACTCTTTGATTGCGCCAAGCATAACGCCCTTCACGAAATACTTCTGAATGAAGGGATACACAGCCAGAATCGGCAGCGTGCTGACAACGATGGCGCAATATTTGACAATTTCCTTCAGCAGATACTGGTTCGCCGCCTGGCCGTTGAAGGCGGTCACCATGGAATCGGTGGTTTTATCGGTGATGAGCAGCTCGCGCAGAATCATTTGCAGCGGATAGAGGTCGCGGCGCTTTTGCAGATACACCAGCGCGTTATACCACGAGCCCCAGAACGTTACAGCATAGAAAAGGCCAATCGTCGCCAGCGACGCGGTGGACAGCGGCAAAACGATATGAAACAGCACCGTCAGATCGCCCGCGCCGTCAATCTCCGCCGATTCCAGCAGCGCTTTGGGCACGCTGTTAAAAGCCGTGCGCAGCACGATAAGATTATAAACGCTCACCGCGCCGGGCAGCAGAAAGCCCCAGATGCTGTTCGTCAGCTTCAGCTGCGTCACCACCAGGTACGTCGGAATCATGCCGCCCGAAAAATACATCGTGAAAACGACCAGCGCCATCGTAACGCGCTTGAGCATGAAATCCGGATGCGAGAGAATGAACGCGCCCATGATGGTAATCATCATGGAGATGCCCGTGCCCAGCACCACATACATCAGCGTGTTGCGATACCCCTGCCAGATGGTGTTCATGGAAATAATGGTGCGATAACCCTGAATGGAAAAACCCGCCGGGCGCAGCAGCAGACGGCCCATTTGAAAAGCGTATTCATCCGGGTTTGAGAAGGAGCAGAACACCACGTACAGCATGGGATACACCGTAATGGCAATCAGCACCAGCATGACGACGTTGTTAATTTTATAGAAAATGCGCTCACCGCGCGTCGCCATGAACGGCACGTTCTTTTTTCCTGCTTTCATGTCGTCTTCCTCCTTACCACAGGCTGCTCTCGCTCATCTTGCGGGACATGGTGTTCGCTATGAGCAGCATGATCAGGTTAATCAGCGAATTGAAGATGTTCACCGCAGCGCTGTAGCCGTAATCGTTATCCACAAAGCCCTTGCGGTATACGTAAGTCGAAATGATATCGCTGACCTCGTATGTCAGGGAAGACTGCAGCAGGAAGCTCTTCTCCCAGCTCAGGCTCATCAGCGAGCCGCAGGCCAGAATAAACTGAATCACGATCGTCTCTTTGATGCCAGGGAGAGTGACGGTAAGCGTCTGCTGCCAGCGGTTCGCGCCGTCAATGCGCGCCGCTTCGTACAGCGAAGGATCGATATTCGTCATGGCGGCGATATACAGAATCGACCCCCAGCCGAAAGACTGCCAGATATACGACAGCACATAAATCGCACGATAGCAGGACGGATCGGAGATCAGCGAGCCCGTGTGCGATGTGATCGCGTTGACAAATGCGGTGATGAAGCCGTTGGAATTGGTAAACATCATCACCATGCTGCACACTACCACCGTAGAAATAAAATGCGGCAGATAGGTCGCCGTCTGAATGACGCGCTTATAGCGGAGGCTCTGCACCTCGTTGAGCAGCACGGCGAAGATGATCGGAACAGGAAACCCGAAAATCAGATTAAGAAAGCTCAGCACCAGCGTATTGCGCAGAATGCGCCCGAAATATACCGAACCAAAGAACTCCGTAAAGTTGTCAAAGCCGACCCATTTCGACTTGGCAAGCCCCAGGAAGGGCTTGTAATTTTTGAAGGCAACGATGTTGCCATACATGGGCCAGTAGCAGAAAAGCACAAAATACGTCATGACAGCAATCAGCATAAAATAGACCACCGGATGATTGCGGATATTCTGCCACAAACGGATGATACGGCCGCGCTCGGAGCGCGGTTTCGAAATGCCCTGCGTCATCGTTACTTCATCTCCCCCGTAAGGCTTGCGCGCCTGTGATAAACAAATCCTGCGATTGAAAAAGGCCGCCCCCACTCAGGAGCAGGAGCGGCCTTGCCGATAATACGATCGAAGCGATTACTGCTCCAGACCGTTGAGTTTTTCCGCGCGAGCCTGATAGCGGCTGTAGGCGGCCTGATAAACTTCGGTCAGCTGGGTCAGACCCATGCTGTTCAGCGTCTCGACATAGCTGTCAAAGTTGTCCAGAGACTCGATGCCGGTGATGAACTTCAGCATCATCTCGTCGCGGTAGGTTTCCACGTCGGTCTTGTACTTGCTGATGATCTCGGCCTCTTCGTCGGTGAAGGTCACGGCGAAATCCGGGAAGATTCCGTCATAGCCGCACTGGGTGTACAGGTCGATGGTCTGCGGCTGCACGCCGTAGCAGTACTTGGAGGTCTTGATGTAGTTCACGTCGCTGTCGGAGGTGCCGTCCAGCTCCCAGATGTACTGGCAGAGCTTATCCTCGGTGGAGGCTTCGCTCATGTCGTTGTACTGCGGATAGCCGTACTCGTTGATGGTATAGGCAACGTCCTTGATGCCGTAGGTGTTGAGGTAGTTGATGGTGGGATTATGCAGCGCATCGAGGAAAGCGACGCACTCGTTCAGGTGTTCGGTGGTGGAGACGATGTACTTGGCGTTGCCAATGTCCAGACGATAGCTGGTGTACATCACATGGGTCAGATCGTCGCTGTCGTTCAGCTTGGGCATCTGAGCGGCCACCAGCGCGGCGTCGGGGTTTTCCTTTTCGACCACGTTATAGTAGTTGGCGGTGTAGCCCACGGTGTGGTTGCAGATCGCGCCCGCATCGCCGTTAGCGATCATGGACCAGCTCTCGTTGGAGGTGTCGGTCATGAAGTCGGGGTTGATCAGGCCTTCGCTGTACCACATGTTCAGCGTCGCCAGATAATCCTTGTACTCAGGAGAAGCGGGGCCGTAAGCGACCTCGTGGGTATCCTGACGGATGTAGAAGTTACGCGCATCGATGTTCCAGGCGCAGGAGAAGGCGTTGCGGCTCTTCCAGTAGCCGGACTTGTTCAGCGCGAGAGGATACTTCACGCCGTTGGCCTTGAAGGCGCGCAGCATTTCAGTCCAGTCGTCGATGGTGGTGGGCACTTCCAGACCCGCGGCCTTCAGATAGTCGCTGCGGATCATCAGGCCCCACATGCAGGTGTTGGAGGTCTGCGAACCGGAAACCATGCAGCCAAGGCGCATGTTGCGGCCGGAGTCGTCCACCGCGCCGGCGGCCAGATACGGCACGTCCATCACAGTGCTCCAGTAGTTGGGGGTGGTGTCGGCGTTCACGATTTCGGAATAATCCGCCAGGAAGCCGTCCGCGTAGGCCATGGCCACGCCGCCGGGATAATAGCTGTCCACAGCGCCCTTCATGATGATGTCCGGCAGATCGCTCGGATCGCTGATCATCAGAGAGAAGGAAGTCGCCACGTCGTCAGCGGAGGGGCAGATGAACTCCAGGTTGACGTTCATCAGCTTCTCCATTTCCTTCACGATCGCGAAATCGTTATAGGAGCTGGCGAAGGAAGCATAATCGGAGTCCATCGGCAGCCAGATCTTCAGCGTCACGCCGCCCAGATCCGGAATGCCATTTTCGTCGCAGTTGAACAGCGTCGTGCCCTTCACTGCCTCTGCCGTCGTTTCAGCTGCCGCCATGGAGCCGAAGCTCAGCATCATGGCCAGGGCAAGCACGATACAGAAAAGCTTTTTCATAGTGTCTTTCCCTCCATTTTTTGTATTTGCGTCAGGTTCTGCCCGCCGCATTTTCTGTGCGTTATCATAGCATCGCATCACTTGATTGAAAAGTATACAATCACTATGTCCTATTGTCAGATTCTAACCATTTGTCTGGTTGTAAACACAAAAACCGCGATAAAAAGCAAGGCGTAAGAACATTGAACGGGCATTTAAGGCAATCCCGCACAATGTCATGCAAAAGCTGACGGATGCCTTTGCGTCATCCGCTTCCTGCATCTTTCTTGAAGCAGCGCAAATAACACCTGTGAAATCTGCAATTCGCATTCTGCGTAAATTCATCTCGTCATTCTTCGCGCGAATTATACGGTATTGCCTTAATGAATGAAAAAGACACAGAATCTTCCTCATCTGTCTGCAGTGCAAAAAACTGCAAAATTCCAAATCAGCCCGGGTTGATTTTCCCTTTTCCCCGTGGTAGAATAAATTTGTTGTCAAATTGCACAGAAAGGCCGCCGAGACGCGGCTTTTCAAATGCGTAGCAGTTAGATGAAATTAACTCAAATCATTGTTTCCGTTCCCAGACCGCGAGGAGGCGACGTATGCTCATTCTCCCCAAATGCTACCGGCGCGACTGTTTTCTGGTCGCGCCCCTGCCGCAGCCGCGGCATATCGTCGCCGTCTCGCCCGGCGAAGTGCCCTGGAACGACGCGGAAAAAGCGCGCATGAAGGCGCTGAATGAAAAGGACGTCGCTATCGATTTCGCTTTCATGGTGCTGGTAGAAAAGTTCATGCGCCACGGACAGGAGAACGTGCCGGATTACATGATCTCCGGCTCGCGCGGCGATTTTTCCGGCACGGGCGATATTCACTTTTTCTACAGCGCCGACGAGGTGCTCTACGGCGCTTTGCCGGATTTTGAATCCGCCTGCCGGCGCGCAAACGTTCCCTGCACCGCCTTCGCCCGGCCGGAAATGGTGCATTGCTATTGCATGCTGCCGTATTTCAAAGAGGCGAGAGAAGATTTCGCCAGGATCACGGCGATATTAAAACAGTAAACAGGGAGGCAGTTTATTATGATCTTTCAGGTGCTTTTAGAGGGACTTGGGCTGGGTGTTCTGCTCGTTCTGGTCTGCTGGTTCGGCATCCGCAAGGGCGCGGTCGGCATGGTGCATCTTTATCACGAGGACGTACAGGAGCGCTGCGTGAAGCTCGGCCTGACGACACGCGAAAAAATCAGGCGGAACAGCCTGCTTTTCAAAGCCTGCTGCCTTCCGGGGTATATCGCCTACGTGCTCGTCTGCGTATACGCCGTCAACGGAACGAGCGGCTTCTGGACGGGCCTGTGGCAGCTGTTCGTCATTCTGTCCGTCATGAATCTGATCGACCGCTTCCTCGTGGACGGCTGGTGGGTCGGGCATACAAAAGCCTGGACGATCCCCGGCACGGAAGATCTCAAGCCGTATATCACCCGCCGCGACAAACTCGTCAAATGGATCGGCGGCACGGTCGGCTTAGCGGTGATTTCGGCGGCGCTCGCGGGGATCATGACGCTTTTCGTCCGCTGACGGGCGATTTTTTCGCGCGCTTTCGCGCGGAAAGGATAAACCGTCCGCCTCCCGCTTACGCGCTCATCCTGCAAATCGCCTCGATCCCCCGCCTGTAAAGCCCCTTCAGCGTATCGATGCAATACGTCCTCGCGCATTCCTTCTCGTAAAGCTCGGGCAGTTCGGAAAACGGCAGCCGGTCGATCGCATGGCGCTGCACCGCCCATCGTTCCCGCTCGCAAAGGCCTTCCAGCCACGATTCCACGAGGCGGCAACGGTACTGCGCCACAAGAAGCTCCTGCTGCGCGGCCAGCAGCACGGACGCATACGGGTTCAGCCGGTCGCCGCCGTCCGCGGCCTCGATGGCAAGCTTTGCCGCCGGATCGCCCGGCATCCCGCCGCGGCCGCCGACCATCACAGGCCGCGCGGCCAGCGCGTTGATTTCAATCAGCTTTTCCGGTTCCTTCGTCTTTTCATACAGCTTTTCCAGCAGCGTAATCTCCTCGCGCAGGCAGTTGGCGCGGGCTCGCGTTTCGCGATAGCCATATAGAATCGCAACGATCTTTTCTTTTTCCATTTCGATATTTTCTCCTCCCGAACATTGCGTTTTGCGATTATTATAAGCGCTGCTCCTCCATTTGTCAACGCATTTCGTGATATTTTTGCCCTTTATTTTCATATCCGCACTTGATTTTCAGCGCCGAATGCGATATACTCAGTCTGGTGAGGAGGAGGGAGAACCATGCTTTCCGAGCGGCTTAAGGCGCTGCGCGAGCAGGCCGGACTTTCGCAAAACGCGTTTGCCCGGACGTTTGGCGTGGCGCAATCTACCGTGGCGGGCTGGGAATCCGGCGCGCGGGAACCGAATATCGCAACCATCCGGCACCTGGCGGATTTTTTCGGCGTAACGGTCGATTATCTGCTGGGCGGCGAAGCGCCCGCGCTGGACGAGCGGCTGGAAGCGATGCACAAAAACCCAAAGCTGGGCCTGCTGTTTGACCGCACGGCCCGGATGACACCGGAGGATCTGGACGCGGTGCTGCACATCGTGCGCCAGATGCAGAGGGACGAATGACGGAATTTTTAGAAGATCAGGCGTTCGGCAGCGAAACCGTGATGATCGACATCATCGGAACGGACGAACGCGATGAAAAAACACAGTTTACAACCGAAGGGCTTCTGCTTGTGCTGGAGAACGAATCGGCGCTTGTCTATCATGAAATCGATACGGAAGAGCACGTTTCTTCAAAGGTTATCATCCGCTTCGACGAAAAAAACGTGACCGTCCTGCGCGGAAGCGAGCCGTTCAGTTCCATGATCCTGCGGCAGGGACAGATGTGCGAGAGCGAATATCGCGCCGACGGCCGCAGCCTGATGCTGCGCACCTTCCCCACGGAAGTGAAAGTGCAGCGCAATGGCGCGCGCGGCCATATGCACGTCGTCTATCAGGTCACCCTGAGCCTGCTCGGCGGCTTCGCCGAGGAGACGGGCATGCGCACGCTCGATATTTCCTTCCGTCCGGCCGGAGCGCCGGCGCGGGGGAAGGTTGTGAAAAACCGCGCTCCGCGCGGCAAAAAGGGCGAAGGCGCCGCGGCGCAGAGCGTTACGCGCCCGGCGTGCGAAATCGCAGCGCGGGAGTCCGGCCTGTGAGCGGCTGGGAAAATCCCGCCGCCGCGCTGCGCGAAGAATTACGCGCGCGCTTTCCCGGCGCGATGGTGCGCTGGGACGCAAGCGGCCGCGCGCTTGTGATAACGGATGCGCCCCGTCGCGGCTACTCCGTCACGGACGTTCCCGTCGAAAATGGGCTGGCCTTTTACGACCTGCCGCTCAATAAAATGATTACGCCGCCCGCGCCCGTTTTCGGGGCTTATGCGGACGGCGTTTTTGCGCTCCAGGCGGCGCTTGCGACGACGCTTCCCGGCGGCGGCGCGATGCACGGCTGTCCAGGCGAATTTTCCACGCAGGGGCGCAGCCTTCTGCGCGGCGCGCTGGCCGCGCACGCATGCGGCGAAAAGCAGGTCCTTGCGCTTTTGCCGCGGCTGCGCGGGCTTTGGGCGCAATCCCTGCGCACAGGCAGCGCGGCGGATCAATCCGCCTGCCGGCTGGCCGCGTGTATTCTCGCCGCATGGTTAATGGAAGAAAAGAAAGCAGGCGTGCCCTTTTCTACTTGAAAACCCGTTTCACCGCTTCCAGATAGCCGTACCCGTACAGGTCGTCCGGCTCAAGATAGCTGCTCTCAGTCCACTCGTTCCAGCTGTTGATCGTAATCAGCGGCGGCTGCCCGGGATGGCGGTCGGCGTAATCCTTCGCCATGCGCAGCGCGCGTTCGATCTGCTCGGGCGTGTTGCCGCGCAGAATCCCCGGGCGGAAGCCCGTAAAGCGCGGATTGTTATCCCAGCCGAGGCTGACATGCGGGAAGTATGGCACGTTAAACGACTCAAGCCTCGCCCATTCCGCCGCCACGTCCGCAAGTACATCCGCGTATTCGCGATCAATATCCGCAAAATGAACAAACTGATAATGCGTGCAGCTGTCGAAGCCGATGGTTTCAAACCGGCTGGCAGGCACGCTTTTTTCGCCGTCCACGCCGGACAGATTCGTCGCCCGCTCGCTCCACATCACAAACTGCAGATGCACCCCCGGCAGCCCGAAGCGCACGCATTCCTCACGGAACCACGCGAGCGCCTCGCGCGTGCGCTCAACGCCGCCAAGTCCCGCAACCAGTTTGGGCACGTCGTAAATCATAAAGACCGGCCTGCCGTCGATGGTATAATAATTCGGCTGCGTAAAATATTTCTCGATCACACGGCGCATGGCGCGCTTGAACTCCTCCAGCGCCACGCTTCCCTGCCAGATGACGGTGCTCAAATCGCTCGAATTGCGCTTGTCCCAGAGTGACGCCGCGTCGTGGTTCGCCCACATGAGGTAAAACTTCATCCGTTCGCGATTGCCTGCGCGCAGGAATCCGTCGTTGAGGCAGTTTTCAAGGAAAGGCCGCCCGTCGTACCAGTACCAGTCGTAAATGAACACGTTCACGCCATGATCCGCCGCAGCGGCGATTTCCATCTCCATCACGTATGGATCGGCCTCGTTGACGTAGCCCCAAAGCGGCTTGCGCGGCCAGTTATGGCCGTCAAATTTCGCCCCGGCGCTTCGCACGGACTGCCACTCGCCCATCCCCTCCGGCCAGAAAATCCGCGTCCGCGGCTCGTCGCCGGTATAGGCCGGCCAGATATAGGCGGCAACGTCATATGAACGCATGCTTTCGTCCCCTCGCTTATTCGTATGGCTTTATCATACCGCAGAGCCGTACATAAAACAAGGGGCGCAAGCGCCCTCTTCAAGCGCCTGCGCCCCGATTTTTTTCTTTTTTTGCCGTTACTTCAGCAGCATCGCCAGCAGCTTGTTGCTGCGCTCGATGAACTTGCCCATCGCTTCCGCCTCCAGCGGCTGACGCGCCATCTGCGCCAGGTCGAAAATCTGGCGGCAGATTTCGAACGAGTCTTCGTTCGCCTCGCGTTTGGACAGCGCGGCGATGACCGGGCAGCGCCTGTTCAGCGCCAGCTTCACCTGCGACGGCATCGCGAAGTTGCCGCCATAAATGCGCGACATGTCCTTGAAGCGGCGCATCTGCTCGTCCTCGGTAGCCATGGCGGGCAGCGTCTCGTTCTTGAGCGAAGCAAAGGAAACGTCCAGCTTGTCGTCGTGCAGCGCGTCGCGGAACATCGCAACCAGCTTGCCCTCGTCCAGCGCCTCGGTCGTCTCGTTTTCATCGGACTTGAGGCCGTCCAAATCCGCGTCCACGCGGCTGAACTTCACGTCCGTGTTCTTATACTCCAGGAAGGAGATAAAGTTCACGTCGATGAGCGAGTTGAGCAGCGCAACATGGATGCCCTGCTCCGTGTAGAGCGAAATGGCCGCGGCCTGCAGCGTTTCATCCGTCGCGTAGAAGACCTTGTTCTCGGCCTTTTCCTTGTTGGCCTCAAGATATTCCGCAAGCGTCATGCACGTGCCGTCGGTCAGCTTGTAAAGGAGCGTGTCCTTCATCCGGTCGTAGAAGCTTTCGTCCTTCATGCAGCCGTATTTGATGAAGGGATTGATGTCGTCCCAATACTTCTGATACGTCTCGCGCTCGGTGTTGAACATGCCGGTCAGCTTGTCGGCCACCTTGCGGGTGATGTAGGCGGACAGTTTCTTGACGTAGCCGTCGTTCTGCAGGAACGAGCGGGATACGTTCAGCGGCAGGTCGGGGCAATCGATGACGCCCTTGAGCAGCGTGAGGAATTCCGGAATGACTTCCTTGATGTTATCGGCCACAAACACCTGACCGCTGAACATCTTGATCTGCCCTTCGTTCACGCCGCCGAAATCGGTGCGCAGTTTCGGGAAATAGAGAATGCCCTTGAGGTTGAAGGGGTAATCCACGTTCAGATGCACCCAGAAAAGCGGCGCTTCGTATTCATGGAAGACCTTCGTATAGAACTCCTTATATTCCTCATCCGTACACTCGGACGGATTTTTCAGCCACAGCGGATGCGTATCGTTAATCGGCTGCTCGTCCTTGTTGAGATAAATGGGCGTAGCCATGAACGCGCAGTACTTCTCCAGCACCTCGCGCACCGTGCGCTCCTGCAGGAAGTCGTGCTCGTCCTCGTTGAGGTGCAGCGTAATCACCGTGCCGGGCAGCTCGCGCTCCCCCTCGCTGATTTCATACTGCATGCCGTCGGCGGATTCCCACTTGACGGGGCTGGCGTCCTCTTTGTAGCTCAGCGTGTCAATGGTCACCTTATCGGCCACCATAAACGCCGAATAGAAGCCCAGGCCGAAATGGCCGATGATGCCGCCCTTGGGGTTCTTCTCATCGCCGTACTGCTTGATGAATTCCTCCGCGCCGGAGAAGGCGACCTGGTTGATGTACTTGTCCACCTCTTCGGCCGTCATGCCGATGCCGTTATCGATGAACCGCAGTTCGCCCTTGCCCTCGTCGATTTCAACCGTCACGCGGTAGTCAACCTCCGCGTCCGGGTCGGCGATTTTGCGCTTCGCAATTGCGTCGCAACCGTTGGCTACGATTTCTCGAACAAAAATATCTTTATCAGAATACAGCCATTTCTTGATGATCGGCATGATATTCTGCGCATGGATGGAAACGTTTCCGGAAGACGCCATATCTATCACCTCGTTGATCTTTGTCTTTCCCTGACATTGTAACTCCATAAAATGGCTTTGTCAAGAGAAAATTAGCACTCAAATTGTTTGAGTGCTAATAAAAGCTGCTTTTTATTTTTTAGGGTGTATCTGAAAAAGGAAGAGGCGACAGCACGAGCGATTTTTTCGTCAGTTCAAGGAGGGAAACCGAAGGTTTAGCGGCGCTAA
>CAKTTL010000034.1 GCA_934615235.1 uncultured Clostridia bacterium
GATATGACCATCCGGGATATCAGCATCCAGGTCGGGTACTATGATTCCGGCAGTTTCATCCGCCGCTTCAAACAGGTGACGGGCGAAACGCCGCTTCAATACCGCCGCGGACATGATACGGAAAAAAGCGAAAGCAGAGAGGAAACGCCATGATGACTACGGAACAGATCAATATTCGGGATCCCTTCGTGCTGGTGGAAGACGGATTTTATTATCTTTACGGCACGCGCGGCCCTACCTGCTGGGGAAAGGCGGATGGCTTTGACGTATACAGAAGCCGCGACCTGAAGGAATGGGAGGGGCCGTTTGTCTGCTTCCACAACGACGGCTCTTTCTGGGCGGACAGAAACTACTGGGCGCCGGAGGTGCACCGCTGGCGGGGCGCGTTTTATATGTTTGCCAGCTTCAAAAGCGAAAGCAGGCGGAGGGGAACCGCCGTCCTTCGGGCGGAATCTCCCTTCGGGCCTTTTCAGCCCTGGTCGGACGGCCCGGTTACGCCGGAAAACTGGGAATGTCTGGACGGCACGTTCTATGCCAGTCCCAAAGGGGTTCCTTATATCGTTTTCTGCCATGAATGGGTGCAGGCGGGAGACGGAGAAATATGGGCCATGCAGCTGACGGACGACCTGAAGGCACCTGCGGGCAGCCCTTCGCTCCTGTTTCACGCATCAGAAGCGCCGTGGAGCCGCGTCATGCACCATTCCAGCGGCATAACGGGCCATGTGACGGACGGGCCTTTCCTCTGGCGGCTGGAGGACGGGCGGCTTTTGTGCCTGTGGTCGGGCTTTTCGCAGGAAGGATACGCGCAGGGCGTCGCCCTTTCGGATAACGGCGAAATTGACGGGCATTTTACCCAGATCGATCCGCTGTTTCTGAAAGACGGCGGGCACGGGATGATCTTCCGCGACATGGCCGGCCAGCCTTACCTGACGCTGCACAGCCCGAATCAGAAGTTGAAGGAACGCCCCGTGTTCATTCCGCTGAAGGTTCGTGAAGACGGGCTGCTGGCTAAAAATTAAAGCGACGCAAGCGCCGCTTTTTTGAATTGCCGCAGTTATTTTTTCCGCAGAACGATCTTGATAAAGTTCAGATACTTTCCGCCGCCGGCCTCCATCGCTTTCCGGTCGCCGACGGCGTATTTGTTTTCCTGGCGCAGCCAGTCCGCCCAGACGTTTTCGTTCGATTCCATCTCGCGCACCTCGATCACTTCCGCACTGCGGGACTGGCCGACCTTGCGCGTCCAGTAGGGCACGTCGTGCATGGTTTCCAGATCTTCCGGCGTCCAGGAAAGCAGAAGCTCGGAGGGCAGCGCGTCGTGGCAATCCTTTTTCATGCCGGGGATGGCGATGTACAGGTATGCGCCTGGTTTGAGCGCGGGCAGGATTTTCGCATCCAGCAGCGCTGCGTCGCGGCCAAAGTAATGATACGAATCGATGGAGATCAGCCCGTCGAGCGAGTTGGGCGCGAAGGGCAGGCCCTGCGTCGCGTCGGTTTTAACGGGCTGAATCTGTTCGTCCGAAAGGCCCATCGAGCGGAAAAATGCGATGTGCTCTTCCGGCGTGCTCCAGAAATCGGATGCGAACACCTTGAAGCCGTATTCCTTCGCAAGGAAAACGCTCGTCAGGCCCTGGCCGCTGCCCAAATCGCAGACAGTGGCGCCCGCCGGGATGCGGCAGTCCTGCAGCAGTTCTTCGGCCAGCTTGAGCGGGTTGGGGCCCATGATTTTCGCCATCAGTTCGGGGGTATTGTATTTTTCGCTGTGCGGGTAATTCATTTTTGATTGCTCCTTATCTTTTTCTGTTCGATTTGTTGACGCGGGAAATTTCCCGGAATTTCTTTTCCTTCGCGGCGAGATAGCCGGCCGCGTCGAGCGCGTAGGCGTTTTCTGTGCGCAGGCGCAGGAAAGACTGCAGCCGCGCCTCGTCCAGTTCGCCGCGCGCAAGCGCTGCGCGGACGGTGCAGCCCGGTTCGCCCGTATGCGTGCAGTTGCGGAAGCGGCAGTCTGCCGCCAGCGCGTCGATATCCGAAAAGGCGGCGTTTATTCCGTCGTCAGCGTCCCACAGGCCGAGTTCGCGCATGCCGGGCGTGTCGATTACCATCGCGCCGCCGGGCAGCGTGAAGAGCGCGCGGCGCGTGGTGGTGTGGCGGCCGCGGTCGTCGTTTCGCAGGCCGTTCGTTTTCAGCAGCGGTTCGCCGAGCAGGCTGTTGATGAGCGTCGACTTGCCCACGCCTGAGGAGCCGACGAACGAAGCCGTGCGGCCTGCCGTCAGGTACGGCGCGAGCAGCGCGGGGATATTATCGTCCGTCCGCGCCGAAAGCGCATAAATCTCCACGCCGGGCGCGACGCGCTCCGCCTGCGCGCGCAGCGCGGCCGGCTCGGCGCACAGATCGGCCTTCGTCAGCAGTACGACGGGCGACGCGCCGCCGTCCCATACGGCGGACAGATACCGTTCCAGCCGGCGCGGGTTGAAGTCGTTGTTGAGCGACATGCAGATAAACGCCGTATCGACGTTTGCGGCGACGACCTGCTCCGCATGCGCGGTTCCCGCCGCTTTGCGCAGGAAGACGCTTTTGCGCGGCAGCACATGGTGAATCACGGCGGCTTCGCCGCCCGAAAAAGAAGCCGTCACATAATCGCCGACGGCGGGGTAGTCCGAAACCGCTGCGGCTTCAAACCGGAACAGGCCCGAAACCTGCGCCGCGCGTTCGCCGTTCGCATTGGCGATGCGGTAGCTTCCGCGCTCCTGCACAACGACGCGGCACAGCGCCAGGCCGGGATATTCCGCCGCGAGGGCTTCAAAGCGCGGCGGAAACGCGTGAATGATCATTTTTTGCTTCGTCTCCAATCAGCGCGCGGGCGGCGCGGTCGAAATGTTCATCCGCCAGAGCGAGCACGCGCGGGAGCGATTCGCCCGCGTCGTACAGGCTGTAGAGGAAGAACATCGGCGCGTAAAACGCCAGCGCCTTCTCGCGCGGCGCGTCGTATCCCAGGCTCGCAAGCAGATCCTCCGTATACCCAAGCGGCCCGGAAACGAGATAATTCGCATGCAGCGCGCGCATTTCTTCACTGCGGTACTGTTCGAGGGAGAGCATCCGCCGGAACGGCGCGGCGAATTCGTCTTCCAGCCAGTAGCGCAGCTGCGCGCGGCTGAAGGCGATCACCTGCGCGACGGATGCGCCGCGGTATTCGGCTTCGTTGCCTTCCAGCGAGTTCACAGGCAGCGAGAACTGCGCTGCGCGCTCCGCGTCCTGCGCCTCCATGCGCAGAAGAATCTGGTCGAAAATATCCCGCTTGCTTTTGAAATGCCGGTAAAGCGCGCCCTTGGTCAGGCCAAGCTCGCCCGCCAGCTGGCTGACGGACACCGCTTCGTATCCGTCCCGCGCGAAGAGCCGCAGCGCCGTTTGCAGGATATTCTCCTTTGCCTCGCCCATAAAACCCCTCCTGAACCAAAAAGTGAACGATCGTTTACATGTGTATTATAGTAAACGATCGTTCACATGTCAAGCCTGTTTTTTCAGAGGTAGGGAGGGCGGCTTATCCGTTTCCCACCGTCAGCGAATCAAGCTGGACGGTCAGCAGCGTGCCGGTCGCGGCTTCAAGCGCGACGCAGCCCATGCCGTAGCTGCCGGTTCCCATGAACCAGACGGTCCACGTGCCGCCGTCGTCGAGCGTGTATTCGGTATGCGTCACCCAGCCGCGGACGTTGCGTTCGGACAGACCGTACGCGTCGCATACGGCCATGACGGCGAGCGATTCGGCCTCGGTCTGCGGAATGTCGCCCGCGCCGGGCAGCGCGTGGTTGTACCGATGCGGCGCGGAGAAGCCCGCCGCGCGCAGCAGCGCGTCGTACGCCGCCGCGTCCTCAAGGGAGAA
Source organism: uncultured Clostridia bacterium (assembly GCA_934615235.1). Taxonomy (GTDB): domain Bacteria; phylum Bacillota; class Clostridia; order Christensenellales; family Aristaeellaceae; genus Aphodomonas. The sequence goes on from CAKTTL010000034.1 coordinate 3,875, forward strand.
CCAGTCGGACGCGGCGTCCTCCGGGTATTTGCCGGTAATGGGGCGGGTCGCGTCGAGCAGATCGAGCGCCCAGACCAGAATGCGCGCGTCGAAGGCGCTCGCCTGCATCCAGTTGGATTCGGTAAAGGCGCTGCCGTCCATGCCGTCGAGCGACCAGACGGCGGTTTTGCCGCTCAGATCGACCGTATATTCGCCCAGCTTCGGCTGCAGGTCGCGCGCCCAACGCCAGTCGGCGACGCGGTCGAGCCGCTCGATTTCCGGCGCGAAGGTTACGGTATCGCCGCTCTGGCGCGGCGTGAAGGGGGCGAGCATCTCGTCCGTGAGGCCGTATTGGGCGAGGAGGATTTCCTTTGCGGCGCGAAGCGCCTCGGAATCGACCGGCGCGGCCGCTTCCTCGTTGTCCGGGAAGCCCGTTTCGCCCGACGGCGTGAAGACGTAAACCTCAAGCCAGCGGCCGTCTTTTTCAAAGAAAATATCGTATGCGCGGCCAGCGGTTTCGTTCTCGCGCAGCTCGCGGTGAGCGATTCCCGCGCCGTCGATCGCAACGCCGTAATGCTCCTGCGCGGCGGCGCGGGCGATCTCGACGGCCTTGTCTTCCGGAATGTCGGTATCCTCGACGGCGAGCGTGCGATAGGTGGCCGGCTCCTGAAGCGGGGCCATGGCCGCGTCCAGTTCGGCGTATTTTTCAAGCTGCTCGGCAATGGGCAGCGCGGTGCTGAATTCATTTAGCCAGTTCCAGTAATACGCGTTGCGGTCGAGCACGGCCTGCAGCTGCCTGGCGCCCCAGGCGTGAGCGCGCAGATCGCCGTCCTCCAGATTGGGTTCGTTCACGCCGTCGCGCGACCAGACGGCGCAGGTATTGCCGCTCCGATCGATGGCGACGGAATACGCGCCTGCCCGGTACGAATCCATAAACACGCTGTCGACGGTGTAAAACTGGACGAGGGAGACGCCGTTTTCCTCGCCCGACTGCACGCTGAACATGGCGAGCATTTCAGCCGTCAGGCCATATTTTTCTGCAAGCGCCTGACGCGCTTTTTCTATGGTTGAATACTTTTCGGATTTGAGCACGCCGAGCCCGAGCGCCGTAGCGGCCAGCAGGACGATGGCCAGCGTAACGGCCAGGGCGACGCTGAATTTTCTCTTCATCTGCGGTTTTTCTCCTTTCGCGGCGGAGAGAACGGTCTGCGCGTCCTCCCTGCTCCAGGTCAGGCCGGAAAGCAGGGTATCCGCGTCTTTACGAAAGCGATCAGTCATCGTAATACCACCTTTCCAGCTTGTCGTAAAGTTTCTTTTTGGCCCGCATCAGGCGGGCGCGTACGGTTGTGGGTTTTTCATCGAGCGCCCGCGCGATTTCCGCGAGCGTCAGGCCCTGATAATAATGCAGCAGCACCACCTGCCGCAGCTTTGCGGGCAGATTCATGACGGCCAGCAGCGGCGTGGAATCGGGCGGCTCGTCCTCCGTAAAGGCTTCGGGCAGATCTTCCGGCGTTATACGCCGGTCGAACAGCCGCCACCACGTCTTTCGCTGCATGTCGCGGCAGACGTTGACGGCGATACGCGACAGCCACGCTTTCTCCGTCTCTTCCGAGCGGAGTGTGGAAAGCGCGCGATACGCTTTGAGGAACGTTTCCTGCGCCGCGTCGCGGGCCAGCTCACGGTCGCGCAGCGTCATAAAGCAGAGGCGAAGCACGCTGTCGCCGTAACGCGTCATGAGCGTTTCAAGCTTTTGAACTGCGCCGGGCGCCTCGGCGTCATTCATTCGTTCCCACCTCCTTTCACCATTATATACGGAAAGAGAAGGAAAAACGTTGCATAACGGGGATGTTTTGAAACAAGATCTGTCAGGGAATTTTTCAGATACACCCTAAAACAAAAGAAAATGCCGCAGTGAGGTAAAAAAGTTAAGGCAATACCGTATAATTCGCGCGCAGGCTTCCGTCAGCCTTTGCGCGACATTGCGTGGTATTGCCTTGGGGTGTATCTGAGAATCAGATATCAAACCGACAAACTGAAAGTTATCAGCCCAAAATCAGGACGCCTGCACAATCGGACATTTGCGTAAATGAAAGGCCAGGAAAATCTTTTTTCAGTTCTTCAACGACAAAATAGATTTCATCATTATCCCATGCGTCTCCTGCTTTCAATTTACACTGTTCTAAATCCTTTCGTGTTTCAAAGGCAACATCGCCGATTATAATTTTACCGTTTTCCTTTAAGCAGTTACGCAAGCCTGAAAGGAAGTTGCTCTTTTGCGCATCCGTCAAATGATGCAGAGAGTATGTCGCAACAATATAATCATAACGGCAGTTCCGCAAGGGTTCGACAAGCCCTTTTGAAAAGTCCCCCTGATATAAATGCGCATTCGGCATTTTCTCAGATGCCAGCGCAATCATTCTTGATGAAAAATCCTGCCCATAAATGGAGCAGCCTCGCTCGTATAGTTTTGTTGTTAATGTGCCTGTTCCGAATCCAATATCCAGCACAACGGCATTTTCTGTTTCCATTATGGTTTGAAAAATGAGCCCAAGTACCTTTTTATAACCGGCAAAAGGGTATGTGTTTTCCTCATCAGAAATGCCGACAGTTTTATCATAACCATCAGCCCAAAGGTCGAACCCTTTGTTGTTCAGCATACTTACTTCCTCCGCAAATCCTGATTTATTGAAACTACATCGACTATAACACACACGAAGCCCGATAGCAACATCCATTGATGTGATTCCCGGTGAAAACCGCCCTTTATAAATCGCATCATGAAAAGAAAAGTTCTCAGCGTTTCTCCGCCGGCATACCCTCCCTGCAAGGGGGTGCTTGCATGGCGCGGCGGGAGAGAATTCGGCGCGCGGTGTGCGCGGCGGGGCTGCCGGAAGATGTAATGCTGGGCGCGCCGCGCGTGATCATCTGCGGCAGAGGACGGATGATGATGGAAAACCATCAGGGCATCGTGGAATATGGCCCGGAAAAGCTGCGGGTGCAGACGGCGCAGGGAATTGTGAGCGTCGAGGGGGAGAACCTGACGCTCGCGTCGCTCGGGGAGGAGGATCTGATGGTGACGGGCGAGATTCGCCGCGTGGAAATGTGAGGTGAAGATGGACAAATTCGGGCGCGTCCGCTTCCGCGTGGAAGGGCTGTCGATGGAGCGGCTGCTCAACCAGTGCGCGCAGGCGGGCGTTCGGCTTTACGGCGTGCGCAGGCGCTCGCTGCGTTCGATCGCCGCCTCGGCCGCGCCGAAGGATTTCGACGCGCTGCGCGCGTTTGCAGGGGAGCGCGGCTGGCGGGTGACGCAGGAACGCGCGGCGGGCGTTTCAAAGCTGCGCGGGGCGGGGCGGCGCAGGGCGCTGCTGATCGGCGGCGTGGCGGCGTTTCTGATGGCGTGCTGGTATGCGTCCTCCTGTCTGTGGGCGGTGGAGATTACAGGCGCGGGCGCATACGAGGCGGAGGTGCGGCGCATCCTGACGGAGCAGGACGCGCGCCCCGGCCGCTTTGCCGCGCTCGTGCATACGGACGCGCTGCGCGCGGAAATCGAGCGGCAGCTGACGGGGCTTTCGTGGGTGGGCGTTTATAAAAGCGGGGTGCGGCTGCGCGTGCAGTGCGTGCAGGCGGAGACCGCGCCGCGGGAGGAAAGGAACGCAGGCGCGCTCGTCGCCGCGCAGGACGGCGTGGTGCGCTCGGTACTGTGCCGGGCGGGGACGCCGAAGGTGAAACCCGGCGATACCGTCCGCGCGGGCGACGTGCTCATCGCAGGCTTTGAGCGCGGCGAAAACGAAACGCTTGCGCCTGTGCGCGCTGAGGGCAGCGTACTTGCGCGGGTGTGGTATACTGGAGAGGCTTTCGTCTCCTCCCGCGCGGAGCGCGCAGAACCCGACGGCGAACCCGTCGTGCGCCGCCTGCTGTGTATGCCGGATTGGAAATATGCGTTTGAAACCGCGCCGGATTTCATACAATATGAAAAGGAGACGCGGACGCTGCGCATCGGCGGCGGGCTGCCGGTGTGGCTGGAGGAGGAGATTTACCGGCCGGTCCGGACGGAGATTGAAACGCGCAGCGCGGACGAAGTAAAGGCCGAAGCGGGGCGCGCCGCGATGCGAATCGCGCGGGAAAACGCCGGTTGGGACGCGGAAATTGTTGACAAATGGGTAGATTATAGTATGATACAAGAGGAAGGTTATCGCGCGCGCGCGGTTGTGGAAGCGCTTCGAGAGATTGCGGTCCGGCCTTCCGAAGGAAACCAGCAATGATGGGAGGAACCTTCTTGGCGCAAAAGCAGCAGACGCTGTCCGTCGATTCGATGGATCAATATATTCAGCTCTTTGGCGTGGGCGACGAAAACGTCCGGATTCTCGAGGACGAAACGGGCGCGATGATCGCCCTGCGCGGCGACGAGCTGAGCCTGACGGGCGAGGAGGAAGCGGTCGATCTGGCCGCGATGGTCATCGGCAAGCTTCTGGGAATGATCGCCCGCAAGGAGCCGATCGACCGTTCGCGCATCCGCTACGCGGTGGAACTCGCGCGCGAGGGCAACGTCGAGGAAATCGAAGAGATCATGCAGGATACCATCGCCGTGACCTATCGCGGCAAGCGTATCAAGTGCCGCACGCTGGGACAGAAGCGGTACGTGGAAATGATGCGCAAAAACCTGCTTACCTTCGCCGTTGGCCCCGCCGGTACGGGCAAGACCTACCTTGCCATGGCGATGGCCGTTGTGGCGCTGAAAAACAAAGAGGTGGAGCGGATTATCCTCACGCGCCCCGCGGTGGAGGCGGGCGAGAAGCTCGGCTTCCTGCCCGGCGATCTCGCGCAGAAGGTTGATCCGTATCTGCGCCCGCTCTACGACGCGATGTATGACCTGATGGGCGCGGAAGCGTATCAGCGCCTGGCCGAGCGCGGCACGGTGGAGGTGGCGCCGCTTGCGTATATGCGCGGGCGCACGCTGTCCGATTCGTTCGTTATCCTCGACGAAGCGCAGAACACCACGTGCGAGCAGATGAAGATGTTCCTGACGCGCATGGGCTTCGGCACGCGCATGGTCGTGACCGGCGACGTGACGCAGATCGACCTGCCGCAGGGGAAGCGCTCGGGGCTCAAAGAAGCCGTCGAGGTGCTTTCCGGCGTGGAGGGAATCGGCATCGCCACGCTCGATCATCGCGATGTGGTGCGGCATGAACTGGTGCAGACGATCGTAAAGGCGTATGAAAAGCACGAACGGAGGCGGCAGGGCTGAGGCCGCCTGAAAGGCAGGGAGTTTTATGAGACAGGCAGGCGCGGGCAGCGAACGTCGCGGCGCGACGATGGGAATGCTGATCCTGTGCGTATGTTTCGCCCTGGTGGTGCTGACGATGCTGCTGGCGCTTGCGCCGGAACGCTACAGCCTGCAGGTGGGCGATATCGCCCCGAAAACCATCACGGCGACCAAGGACGTCATCGACGAGGCGACGACGGAGTATAAGCGCCAGGAGGCGCGGCAGGCGGTGCAGCCGGTTTATCAGGAGGATGAAACGGCGCTCGACCGCGTGCTGGAGGGGCTTGAAACTTACTTCAACGATTATGAAACCATCCGCGCGTATGGCGAAAAGCTGCGCAGGGGAACGATCGCGTCCGCTTCGGGCGAGCCGTTTACCTACAGCGGCTCGTTCCCACGCGCCGATCTGGATTACGCGAAAACGCTCGTTTCCGCGGTGGATCTGAGCGACTGGCAGCTGACCATTCTGATGAAGCTGTCGCAGTCGGAACTGTCTTCCACCTATACGACCACCGTCAACGCCGTGAAAAAGGCGATGGACGCGGGCATCCGGCAGAGCGCCATCGAGACGGCGATTTCCAACATCCAGCGGCAGATTATCCAGTATATTTCCTCCGACCTTTGCTGGAATATCGCGGTGCCGGCCGTGCGCGCATGCCTGGAGCCGAACATGGTCGTCAACGAAGAGGCGACGGCGGCCAATCAGGAAGCCGCGGCCGCCGAGGTGGAGCCGGTTTATTACAAGAACGGCCAGAATATCGTGATCGCCGGAGAACGGGTGACGAACGCCGAAATCGAAGTGCTCGATACGCTCGGCCTGCTCGAGGGTAACAAGTTCGATAAAATGCTGTTCATGGGCGCGGCGATGGTGGGACTTTTGGCGCTGGCGGCGATGTTCTTCTATATGCTGCGCTTCGCGCGCGACGTGATGCGCCAGCCGCGGCTGATGCTGATGCTCTCGGTTATCTTCGCGGCGACGGCGGTTATTTCGTTCTTCTCTTCGAAGCTGAACCCGTATTTTGTGCCCATTGCCGTCGTGCCGCTGCTGGTGACGGCGCTCATCTCGCCGAATTTCGCGATGATGGCCAATATTATTGCGCTCGTTTTCATTGGCGTGATCAGCGACAGCACGACTTCCTCTTCTTCCCAGCAGATTCTGAGCATCCTCTTTTCCGGGCTCATGAGCGCGCCGGCGGGCGTGTTTATCATGCGCAAAAACCAGCAGCGCGTGATCGTCTTCTTCGCCGGCTTTGTGATGACGCTCATCAATGTGGCGGCGATGCTCTGCATCGGCCTTCTGACGAACAACAACATTTCCGGCGTCTGGAACGATGCGCTCTGGTGCGGCGGCGGCACGTTCTTCTCCGCCGTGCTCTGCATCGCTTTCCAGCCGCTGCTGGAGACGATGTTCAACCTTGTCACGCCCTATAAGCTGCTGGAACTGGCAAACCCGAACCAGCCGCTTCTGCGCCGCCTACTGGTGGAAACGCCCGGCACGTATCACCATTCCATCATGGTGGCGAACCTTGCCGAGGCCGCGGCCGAGGCGATCGGCGCGAACCCGCTGCTGGCGCGGGTGGCCGCGTATTATCACGATATCGGCAAGCTCAAGCGCCCGCTGTACTTTAAGGAAAACCAGGTGGGCGAGAACCCGCACGACCATACCGATCCGCGCGTTTCCGCGGCGATTCTGATCGAGCATGTGCGCGACGGCGTGCAGCTGGCGCGGCATTATCATCTGCCGCAGCCGGTGATCGACTGCATCGAGCAGCATCACGGCGACAGCTGCGTGTCGTACTTCTATCATAAGATGCTCACCTCCGACAAGGCGGACGAGACGAACCTGGACGATTTCCGCTATCCCGGCCCGAAGCCGCAGACGGTGGAAGCCGGCATTCTGATGATGGCCGATACGGTCGAGGCCGCCGTGCGCGCGGGCACCGACCGGACGACTGAGGAAATCGCAAAAAAAATCCGCGAGCTGGTGAAGGCGAAGATCGATTCCGGGCAGCTGGACGAAACGCCGCTGCGCCTTAACGACGTCAGCCGCATCATTGATACCTTCGCGCAGGTGATGAACGGCGTGTATCATCAGCGCATCGAATACCCGAAGATGGAGGACGGCGCGGCGCGCCAGCCGGCTTCGCGGCCTGCGCTGCGGCCCGGCGTCATTTTGGGAATGAGCACGAACGAAAAGGGAGGCGAGGCCGAAAATGCTGCTGGAGATCACGGCGGAGAGAACGGAAACGCCTGAGTGGCTCGAAGCGCTTCTTAACCACGTGGGGGATTGCGCGGTCGCATGCGAGGGGCTGAGCGGCCGCTATGCCGTCGGCTTCACGCTCACGGACGACGAGGGGATTTGGGAGATTAACCGCGCGCAGCGCGGAATAGACCGCCCGACGGACGTGCTGTCCTTCCCGACGGTGTCGTATCCGAAGGGGAAGACGGCGCGCGACGTGCCCGCCCGGCTGCGGCGCGAGTTGGATCCGGAAATCGGCGGCGTGTATCTGGGCGATATCATCATTTCGCTGCCGCGCGCGCGGGAGCAGGCCGCCGAGTACGGCCACTCGCTGCGGCGGGAGACGGGCTTCCTTTTCGCGCACGGCATGCTGCACCTGATGGGTTACGACCATATGGAGGAGGACGAACGCGCCGTGATGCGCGGGATGGAGGAGAAAGTCATGGAAAAGGCGAGCCTTCCGCGCGAACTGACCGACGCGGACTGGGAACTGATCGACGCGGCGAAGGCGGCGTTTCAAAACGCCTATACGCCGTATTCGCATTATAACGTGGGCGCGTGCATCCGCACGGCGGACGGGCGGATGTTCCGCGGCTGCAACGTGGAGCAGGCGAGCTATGGCCTGACCATCTGCGCGGAACGCAACGCGGCGACGACGGCCGTCGCCGAGGGAGCGCGGCAGTTCGAGGCCATCGCCATTTACGCCGAAGGCACGCAGACTTCGCCCTGCGGCGCATGCCGTCAGTTTCTGCGGGAGTTTGCAAAGGATATGAAAGTGATCCTCGTCACGGGCGAGGACGATATTCAGGTGACGACGCTGCAGGCGCTTCTGCCCCTGAGCTTCGGACCGGAAAGCTTGGACGAGGTAAACAGCAAATGAGTTTTCATTCCGGATTTATTGCAATCGTCGGCCGCCCGAACGTGGGCAAGTCGACGCTGATGAACGCGTTCGTCGGCGAGAAGGTGGCCATCGTTTCCGACAAGCCGCAGACGACGCGCAACCGCATCATGGGCGTGGCCACGAGCGACGAATGGCAGATGGTCTTTCTCGATACGCCCGGCCTGCACACGCCGCGCACGAAGCTGGGCGAATACATGATCAAATCCGCCAACGACGCGCTCGAGGGCATCGACGCGCTGCTGGTGATGATTGACGGCGCCGCCTGCGGCCCGCAGGACCGGCAGATCGTCGAACGGATGGCGCAGATGAAGGTGCCAAAGGCGCTCGTCGTCAACAAGGTCGACCTGATGACGCCGCAGACGCTCGCGCCGCTGCTGGCGTCGCTGAACATCGAAGGGTACGACGAGATCATCCCCATCAGCGCCCGGCGCGGCGATTCGATGGACAGGCTCAAGCAGACGCTTATCGGCTTCCTGCCCGAGGGGCCGAAATATTTCCCGGACGATATGATTACCGACCAGCCGGAGCGGCTGCTGTGCGCGGAGATCATCCGCGAAAAGGCGCTGCGCAATCTGCGCGACGAGGTGCCGCACGGCATCGGCGTGGAAATGCAGCGCATTGAAAAGCTGTCGGATAACCTGACGGAAATCCATGCGACGATTTACTGCGAGCGCGAATCGCATAAGCGGATTATCATCGGCAGGCAGGGAACCATGCTGGGCCGCATCGGCAGCCAGGCGCGGGAGGATATTGAAAAGCTGCTTGGCACGCACGTGTCGCTCAAGCTATGGGTGAAAATCCGCGAGGACTGGCGCAATCGCAACGACGACCTGAGAACGCTGGGGTACGAATAATGGGTCAGATTCGAACGGACGGCATCGTGCTGCGTCATGTGAATTTCGGGGACAACGATCGCATTCTGACGATTCTTTCCCCGACGATGGGTCTGCTTACGGTTTCCGCGCGCGGATGCCGCAAGGTGACCAGCCGCATGCTGTCCGCTTCGGAGCTTTTTACGGCGGGGGAATTTCTGCTTTACGAAAAGGAAGGGCGCTATACGCTTTCCAGCTTTTCCCTGCAGGAAAACTTCTATCCGCTGCGGAATGATTTCACGCGCCTTTCCCACGGCGCGTACTGGCTCGCGCTTTGCGAAGCGACGGCGCAGCCGGGGGAAGACTGCGCGCGGCTGTTCAAGATGCTGATGCTTTCGCTCGCCGTGCTCACCTACGGCGATCTGCCTGAGCGCGCGCTGACGGCCGTTTTTCTGATGCAGTTTTCCATTCTCATGGGCTTCGAGCCATGCCTGGACGTATGCGTGCAGTGCGGAAAGCCCCTGCAGCCGCCCATGCGCTATGACGCGGAGCACGGCGGGGCCTGCTGCGCCCGCTGCGCGCCCGCCGGGGCCGCGCTCGCGCCGCAGACGCTTGAATGGCTGCGCGAAGCGCAGAAAAAAGGCGCGTTCGTTCTCGCGGGAAAAAGAGGCCTGCCCGAGGCGGACAAGGAGACGGTCGAGCAGGCGTTCCGCCTGATGCGCGCGCACGTGGAGCGGCGGGTGGAAAAGGCCATCGCCGCGGCGAAATTTTTATAAGGATAAAGAAATGGAAGAACAACTCGAAGGAAAATTTGTTTTGAAGGCGCCCTTCACCGCGCGCGGCGATCAGCCGCAGGCGATCGAAGGGCTTGCGCGCGGCGTGCAGGAGGGGCTGAAGGATCAGATTCTTCTGGGCGTAACCGGTTCGGGCAAAACGTTCACCATGGCCAGCGTGATCGAGCGGGTTCAAAAGCCGACGCTGGTCATTGCGCATAATAAGACGCTTGCGGCGCAGCTGTGCGCGGAGTTCCGCGAGTTTTTCCCGGACAGCGCGGTGGAGTATTTTGTCAGCTATTACGATTATTATCAGCCGGAAGCGTATATCGCCTCGTCCGATACGTACATCGAGAAGGATGCGTCCGTTAACGATGAAATCGACCGTCTGCGCCACAGCGCCACCTCGGCGCTGCGCGAGCGAAAGGACGTAATCGTCGTCGCGTCTGTTTCGTGTATCTATTCATTGGGCGATCCGTCCGAATATGAGGGCATGATGATTTCGCTGCGCCCGGGCATGAAGATGAGCCGTGAGGAGCTCCTGCGCAAGCTGGTCGATATCCAGTACGTGCGCAACGATTTCGAGTTTGAGCGCGGCAGCTTCCGCGTGCGCGGCGATACGGTGGAGATCATTCCCGCCTCGCAGAACGACCGCGCGCTGCGCGTCGAGTTTTTTGACGAGGAGATCGACCGCGTTTCGCAGGTGGATACGACGACGGGACACGCGCTGGCGAATCTACGTCATGCGGCGGTATACCCGGCCTCGCACTACGCCACCTCGCGCGAGCATATTGACGAGGCGATCGGCAGCATCGAGCGGGATCTGGACGCGCGCTGCGCGGAATTTGAACAGGCCGGCCGCGTGCTGGAGGCGCAGCGGCTGCGCCAGCGCACGCAGTACGATATCGAAATGATGCGCGAAATCGGCTATTGTACGGGCATTGAGAATTATTCGCGCTATTTCGACGGCCGCCAGCCCGGCGACGCGCCGTATACGCTGCTGGACTATTTCCCGAAGGATTTTCTGCTGTTCATCGACGAGGCGCACGTGACCGTGCCGCAGATTCGCGCCATGTTCAACGGCGACCGCGCGCGCAAGGATTCGCTGGTGGATTACGGCTTCCGCCTGCCATCGGCGTACGATAACCGTCCGCTCAAATTCCCGGAATTTGAAGAGCGCGTACATCAGACGATTTACGTCAGCGCGACGCCCGGCCCGTATGAATTGGAGCGCGCGCAGAACACGGTCGAGCAGATTATCCGCCCGACGGGGCTGCTCGACCCGGCCGTCAGCGTCCGGCCCGCCGTGGGGCAGGTGGACGATCTGATCGGCGAAATCCATAAGACCGTCGCAAAGGGCGAGCGCGTGCTGGTGACGACGCTGACAAAGAAGATGGCCGAAAGCCTGACCGATTACATGAAGCAGCTGGAGATTCGCGTGCGGTATCTCCATTCGGATATCAAAACGCTGGAGCGCAGCCAGCTTTTGCAGGGACTTAGAAAGGGCGATTTCGACGTGTTGGTGGGCATCAACCTGCTGCGCGAGGGACTCGACCTGCCGGAGGTTTCGCTCGTCGCAATCCTCGACGCGGACAAGGAGGGCTTCCTCCGCTCGGAAACCTCGCTCGTGCAGACGATCGGCCGCGCGGCGCGAAACGCCGACGGGCGCGTGATCATGTACGCCGATATTCTCACTGAGAGCATGGAGCGCGCCATCCGCGAAACGAACCGCCGCCGCGCTATCCAGCAGGCGTATAACGAGGCGCACGGCATTACGCCGGAGACGATCAAAAAGACCGTTCACGCGCTGCTTTCCATTACCGAAGAGGCGGTCGAGGGCGGCGGAGAGAAGGCGCTTACGGACGAGGAGCGCGAGGCGATGATCCAGAGCATCGAGGACGGCATGATGGCCGCCGCGCAGGATCTCGATTTCGAGCGCGCCGCGGCGCTGCGCGATCAGCTTTTCGCGCTGCGCGGAGACGCGCCCGTGCAGCCGGCGGATACGCCGCAATTCAAAGGCCGCAGGCATCCCAAGAAGAAAAGGGTAAGATAAGGCAATGAAGGATAAACTCATTATCAAGGGCGCGAGACAGCACAACCTGAAAAATATCGACATTGAAATTCCGCGCGATAAGCTGGTCGTCTTTACCGGCCTTTCGGGCAGCGGCAAATCGTCGCTGGCGTTCGATACGATTTACGCCGAAGGGCAGCGGCGGTACGTTGAATCGCTTTCATCCTACGCGCGGCAGTTTCTCGGCCAGATGGACAAACCCGACCTGGACAGCATCGACGGCCTTTCCCCGGCCATTTCCATCGACCAGAAGACGACGGCGCGCAATCCGCGTTCGACCGTCGGCACGGTGACGGAAATTCACGACTACCTGCGTCTGCTCTACGCGCGCGCAGGCGTTCCGCACTGCCCGAAATGCGGCCGGGAGATTCGCCAGCAGACGGTCGACCAGATGGTCGATCAGTTGCTCGCGCTGCCGGAGCGGACGCGGCTGCAGATTATGGCGCCGCTCGTGCGGGCGCGCAAGGGCGAACACGCGAAGCTGCTCGAGGGGCTGCAAAAGCAGGGCTACGTGCGCGTGCGCATCGACGGAGAAATGTACCAGACGGACGAGCTGCCCTCGCTTTCCAAGCAGCAGAAGCATTCCATCGAGGTCGTGGTCGACCGGCTGACGGTGCGCGAAGACATGAAAACGCGGCTGACGGACTCGCTGGAAACGGCGCTGCGCGAGGGGAACGGGCTTGTGATCGTCGACGCGGCGGAGCAGGGCGAGATGATCTTCTCGGCCAATTACGCCTGCCCGGACTGCGGCATCAGCATCGAAGAGATGACGCCGCGCATGTTCTCATTCAACAGCCCGTTCGGCGCGTGCCCGGCGTGTACGGGTCTGGGCTTTCTGCGCACGATCGACCCGGACGCGGTGATTCCGGATAAGTCGCTTTCTCTCGCGCAGGGCGCGGTTGTGGCCAGCGGCTGGAATTCGCATGGCGATTCGAGCGGCAGCACCGTCTATTTCCAGGCGCTTGCAAAGCATTACGGCTTCTCTGTCGATACGCCCGTGCGCGAACTGCCGAAAAAGGCGCTGGACGTGATTCTCTACGGCACCAACGGCGAAAAGATCACGGTCGAATATCCTGCCGGTACCCGCGTAATGAAATTTGAAGCGCCGTTTGAAGGCATCATTCCGAACCTGCAGCGCAAGTATTCGGAGACGAACTCCGACGCGATGCGCGAGGTCTACGAGGCGCAGATGATGGACACGCCCTGCCCGCAGTGCCACGGCAAGCGGCTGCGCCCCGAGGTGCTGGCGGTAACGGTCGGCGGGCTGTCGATTGCCGATCTGAGCGATCTGTCGGTGGTGAAGCTGTGCGATTTCCTCGATAAGCTGCAGCTGACGCCCCGGCAGGAAATGATCGCGAAGCAGATTCTCAAGGAGATCCGGTCGCGGCTTAACTTCCTGCGCGACGTGGGACTGGGATACCTGACGCTCTCCCGCGCCGCGGCGACGCTTTCGGGCGGCGAGGCGCAGCGCATCCGGCTGGCGACGCAGATCGGTTCGTCGCTGGTGGGCGTGCTGTATATTCTCGACGAGCCGTCCATCGGCCTGCATCAGCGCGACAACGACCGGCTTTTGAAGACGCTGAAAAACCTGCGCGATCTGGGCAATACGCTGATCGTCGTCGAGCACGACGAGGACACGATGCGCGCGGCGGATTTTCTGGTCGATATCGGCCCCGGAGCGGGCGCGAACGGCGGCTATCTCGTGGCCAGCGGCACGGTGGACGATATTATCGCCTGTCCGGAATCGATTACCGGCCAGTATCTCAGCGGCAGGCGGTTTATTCCCGTGCCGGAGACGCGCCGCACGCCCGCGGGGTTCCTGACCGTGCGCGGTGCGAACGCCAATAACCTCAAGCATGTGGACGTGAAATTCCCGCTCGGCGTGCTGACTTGCGTGACGGGCGTTTCCGGCAGCGGCAAATCTTCGCTTGTCAACGAGATCGTCTATAAAGCGCTTGCGCGCGATCTGAACCGCGCTCACACGCGCCCCGGCGCGTACGACGCGATCGAGGGCGAGGAGCAGCTGGATAAGATTATCGCCATCGACCAGTCGCCCATCGGCCGTTCGCCGCGTTCCAATCCGGCGACGTATACGGGTCTGTTCGATCTGATTCGCAAGGTGTTCGCGATGACGCCGGAAGCGAAGGCGCGCGGCTATAAAGAGAATCGCTTCAGCTTTAACGTCAAGGGCGGCCGCTGCGAAGCCTGCTCGGGCGACGGTATCCTGAAGATCGAGATGAACTTCCTGCCCGATATTTACGTGCCCTGCGAGGTCTGCGGCGGCAAACGCTACAGCCGCGAGACGTTGGAGGTTACGTATAAGGGCAAGAATATCGCCGACGTGCTGGAAATGACGGTGGACGAGGCGCTCGTTTTCTTTGAAAACCATGAGCAGATTCGCCGCAAGCTGCAGCTCCTGCAGGACGTGGGTCTCGGGTATATCCAGCTGGGGCAGCCGTCCACGACGCTCTCCGGCGGCGAAGCGCAGCGTGTGAAGCTGAGCACCGAGCTTTCACGCCGCCCGACGGGGCGCACCGTCTATGTGCTTGACGAGCCGACGACCGGCCTGCACGTGGCCGACGTGGACAGGCTGGTGCAGATTCTGCACCGGCTGGCCGAGGCGGGGAATACGATTCTTGTTATTGAGCACAACCTGGACGTGATCAAAACCGCGGACTGGATCATTGATCTCGGCCCCGACGGCGGCGACGCGGGCGGGCAGATTGTGGCCGAAGGCACGCCGGAGCAGATCGTGAGGGTGAAAAAGAGCTTTACGGGACAATATCTCAAGCCGATTCTGGAGCGCGGGCACTGATGCGTCCGCGCGCGGAGGAAGCGCTTGCGGCGGCGCGCGCGGCCGGGTTTGACACGGCCGCGCTGCTGCCTGCGGAGAAGCTTGTGTATTATCCCAACGCCGAAGCCGTGCGCCAGCGCGTCGAGGGCGACCCGCGCGCACTTTTGCCGCAGGCGAAAAGCGTGCTGGTGATGGTTTCGCATTTTACGTGGTTCTCGGCTTGGCCGGAAGGGTGCGCGGAGGTTTCGGCGTTTTATTTCCAGTCCAACCAGACGTATCGCGCCATGAAGGCGGCTGCGGAAGCTTTGCGCGCGCAGGGCGCGCTTGTCGACGACAGCCAGCGCATCCCGGCGAAATTATGGGCCGCTCGGGCCGGTTTCGGCGCGCAGGGGCGCAACACGCTGCTCTGCTCGAGCGACTGGGGCACGTGCATAACGCTGCAGACGCTTGTGACCGATATCGAGCCGGGAAACGCTGCGGCGCATCCGGTTCCGACGCTCGACGAAGCGTGCGGCGCGTGCCGGCGCTGCGTGGAAGCCTGTCCCGCCGGCGCGCTGGACGGACGGGGAAATCTTGAACCGGAAAAATGCCTGCGCGCATGGCAATTTTCGGGAAGAGCGACGCCCGAACCGCTGCGCGAAAAGAACGGAACGCGGCTGCTGGGCTGCGAAATCTGCCAGCGGGTCTGCCCGAAAAACGCGCGCCTGCCGCAAATCGCGCCGCCGTGCGAACCGTTCCGGCTGGAGACGCTTTTGCGGTTTGACAAGGCTGCGCGCGCGCAGCTCGGCGCGGCAATCGGCGCGAACGAAGCGCGCCCGGGACGCGTGCTGGCGCAGGCCGCGCTCGCCGCGGGCAACAGCGGAAACCGCGCGTATCTGCCGGCGCTGAAGGCGCTGTGCGCCCATGAAAATCCGATCGTCGCCGGGCATGCGCGCTGGGCCGCCGAACGGCTGCGCGAAAAGAGCAATATTTGGGCATAGAACAGCAATTATTACCCGCGCCTTTTCGGCGCGGGCATGTTACGCTTGGAAGCAGAAAAGCTCCCGGCAAAAAGGAGGAGAAATTATGCTTCTGGATTTTAACACCTATCGCGACAAAGTCGCCGGCTGCTGGATGGGCAAGAACATCGGCGGCGTGCTGGGCGCGCCGTTCGAGGCGAAGCGGCAGTTCAACGACGTCAGCTTCTACGCGCAGGATCTTTCTATGGGTCCGCCGCCGAACGACGACCTCGATCTGCAGATCGTATGGCTTGCCGCCGTGGAGCGCTACGGCCGCAACGTCAACGCGTCGATCCTCGGTGATTACTGGCTCAATTTCGTTATCCCCAACTGGGTGGAATACGGCACGGGCAAGGCGAACCTGCGCGCGGGGCTTGTGCCGCCGATGAGCGGCGCGGTCGATAACGATTACCGCAACTCCTGCGGCTGCTATATCCGCTCCGAAATCTGGGCGTGCCTGGCGCCGGGCAACCCCGCGCTGGCGGCGAAATACGCCTTCGAAGACGCGATCGTCGATCACGCCGACGAGGGAATGCAGGCGGAGATTTTCTGCGCGGCGCTGCAGTCGGCCGCGTTTGTGCAGAGCGATCCGTATAAGCTGATCGATATCGCGCTTTCCTACGTCCCGGAGGACGGCAAATTCGCGGCGGCGATTCATGCGGCGCTTCGCGCCAAAGAGGAAGGCGTATCCTTCCGCGAGGCCGTGGCGCGCATCCATAACGCCGCGCCGGGCACCTTCGGCGTGCAGGGATGCACGTATGCCGAAGCAAAGAAGGCCAGCGATGCGATGGGCTTTGCCAGCGTCGGCGAGCCGGGCATGGACGCGCCGGAAAACGTCGGCTTCCTGATCGCCGCATGGCTGTACGGGAACGATTTCGGCGAGCGGCTGACGCTGGCCAACAGCGCGGGCGAGGATACCGACTGCACCTGCGCCACGCTCGGCGCGATTCTGGGCATCATCGGCGGTGTGGACGGCATTCCGGAAAAATGGAAAGCGCCCATCGGCGATAAGATCGTGACGATGTGCATCAACAAAACGTGGGGCGGCGTGTGGGTTCCGCAGACATGCACGGAGCTGGCAGACCGCGTGCTGCGCGTTACGCCGGGCTTCCTTGGAACGGAAAAATGCGATCTGCTCGCGCCGGGCGGCTATACGATTCAATGTCAGGAGAACCTGTATTGCCTCGACGAGAGCGACTATCAGCCGCGCATCAACGGGTCGGGCAAGGATCATCATCTGCCCATCCGCAAGTTGACGGCGCTCAGCAGCAACGTCATCCGCGCGGAATATCCGAACTTTGAAGTGATCGTCGACCTCGAAGGCGAACCGTTCTTCGCGCAGGGCGAAAACCGCAGCTTCCATGTCTCGGTGCGCAACTGCTTTGAAATGCGCCGCCAGGAATGGGCGAAGATCACGCTGTACGCGCCGGAAGGGGTGGAGCTTCTCTCCGCCGCGCAGGTGATGCTGCCGCTGAACAACGTCTGGGGCGCAAGCGCCGAGGCGGAGTTTATCGTCAACGCGGACCTTTACGCGGGCGCGAAGCTGGAAATGCTCGTGGACGTGCAGCTGGAAGGGCGGCATTCCTACGGCGTGACGAAGGTCGTTCTGATGCGCAGGGGCTAAAATATATCGTATATGGATACGGCGGGGAATGCGGAAAGCATTCTCCGTCTTTTTATGCAATTTTTTATGCGTTTCACAGCGGCCGCGCATCTTGTGCGCAGCCGAAAAAAACGGTATAATGAACCGTGGCTTTTTCGCATGGAAAACGATGGGGGAAAACGGGAGGGCAGCGAGAAAAAGATACGCGCGCCAGCGCGGAAAAAATCGTTGCGGCGCTTGAAAAATCAATCAATCATATCATTATTGATAACGGATGTATATAAAATAAACCATTGCAAAACCATGCGTGCTGACACATAATGTGAACGATTATGAAGGGGAGGAATGTTTGATGAACAAAATCACTATTATCGGGGCGGGCAACGTAGGCTCTACCATCGCGTATACGCTGTCCATCATGGGGCTTGCCAAGGATATCGTCATGATCGATATCAAAAACGACCTGGCGCTGGGCGAAGCGCTCGACATCCGTCAGGGCACGCCGTTCTCCAGCAACTGCACCATCTATGCCGGCAGCTATGCCGACGCAGCCGATTCCAATATCGTCATCCTGACCTCCGGCGTGGCCCGTAAGCCCGGCCAGTCCCGCCTGGAGCTTGCGCAGACCAACGTCAATATCTGCAAGTCCATCATGCCGCAGGTGACCAAGTACGCGCCCGACGCGATCTATATCATCGTCAGCAACCCGGTCGATATCCTGACGTATCAGTTCTTCAAGTACTCCGGCCTGCCTGAGAACCATATTATCGGTTCCGGCACCATCCTCGATACCGCGCGCCTCAAATCCCGCCTGTCGCAGTATTACAACATCAGCCAGAACAACGTGCACGCCTACGTTTTCGGCGAGCACGGCGATTCCTCGTTCATCCCGTGGTCTTTGGCCAACATCTCCAACGTGCCGGTGCTTGAGTATCACGAGAAGATGACGCAGGATACTTCCACTTTCCCGAAGCTGGATCTGGACGAGGTGGAGCAGTATGTGCGCAAGTCCGGCGCCCGCGTTATCGCGCGCAAGGGCGCGACGTTCTACGCCGTGGCCGTGTCTGTGTGCCACATCTGCAAGTGCCTGCTCAACGGCATGGATACCACGATGACCGTTTCCACCATGATGCACGGCGAATACGGCATCGACGACGTCTGCCTGAGCGTGCTGAACGTTGTGGGCTATGAAGGCGCGCATTCCAAGCTGCTCGCGCCGCTGACGGATGAGGAAATCGTTAAGCTGCATCACAGCGCCGACACCCTCAAGGAAGTCATCAGCAGCCTCGAATTCTAAGCTGAAGGAGTCTTGAAAGATGGAATATCGCATTGAGCATGACTCGATGGGCGAAATGAAGGTGCCCGCCGACCGGCTTTGGGGCGCGCAGACCCAGCGCAGCCATGAGAATTTTGAAATCGGCGTTGGGATTGAAACCATGCCCGCCGAGATTATTCATGCCTTTGGCATCCTGAAAAAGGCGGCCGCGCTTGCCAACCATGAGCTCAAGCCCGAAAAGATGACCGACGAAAAGACTGCGGCTATCACCCGGGCCTGCGACGAAGTGATCTCCGGCGAACTGAACGGGCATTTCCCGCTCGTCGTCTGGCAGACCGGTTCGGGCACGCAGTCCAACATGAACGCCAACGAGGTGATCGCCAACCGCGCCAACCAGCTGGCCGGCACGAAGCTGACGCACCCCAACGACGATATCAACATGAGCCAGTCCTCCAACGATACGTTCCCCACGGCGATGCATATCTCCGCCGTGCTGGCCATCGAGGACAAGCTTCTGCCCGCCGTCGAGACGCTGATCGCCACCTTCAGGCGCCTCGAAGCCGAAAACGAGGGCATCGTCAAGTCCGGCCGCACGCATCTGCAGGATGCGACGCCGATCAAGTTCAGCCAGGAAATCAGTGGCTGGCGTTCGAGCCTGGAGCGCGACGCGGAGCTTCTGCGCATGGCGGTCAAACCGCTGTACGGCCTGGCGCTGGGCGGAACCGCCGTGGGCACCGGCCTGAACGCGCCGAAAGCTTTCGGCGAAGTGGTTGCAAAGAAGGTTGCGGAGCTGACCGGCAAGCCCTTTGTGACGGCTGAAAACAAGTTCCACGCGCTCACTTCGAAGGATGAGATCGTTTTCGCGCACGGCGCGATCAAGGCCACCGCGTGCGACATGATGAAGATCGCCAACGACGTGCGCTGGCTGGCTTCCGGCCCGCGCGACGGTTTGGGCGAGATCCATATCCCGGAGAACGAGCCCGGTTCGTCCATCATGCCCGGCAAGGTCAACCCCACGCAGTGCGAGGCGGTGACGATGGTCGCCGTGCAGGTCATGGGCAACGACGTGGCGGTGGGAATCGCCGCCTCTCAGGGCAACTTCGAACTGAACGTGTTCATGCCCGTCGCCGCGTATAACTTCCTGCAGTCCGCCCGCCTGATGGCGGAGGCGATTCTGTCCTTCAACAACAAGTGCGCCGTGGGCATCACCGCCAACAGGGAAAAGATGTACCACAACCTGCACAACTCTCTCATGCTCGTCACCGCGCTCAACCCGTATATCGGCTATGAAAACGCGGCCAGGACGGCCAAGAAGGCGTTTAAGGACAATATCTCGCTCAGGCAGGCCTGCGTCGAGCTCGGCTTCCTGACGGAAGAAAAGTTCGACGAAGTGTTCCATCCCGAACAGATGGTCTGACGATGATTTCGGCGTATCCGGGCCTGCGGGCACGGATACGCTTTCACGAAATAAACGGAGGCTCTCATGAAAGTAAGTTATTTCCCGGGCTGCACCCTCCGCACAAAGGCGAAAGAGCTGGACGTTCAGGCGCGCGCCTGCGCGAAGAAGCTGGGCGTGGAGCTTTGCGAGATCGAGAACTGGCAGTGCTGCGGCGGCGTGTTCGTGACGGCCAGGGACGAAATCGCCACCAAGCTTTCCAGCGTGCGCGCGCTGAAGGCGGCCGCGGATGCGAACGAGCCGTTGGTGACGGTCTGTTCCGCGTGCCATAACGTCATCAAGCAGACGAACGCCGCCATGCAGACGGACGAGGAATTCGCCGCCAAGGCGAACCGCTACATGGCGCAGGATAAGGACTTCCCCGGCGAGTATCACGGCGAGGCCGAGGTGCTCCATTACCTCGAGCTGCTGCGCGATAAGGTCGGCTTCGACAGGGTGAAGGAAGCGGTCGTCAATCCCCTCAAGGGCAGGAAGGTTGCGGCGTATTACGGCTGCATGCTGCTGCGCCCGGCCAAGGTGATGCAGATGGACGACCCCGAGAACCCGCAGATTATGGAAAATCTCATCCGCGCGCTGGGCGCGGAGCCGGTCGTCTGGTCTGAACGCAACGAATGCTGCGGCGGCTATATCGCGCTGGAAAACGAAGAATCCGCGTGCAAAAAGAGCCGCAAGGTGCTCGAAAACGCGAAGAACTGCGGCGCGGATCTGGTTGTAACCGCGTGCCCGCTTTGCCGCTATAACCTGGCTCGGCACAGCGAAGGGATGCCGGTGGTTTATTTCACCGAGCTGCTGGCGCAGGCGCTGGGCGTTGAGGAGGAAGCGTAATGACGAAGAACGAGTTGCTTAAGGAACAGGTCCTGCGCTCGAGCGGCGTGAATCCCCTCAAGTGCATGCGCTGCGGCAAGTGCAGCGCCACGTGCCCCGCGTACGACGAGATGGAATACCATCCGCATCAGTTCGTTTACATGGTGGAACAGGGCGATATTGAAACGCTGATGAAATCGAAATCGATCTATCAGTGCCTTTCCTGCTTTGCGTGCGTCGACCGTTGCCCACGCGGCGTGGAACCGGCCAAGCTGGTGGAAGCGCTCCGCCTGGCGGTCGTCCGCCAGAAGGGGATGAACCACCTCAAGGCCGACGATATCCCCGCGCTGCTCGACGACGAGATGCCGCAGCAGGCCATCGTCAGCGCACTGCGCAAATACGCCAAGTGAAGGGAGAAGCAGGACCATGCAGAGAATTGGTGTTTTTGTCTGTTGGTGCGGCAGCAACATTGCCGGCACGGTCGATGTAAAGGCCGTGGCGGCGGCTCTGAGAAACGAGCCCGGCGTTGTCTTCTCCACGGACTATCAGTATATGTGCTCTCAGGCGGGCCAGAACCTCATCAAGGATGCGATTGCCGAACATAAGCTGACGGGTATCGTCATCTGCTCCTGCTCGCCGCGCATGCACGAGGCGACGTTCCGCAAGACGGCGGCTTCCGCCGGAATTAACCCCTACATGGTGGAAATCGCCAACGTGCGCGAGCAGTGCTCCTGGGTGCATAAGGACATGCCCACCGG
>CAKTTL010000035.1 GCA_934615235.1 uncultured Clostridia bacterium
CGCGGGGCCAGAGTCCATAAGGAGGTGAAAGGGTTTGAACAAATACGAAATGATGTACATCATCGACGCCGCCCTCGAAGACGCTCCTCGCAAAGAGCTGATCGAAAAGGTGTCCGCGCAGATCGCTGCCAACGGCGGTGTGGTGGAAAAGGTCGATGAATGGGGCAAGCGCCGTCTTGCTTACGCCATCAACTACAAGACCGAAGGTTACTACGTGCTGGTGAATTTCAGCGCTGAGTCTGAAGTGCCGCACGAAATGGAGCGCCTTCTGCAGATCAACGAGCAGGTGCTGCGTTACCTGGTCATCCGTCTGGAAGAAAAGCACACCAGCGTGAAGCCGCGCGCCATCCCGGTGCGTCCGGCCGCCCCGGTTGCCGAAGAAGCGCCGGCCGCTGAAGAAGCTCCCGCTGCCGTTGAAGAAACCGCGACGGAAGCCTGAGAACGAAAGAAAGCGGGTGTGATGTATGAATAAGGTCATTCTGATCGGAAACCTTACGAGGGATCCTGAAACCCGCGCCACGTCCCAGGGTACGACGCTCTGCTCTTTCGGCCTGGCGGTCAATCGCCGCCGCAAGTCGGAAGGCCAGCCGGACGTTGATTTCTTCAACGTTACCGCGTGGCGTCAGCTGGGAGAGCTTTGCGCCCGGTATCTTTCCAAGGGCCGCAAGGTCTGCGTGGTCGGCCAGATCCAGATTCGCACCTACGACGCGCAGGATGGAACCAAGCGCACGGCGGTCGATATCGTCGCCGACGATATTGAATTCCTGTCCAGCGCGCAGCAGGACGGCGGCTATGCGTCCCGTGCTGCGGCTCCCGCCGCGCCCGCCGCTCCGTCGGGCTTCTCCCCGGCCGATTCCGGCTTTACCCCAGTGGATGAGGACGAGCTTCCCTTCTAAGGAAGCCTAACAAATCAAGGAGGATTAACGCAATGTCCGAAGATCGTGGCGATCGCGCTGCCCGCCGCCCGCGCGGCCGGAAACCCCGCCGCAAGGTGTGCAGCTTCTGTGTTGATAAGATTGAATTCATCGATTACAAAGATGTGAACCGCCTTCGCCGTTTCACCAACGAGCGCGGCAAGATCCTGCCCCGCCGTATGACCGGCAACTGCGCCAAGCATCAGCGTCAGCTGTCTGAGGCGATCAAGCGCGCGCGCGCCATCGCGCTGCTGCCCTATACCGCCGAATAAGCGCGCTCAACTTCGCGCCGGACTGTCTCAGTCCGGCGCGATTTTTTAAGGCGACACCGCACAACTCGGCGGCGCGTCGGGCGATGTCGCCTTAACAATCGAAAAAGAAAGGATGTTTCCGCATGATTTACGACAGCCTCGAAAACCTCGGCCGTTACCGCTGCCTGGGCGAGTCTTTCGCCCGCGCCATCGACGCGCTGGAAGCGCGCGATCTCTTCTCCCTCGCCGACGGCCGCTATGAAATCGACGAGAAGAACTATTTCGCCGTCAGCCAGCCCGTGCTCAAGCCGCGCGAGGGCAGCCGCTACGAAGCGCATCGCCTTTATGCCGATATTCAGATCGCCCTGACGGAAGGCGAAACGATCGACGTCGCGCCCGTCGCCGCGCTGGGCGATTGGGACGAATACAACCAGCAGAGCGACATCGTCTTCACCGGCGATACCGCCCCCTGCGTCGAGCTTCCGCTGCACAAGGGCACGTTTGCCGTTTTCTTCCCCTGGGACGCGCATAAGCCGTGCCTCGGCGAGGGAACGACGAAGAAAATCGTCGTAAAGGTTTTTATGGGCTGACCGGCGTGACGTACGATCTGCCTGTCGCGCTCCTGCGCTGTCCGGCGTGCGGCGCGCCCTTCTCGCGGCGCGAAAGCAGCCTCGTCTGCGAGAGCGGGCATTGCTTCGACGTTGCGCGCAAGGGCTACGTCAACCTCGCTCCGGGCCGCGCGCTGGACGCGCTCTATACGCGGCCGTTGTTTGAAAGCCGCCGCCGCGTGCTGGAAAGCGGCGCGTACGCGCCCGTGGTCGAAACGCTTTCCCGTCTGGCCGCGCAGTATGCGCCGGACGACGCGCTGCTCGTGGACGCGGGTTGCGGCGAGGGCTTTTACGCCAAAGCGCTGGCGGCGCAGTTCCGGCGCGTCGTTGCGTTCGATCTGGCGCGGGACGCGGTTTATCTGGCCGCAAGCGGCCCGAAGGACGAGCGCGCGCGGCGCGTCGCGTTCCTCGTAGCCGATCTGACGCGTATTCCCGTACAGGACGGCGCGGCTTCCGCCCTGCTCGACGTTTTCACCCCGGCGCGCTACGCCGAGTTTGCGCGCGTGCTCAAGCCCGGCGGCGTGCTCATCAAGGCGCTCCCAGGGCCGGGCTATCTGCGCGAAATCCGCGCGCTCGCGGGCCAGCGCGATTACCGCAACGACGACGTGCTCCGCCGCCTCGACGAAACCGGCGGCGAACGCTTCCGGTCGCTCGCCCGCGAAACGCTTCATTACTCCTTTCCGCTCCCCGAACCGCTCCGCGCTGACGCCGTGCGCATGACCCCGCTCACGCACGCCCACGCGGCAAACCCCGACGCGCTCACTGAGATTACGATCGAAATGGAAATCGCGGTGCTGGGGAAGAGGGAATGAATTTTTAAGGGGAATAGAGAATGATTTTCTGGGGAAAACCCTTCCTTTTTTGAGAAAAAGGAAGGGTTTTCCCCAGACCCCTTTCCGAAGGAAAAACCGCTTCTTTTTTCCCATCCCGCGCGCGGAGGGCGCGCGGGATGGGCGCGGGGCTGCTGTTACGGCAAAACGGAATTCCCGGCGCGATTTTTTTGGGGGGCTGTTTGGAGCGGGGAGTGAAGAGAAAAGGAAAGCGAAGGTTTTGCTTCGCGGTATACGGGAACGATTGGGGCCTGCAAAGATGGAAGCGGCGTGGCGATATGCACACGATACCGACGTGATTCGGCGACGAACGGCTGCGTTGCTTGCAGAGTTATATCGTTGATTCGCGCGTGGCGTGGGCAAAGCCGCGAAACCGGAAACAACTCGTGGGCAACCGTGGGCAAAAGGCCGAAAACAAGACAAAACAGGCAGAAAAAAGTCCTCCCCCGTTTCCGGAGGAGGACTTAAAAACTTATATAGCCTTACTTCACGGCCTCTTCAACCGCGACGGCGACGGCAACGGTCGCGCCGACCATCGGGTTGTTGCCCATGCCGATCAGACCCATCATCTCGACGTGCGCCGGGACGGAGGAGCTGCCCGCGAACTGGGCGTCGGAGTGCATGCGGCCCATGGTGTCGGTCATGCCGTAGGAGGCGGGGCCGGCGGCCATGTTGTCCGGATGCAGCGTGCGGCCAGTGCCGCCGCCGGAAGCCACGGAGAAGTACTTCTTGCCGTTCTCATTGCACCACTTCTTATAGGTGCCGGCAGTCGGATGCTGGAAGCGGGTGGGGTTGGTGCTGTTGCCGGTGATGGAGACGTCGACGTCTTCCAGGCGCATGATCGCAACGCCCTCGTTCACGTCGTCCGCGCCGTAGCAGCGAACCTTCGCCTTGTCGCCGTCGGAGAAAGCGGTCTCGCTGACAACCTTCACTTCGTTGGCATAGTAATCCATCTGAGTCTTCACATAGGTGAAGCCGTTGATGCGGCTGATGATGTAGGCCGCGTCCTTGCCCAGGCCGTTGAGGATGACGCGCAGCGGCTCCTTGCGGACCTTGTTGGCGGTACGGGCGATGCCGATGGCGCCTTCGGCGGCGGCAAAGCTCTCATGGCCGGCGAGGAAGCAGAAGCACTTGGTCTCTTCGCTCAGCAGCATCGCGGCGAGGTTGCCGTGGCCGAGGCCGACCTTGCGCTGCTCGGCGACGGAACCGGGCACGCAGAACGCCTGCAGGCCCAGGCCGATCGCTTCGGCCGCTTCAGCGGCGGTCTTCACGCCCTTTTTCAGCGCGATGCCCGCGCCGAGGGTGTACGCCCAGACGGCGTTGTCAAACGCGATGGGCTGCACGCCGTGCACGATCTTCTCCACGTCGATTCCCTTGGAGTCGAGCAGAGCCTTAACGTCTTCCAGGGAGGCGAAGCCATATTCCTGGAGCGCTTTGTTGATCTTGTCGATTCTTCTTTCGTAGCCTTCAAAACGGACCATTGCTTGCTCCTCCTTCCTTACTGCTTGCGCGGGTCGATCACCTGGACGGCCTCGTTGAAGCGGCCGTAGGTGTTGATGTTCTTTTCATACGCTTCCTTGGGATCGACGCCCTTCTTGATGGCGTCCATCATCTTGCCAAGGCTGACGAACTTGTAGCCGATGATTTCGCCGTTCTTGTCCAGGCCGATGCCCAGGACGTAACCTTCGGCCATTTCGAGGTAACGGGGGCCCTTTTCGAGCGTGCCGTACATCGTACCCACCTGGCTGCGAAGGCCCTTGCCCAGGTCTTCCAGGCCGGCGCCGATGAGCAGGCCGCCTTCGGAGAAGGCGCTCTGGGTGCGGCCATAGGCGATCTGCAGGAACAGCTCGCGCATGGCGGTGTTGATCGCGTCGCACACGAGGTCCGTGTTCAGCGCTTCCAGCACGGTCTTGCCGGGCAGGATTTCGGCGGCCATCGCCGCGGAATGGGTCATGCCGGAGCAGCCGATGGTTTCAACCAGCGCTTCCTGGATGACGCCTTCCTTCACGTTCAGCGACAGCTTGCAGGCGCCCTGCTGAGGCGCGCACCAGCCGATGCCGTGAGTAAAACCGGAAATATCGCTGATCTGCTTGGACTGGACCCATTTGCCTTCCTCGGGAATGGGAGCCGGACCATGATTGCAGCCCTTAGCGACGCAAACCATTTCTTCCACTTCGCGGGTAAATTGCATGCTTTTTTCCCCCTTTTTGAAATCCGCAAGTAGTATACCATAAAATGTCGGTTCAGGAAAGATATTTTGTTGGCAAAGTTTGTTTTCTTCGCAAAAATCGTGTGTTTTTGCGGCGCAGGCGCCGCTCAGGCGGCGTCCTTCGCGGCGACCTCCGTCGAGTCCTTCGCCGCCTCTTCCGTCGCGTCCGCAGTTTCCCCGGCGAGCATCTTTTCAATTTCCGCAACGGCGGCCTGCAGCTGCGCGTCCTTTTCACGGATGATGTTGAAGTTTTCATCCAGCGCGTCTTCGGGCAGTTCGACCTCTACGTCGGGCTTCAGGCCCTCGCCGTGGATGCATTCGCCGCCCGGCGTGTACCAGTATTCGCTCGTCGTCTGCATGCCCGATTCGCCGTCGGAGAACGTGTAGACCGACTGCATGATGCCCTTGCCGAAAGAAACGGTGCCCACAAGCTCCGCGCCCGCGCTGTCGCGCAGCGCGCCCGCGAGGATCTCCGACGCGCTGGCGGAGTATTTGTTCAGGATCAGCACGACGGGGATGTCCCACGCGCCGGGATCGGCGTAATAGGCCAGCTTGCGGCCGTATTTGTCCTTGCTGGAGAAGATCACGTCGTCGTCGATGAAGATATCGGCCACGGCCGTGGCGAGATCGACGTATCCGCCGCCGTTATCGCGCAGGTCGATGACCAGCCCCTTCACGCCCGTCTTCTGGAATTCCTCGACGGTGTTCTGGAACTGCGTATCCAAGTTGCCCTCGAAGTAATGGACGCGAATGTAGCCAATGTTGCCGTCCAGCACCTCGCTGTCGATGATCTGCGTTTCCACGATGGCGCGCGTAAGCGTCACGTCGAAAACTTCGCTCTCGCGCAGAATCGTCAGCGTCACTTCCCCGCCAACCTCGCCGCGCATGATGGAAACCGCCTTGTTCAGGTCGTACGCGGTCAGGTCTTCGCCGTTTACGGCGATAATTTTATCGTTGGGCCGCAGGCCGCCCTTCTGCGCGGGGCTGCCGTAAAACACGCGGCGGATGGTGATCGTCAGGTCGTTGGCGTTGGCGAAAACCTCGATGCCCAGCCCGCCGTATTGGCCCGTATAGGATTCTTCCGCGTCGGTTACGTCGGCGGCGGTATAGTAGTAGGAATACTGGTCGCCCAGCGCGCCGATCATGCCCTGCGCCGCGCCCTCGAGCAGCTCGTCCACGTCGTAGTCCCACAGGTACGCTGCGTCGATCACCTGCAGAATCTCTTCAAGCTTTTCGTACTTCTGCAGGCTTTCGTATTCGTCCTTGTCCACGCTTACCTTTTCGGCCAGCGCGCAGCAGGAAACCATTGTCAGGGCCAGCACGAGCGCCAGCAGCTTCTTCATTTTCAGCATTTTTTCATCTCCCGGTAAAAAAATAAATCCGCGAATCCATCATAGAAGATTCGCGGATAAATTGCAATGGCAAATTGATGAACAAAGTGGAAATACCGGAAGTTCCCGGCTTTTCGAGGGCTTTTACCGCAGCGCCGTGCGCTCCGGCACGGGCTTGCCCAGCAGGAACAGCGTCTTGAACGTGATCGCGTCGTCGAACTTGCGCAGATCCAAGCCGGTCTGGCGCTGAATCTTGTCCAGACGATAGACCAGCGTATTGCGATGGATGTACAGCTGACGGGCGGTGTCGGAAAGGTTCAGATCCTTGCGGAAGAACATTTCGATCGTCTGCAGCATTTCCTCGCTGAAAAGGCGCTGCGTCTTGCGGTTGAACAGGATGCTGTGATAGCGGCGGCCGATATCCGGCGGCAGCTCGGACAGGAAGCGCTCCATAACCAGGTTGTGGTAGGAGTACACATCCTCGCTCGGGCGGTACACACGGCCGATTTCCAGCGCGCGCCACGCGGCGCGGTAGCTCGCGCCCAGGCCGAACAGCGTATCGGCGCATTCGCCGATGCTCACCAGCGGATGTTCGCCGGTTTCGGACATGACGGTCTGCTCGATGGCGGCGGCCAGCTGGATCAGCTCGTCGTAGCCCTCGAGATTGCGCATGGACTTGATCAGCACCAGCGCGTGACGGTCCATTTCAACCAGCGCGTCGCCTTCGCCCACGGCGATTACGCTGCGGATCACTTCCGCCGCGCCGTGGAAAAGCATCGCACAGCGTTCCTCGTTGACGGTAATGCCGTATTCCTCCGCGAGCGTAACCAGCTCGGGTTCGGGCATGTCCTCGCGCAGCGCGCCGCGAAGCACGTCGTCGCGGGTCGTCGTCGACGGCTCGCGCATCATGGATTCGGCAAGCGCGGCGGCAAGGCGCGCGCAGTCTTCGGCCGCGCCGTCCTCGCCCTCAACGCAGAGGTAGGGAATCGCCGGGGTCATCGTATGCAGCCAGGTCCAGCCGTCGCGCACGACGGCCATCCCGAGCTGCGGAAACTCCGGAATGATTTCACTTTCCGTACCGGAAAGGCTTTCGCCTTCCTCGTCAAACAGCCTGACCTGCGCCCGAAGGCCGCGAAGCATAGTCATCAACTGCTCCAAAATTCTTTTGTCTGGCATGCGCAGTTCCTCCTTCACGCATCTAACGATGCGCCTTCGCATTTTCTTGCATTTAACTCAAAAAAGCGGAGGAGGGGATTCCCTCCTCCGCACGCAGGAATCAGGCCGATTGTTTTCAGCGATTCAGCAGCGTGACTTCGGTGTCCTTATCGAAGAAGTGCAGACGCTCGACGTCGAAGCAGACCTTGATCTTGTCGCCGCCACGGCTGGTGGTGCGGGGATCGACGCGGCAGATGACGTTCTCGTCCTTGCCGGAGGTCTTGACGTAGAGGTAAGTCTCGGAACCGAGCATTTCGACGACTTCGATATCGACGTCGATCGAGGATTCCGGATGCGCGGCGACCATCCTCGCATCGTCGGAGATGTTCTCAGGACGGATGCCCATGATAACTTCCTTGCCGATGCAGCTCTCGTCGTTGAACTTGGCAACCTTGCTGTTGGGGATGAGCACCTTGTTGTTGCCGAACTTGGCCCACACGCCGTCGCTCTCACGAACGAGCTTGACGTTGAAGAAGTTCATCTGCGGGCTGCCGATGAAGCCGGCGACGAAGAGGTTGGTCGGATAGTCGTACAGGTTCTGGGGAGTGTCGACCTGCTGCATGAAGCCGTCCTTCATGACGACGATGCGGCTGCCCATCGTCAGAGCTTCGGTCTGGTCGTGGGTAACGTAGATGAAGGTGGTCTGCAGACGCTGATGCAGCTTGGTGATTTCGGTACGCATCGCAACGCGCAGCTTGGCGTCGAGGTTGGACAGCGGTTCGTCCATCAGGAAGACCTTCGGTTCGCGAACGATGGCGCGGCCGAGGGCAACACGCTGACGCTGGCCGCCGGACAGAGCCTTCGGCTTACGGTTGAGCAGGTGTTCGATATCGAGGATCTTCGCCGCTTCATGCACGCGCTTGTCGATCTCCGCCTTGGGGGTCTTGCGCAGCTTGAGGCCGAACGCCATGTTATCGTAAACCGTCATGTGCGGATACAGAGCGTAGTTCTGGAACACCATCGCGATGTCGCGATCCTTCGGGGCGACGTCGTTGACGAGCTTGTCGGCGATGTAGAGTTCGCCGTCGCTGATTTCTTCCAGGCCGGCCACCATGCGCAGGGTGGTGGACTTACCGCAACCGGAAGGACCGACGAGAACGATAAATTCCTTATCCTGGATATCCAGGCAGAAGTCGCTGACCGCGGTCACGCCGCCGGCGTACACTTTGTAGATGTTCTTCAGGGTTACGCTTGCCATTAAAAAACACTCCCTTGCTTTTTTGTGGGGCGGGCCCTACCCCTGATCTCTGCCCTTTTGATGTACTTATTATAAAGAAAAAGCCTTTGAAAGTAAATCGCTCAGTTTACCAAATATTTAACGCGCGCTTTGTCAATTGTGTCTGCTGACATATCCGGGCGCGCAAGGCTCTGTCCCGCGGAGAAAAACAGGTTGAATCTCTGTGAGAGCTTCCATGCAGATGTAACCAAACGGGACGCGTTATATCGCACGGGATATGGCAGTATACCGTGCGATATATGCATTTGTCCGCCATGCGCGGATTTGAATGAGATTCGTCTTTCCAACGTGGATTTCCGGTTAATTCAGCTCGTCCAGCGTCAGCTCGAAGCTGCCGGCGAACTGCTCCATAAACTCGCGCACCTCGGGCATCGTCTCGCCCATGCGCGCGATATCGCGGCCGATCGCATCGCGCGCCTTGCAGAATTCTTCGTTGCCGGAGCGGATTTCCTCGACGCATTTCAAATACGCGCAGATTTTATCGGCGGCTTTGACGAAACGCCATTCCTCGGTCGTTTCGTCCGGACAGACGATCGGCGCGTACGCGCCCGAAAGATCGTCCGGCAGCATGTTGAGAAGCTTTTCGCGCGCCATCTGTTCCATTTTTTCGAACGCGCCGTGTACTTCGGGATTGAAATGCTTGATGGGCGTGGCCAGGTCGCCGGTGATCACCTCGCCCGCGTCGTGATACATCGCCAGCACGGCGATATGGTCGGCGTTCAGGGCGCCGCCGTGGCGCAGGTTGTGCGCCGTCGCCAGCTCGTGAGCGATCAGCGCCGCCTGCAGCGAGTGCTCCTGATCGTTTTCCGGCCGGGTGTTGCGCATCAGCCCCCAGCGGAGAATCTGCTTCATACGCGCCATATACGCAAAAAAATGATACATAATTTCCTCCCGCGCCTTGCATTCAGGCGCTTTCCATTGTATAATCCATCTGACCCGTCGCTGGGGGGGCCGCAAGGCTGAGAGGGCGCAAGCCCGACCCCATGAACCTGTGTAGGTAATCCTACCGTAGGGAAGCGAAAAGGTAAATTTGCATTGCCTTTCCGTTTCCCGCACAAAAACGTGCGGGAATTTTATTTGGAGGGAAAACCCATGAAAAAGTCTTCCAAGTGGACCACCAAGATGCTCGTCACTGGCGCGGTATGCCTTGCCATGAGCTACCTGCTCAGCTACCTGACCCTGTGGGAGATGCCCATGGGCGGCAGCGTCACCGTCTTCTCCATGCTGCCGCTGATGATTTTCTCCTGGATGTACGGCGTCGTTCCCGGCATGACGGCCGGCGTGGCTTACGGCCTTCTGCAGCTGATTCAGAAGCCCGAGGTGTATCACTGGATCCAGCTGCTCTTCGATTACCCGATCGCCTTCGCGATGCTCGGCCTGGCCGGCTGCTTCCGCAAGCATAAGGATTCGAAGTGGGCGCTGCCCGCGGGCATTGTGCTCGCCTGCTTCTGCCGCTTCCTGTGCCACTTCTTCACCGGCGCGGTGTATTTCGGCCAGTGGGCGCCCAAGCAGACCTTCTGGGGCATCATCGCCTACTCCGCCAGCTACAACGGCGGCTATATGGCCGTCGAAGCCGCAATGAGCGCCGTCGTGTGCATGCTGCCGCCCGTGCAGAAGATGATCGCCCGCCTCGAAAAGGTCTGAGAAAACGCCGTATACATACATATAATAGTAGCTTTTTCGAAGGGAATCCTCTCGCGAGAGGGGATTTCCTTTTTTGCCTTTTGGGCGGAAAGGTCTAATACTACGCGCGGATGGAAAATCCCTGCCGGGCGACGTTTTTTTGCGCGCGGAGCGCGCCGGAATGAAAAACGCCGAAACTTCCGGATAAAGCGCGGAAACTTCCCGTTTTGCTCTTGACAAGCGGGAGAAAAGGGTATACCATAAAACACGAACAATATTTATAATTTTGATATATTGTTCGTAAAAAATGTCGTTGGAGGATTCTCTTCATGCGCACGCTGCTGAAAAATGCCTATATTGTAACCATGGACACGAACAAAGGCGTTTACACGCACGGAAGCCTTGTCGTCAACGGAGACCGTATTGAGGGCGTATACAGCGGGATGGCGCCGATTGCCGAATATGACGAAGTGATCGATTGCGACGGCAAGATCGTCATGCCCGGTTTTGTCAACACCCATGTGCATACCTCGCAGCAGCTCGGCCGCGGCCTGGGCGACGACGTGAACCTGCTCACCTGGCTGCACGAGCGCATCTGGCCCTATGAGAGCAGCATGACCGAAGAAGATTCCTATATTTCCACGCTCCTTTGCTGCGTCGAGCAGATCAAGGCCGGCTGCACGATGTTTGCCGAGCCCGGCGGACAGTTCGTTTCCGGCATGGCCCGCGCCGTCACCGAAGCCGGCGTGCGCGCCAAGCTGGCCAACTCCATCATGGACTGCGGCGAAGGCCTCCCCGCCAACTGGGTGCATTCCACCGACGAGGAAATCGCCCGCACGGTTGAGGATATCCGCAATTTCCACAACACCGCCAACGGCCGCGTGCAGGTCTGGTTCGGCCTGCGCACGATCTTCAACAACTCGGACGAGCTGATTCTTCGCTCCAAGGAGGAGGCCGACAAATACGGCGTGGGCGTACACATGCACGTAGCCGAAGTGCGCGACGAGGTGGAATACCTCAAGGAAAAGATCGGCGTACAGACCGTCACCCACCTCAACGACCTGGGTGTGCTGGATAAAAACTTCCTCGCCGTCCACACTGTGTGGCTGACGAACGACGAAGTCGAAATGTTCCGCGATCACCAGGTCAAGGTTTCGCATAACCCTGCCGCCGCGATGCGCGTGCTGGGCTTTGCCAAGGTGCCGCGCATGCTGCGCGAAGGCATCTGCGTCACCATCGGCACCGACGGCGCGCCGTCCAATAACCGCATGGACATCGTCGACGAGATGTGGCTCACCTCGCTCATCCATAAGGGCTGGCGGCTGGAGCCCGACGTCGTCAAGGCGCAGGAAGTGCTCGCGATGGTCACCCTCAAGGGCGCGGAAGCGCTCATGGAAGAAAAGAACTGCGGCAGCCTCATCGAAGGCAAGAAGGCCGACCTGATCGTCATCAACCCGCGTTCGGCCGGCATGCTCCCGCTGCACGATACCGTGGCCAACCTCGTCACCAGCATGCACTCCGACAACGTCGAGAGCACCATGTGCGACGGCCGCTGGCTCATGCGCGAGCGCAAGCTGCTTACGCTCGACGAACAGGCGATTTACACCGAAGCGCAGCGTGCCGCCGACGCGATTCGCCGCCGCGCGGGCATCGAACTGCCCAGCCGCTTCCCCACCCGCTGAAACTGGGCGCGCAAGCGCTTCAGTGATAAATTCCTCCAATTTACTTAAAAAAGGAGAAAAAAAGATGAAAAAGGTACTGGCGTTCGTTCTCTGTCTGGTTCTGGCCCTTTCCTGCACCGCGATGGCGGAAGAAAAGCCCCTCAAGGTTGCCCTGATCCTGACCGGCGTTGCCAACGACATGGGATGGAACCAGGCCGCCTATGAAGGCCTGGAGCTGCTGGAAAAGGAATACGGCTGCGAAGTCGCCTACACCGAAAACTGCACCACCGCCGATATGGCCGCCGCGCTGACCGACTACGCCGCCGCGGGCTACGACATCGTCTTCGGCCACAGCTATGAGTTCGGCGATCCGATGTGCGAAGTGGCCGAGATGTATCCGGATACCTATTTCGTCTCCATTGAGGGCGATCAGGGCAACGGCGAAAACGTCGCTTCCTATCAGCTCAAGTGCCAGGAGTCCGCGTATGTGATCGGCATGCTGGCCGCCCGCATGACGCAGGCCAAGAACGTGGGCATGGTTTCCGCCGTGCAGTCCGCGTCGATGAACAAGATCGTCAACGGTTTCCTCGACGGCGTTGCCGCCGTTGATTCCAGCGTCAACACGCAGGTCGTCTATACCGGCTCCTATGTCGATACCGCTCTGGGCAAGGAATGCGGCTTGGCCGTCATCGAAAACGGCGCGGATTTCGTCTATCACTGCGCGAACGATTCCGGCCTGGGCGCGCTGAACGCGGCCATCGAAAAGGGCCTGTGGGTCTGCGGCGACAGCTACGACCAGTCCTCCCTCTCCGATGAATATGTGCTCACCAGCGCCGTCTATTACGTCTCCAAGCTGATTGAAAAGGCGTACAAGGATGTGACCGAAGGCACCTTCAGCGGCGGCGTGGTCGAAGGCGGCATGGCCGACGGCGTGGTCGTCCTCACTCCCTTCAACAAGAACGTGCCCGAAGACGTGCAGGCCGAGCTGACCCAGGTGATTCTGCAGATCGCCGCGGGCGAACTGTCCATCGTCGCCGATCCGAGCGTGCGCAACTAAAGCTATCATCATAAAGCGGCTTGGGGGCTCAGGCCTTCCGAGCCGTTTCTTTTCGCGAAGGAGTTGATCCGCTTGCCCCTTTTGTCCATGCAGGATATCAGCATCTCGTTTTACGGCGCGTACGCCAATAAAGACGTATGCCTCGACGTTGAGGCGGGAGAAATTCACGCGCTGCTGGGAGAAAACGGCGCGGGAAAGACGACGCTGATGAATATCCTCTTCGGCATTTACAAGCCGGAGAGCGGTCGCATCCTCTGGGACGGCAGGGAAACAGCGTTTTCATCGCCGCAGGCGGCGATCGACGCGGGCATCGGCATGGTGCACCAGCATTTCTCGCTTGTGGACGCGATGACGGTGCTGGACAATATCCTGCTGGGCTATCGCGGCGACGGGCTTTTCCTGCCGCGCAAAAAACTGCGCGCCCGCGTGACGGAGCTGGCGGAGCATTACGGCCTGCAGATCGATCCCGACGCGATTGTGGGCGAGCTTTCCGTGGGCGAAAAGCAGCGCGTGGAAATTCTCAAGGCGCTCTTCCGCGAGATCCGCCTGCTGATTCTCGACGAGCCGACGGCCGTGCTGACGCCGGGCGAATCGGAGCAGCTCTTCGGCGTGCTGCGGCAATTGAAAGCACGCGGCTTCGCGGTGATTCTCATCACCCACCGGCTGAGCGAGATCATGCGCAATTCCGACCGCGTGACCATCCTGCGCGCGGGGCGCTGCGAGGGAACCTACGAAACCGCCGGCGTTACGCCGGGCGAGCTTTCCCGGCTGATGCTCGGCCGCGAGCTGGAAACCGTCGTCAACGATCTGTCCGCCCCCGCCGGCGCGCCGGTGCTGGAAATGCAGGGCGTGTCGGTCTATCGCAGCGGCCGCCGCCGGCCGGCGCTGGAGGATGTGACGCTGACGGTTGGCAGCGGCGAGATTCTTGGCGTGGCCGGGGTGGAAGGAAACGGGCAGAAGGAGCTGGCCGAGGCCGTGGCGGGCATCCGCCGCAGGCGCGTGCGCGGCCGCATTCTGCTCGACGGCGCGAACGCCACGGGCACGTCCGTGAAGGCGCGCGCCCGCCGGGGGCTTGCGTATATCCCGGACGACCGGCTGCACGACGCGCTCGTGCCCGATATGGACGTGCGCGAGAACCTGCTTCTGCGCGCGTACGACGGCGCGCCGTTTTCCCGCTGCCATGTGTTCCGCAAGGCCGCTGTGGACGGCAACGCCCGCGCCGCCATGGAAACCTACGGCGTGCGGGCGACGGGCACGCTCGGCGCGCACGCGCCGGTGCGCATGCTCTCCGGCGGCAACCAGCAGAAGATCATCCTCGCGCGCGAGATCGTCGCCTCCTCGCGCCTGATCGTCGCCAGTCAGCCCACGCGCGGGCTGGACGTGAGCGCTTCGGCCTTCGTGCGCAAAAAGCTGCTCGAGCAAAAGCGCCAGGGCAAGGGCGTGCTGCTCATTTCGGCGGAGCTGGAGGAAATCCTCGCGCTGTCCGACCGGGTGGCCGTTTTGTATAACGGCAAAATCGCGGGCGTTCTCCCCCGCGCGGAGGTTACAGTCGAAAAGCTGGGCCGGCTGATGAGCGGCCTTTCGCTGGAAAACGAGGAGGGTGCGGAAGCATGAAAATGGCAAAGAAGGCGCTGCGGGCGCTCGGCTGGACGCTGGCAATCGCCGCCATCGCGACGCTTCTTGTCGCGCTTTCCGGCGCGAATCCGCTGGAGGCGTACGGCGTTTTCGCCGCGAGCCTGTTTGGAAACCTCAACGGCTTTTGCGAGATTTTCGTCAAGGCCACGCCGCTTATCCTGACCGGCCTTGCCTGCGCCGTCGCGTTCAAGACGGGCTTTTTCAACATCGGCGCGGAAGGGCAGTTTTACATCGGCGCGGTGGCCGCGGCGGCTGTGGCGCTGCGCGCGACGGCGCTTGCGCCGCAGGTCCGCATGCTGCTGGCCTTTGCGGCTGGGTTCCTTGCGGGCGGACTGTGGGCGCTGATCGCAGCATGGATGAAGCTGCGCTTTCGCATCTCCGAGATCATCGTCACGATCATGCTCAACTATATCGCGCTCAACTTCGTGGGCGTAGCCGTCCGCACTTTCCTGCAGGATCCCGCCTCCGGCATGGCGCAGAGCGAGAAGCTCGAGGCCGCGGCGGCGCTCCCTCGCCTTCTGCGCGGCACGCGGCTGCATCCCGGCATCTTTATCGCGCTTGCGCTTGCGCTCGCCGTCTGGTTCATTCTCGACCGCACGACGTGGGGGTATCAGATGCGCGTGGTGGGGCTGAATCCCCGCGCGGCGCAGTGCGCCGGAATTTCCGCGCCGTTGAGCGTGACGCGCGCGTCCATCCTCAGCGGCGGGCTGGCCGGGCTTGCGGGCGTGATCGAATTCCTCGCCATTCAGCGCAAGCTGCTCGAAGGCTTTTCGGGCGATTGCGGGTATACGGGCGTGCTGATTGCGCTGCTGGCGGGCAACAGGCCGCAGCTGGTGCCCGTCGTGGCGATTCTCTACGCGGCGGCGCAGACGGGCGCGTCGTCCATGCAGCGGCAGACGGGCGTGCCCGCGGCGATGGTGAATATCCTCATCGGCATGGTCGTCGTCGCCATTCTCATTCGCGGCTGGCTTGCCCAGCGCGGTTCGGCAAAGGAGCGTGTGCATCGTGCTTGAAAAAATGCTGACCTGGTCGTTTTTGACGGCGCTGCTCACCTCGGGCGTGCGCATGGCGACGCCGCTTTTCTACGCGGGGCTGGGCGAGATGATCAGCGAAAAGAGCGGGGTTATCAATATCGGCATGGAGGGCGTGATGCTCTGCGGCGCGTTCTTCTCCTTCGCGGCGGCGCTGTATACGGGCTCTCTATGGGCGGGCGTACTCGCCGGGATGGCGGGCGGCATGCTCATCAGCATGCTGCTGGCGCTGGTATGCGTGCGCGGCAAGCAGAACCAGACCGTCTGCGGCCTTGCGCTGAACATGCTGGCGCTGGGGCTGACGGGATATCTGTACAAGCTCATGTGCAACGCGGGCGGACATTTGCAGATCGGCATCCTGCCGCAGCTGCCGCTCCCGGGGCTTCAGAAGATTCCCGTGCTGGGCGAGGCGTTCTTCCGGCAGGATATTCTCGTGTATATCGTCTGTCTGCTGGCGATCGCATGCTTTATCTTTTATCGTTTCACCCGCACCGGGCTTGCCATGGCTTCCATCGGGGAAAATCCCATGGCCGCTGACGCGGCGGCGATTCCCGTCGAGCGCTGCCAGATGATCGCGTGCGCGCTCAACGGCGCGCTGGGCGGCCTGGGCGGCGCGTATCTGATTGTGGCGCAGCTGGGCATGTTTTCGGACAACATGACGGCCGGGCGCGGATACATCGCGCTGGCCGCGGTGATTCTGGGGCGGTATTGCCCCGGCGGCGTGGCGCTGGCGTCGCTGCTGTTTGGCGTGGCCAACGCGGCGCAGATTCGCCTGCAGGCGCTGGGCAGCACGCTGCCGATGCAGCTGCTGGCCATGCTTCCCTACGTGGTGACGCTCTGCGCGCTGGTGCTGACCAGCGGCCGCAGCCGCGAACCGAAAGCGCTGTCGAAGCCGTATATCCGGGGGAGCCGGTGACGCAGGCTGGAGCACGGCGTGTGAGATTTATAAAAAAGCGGATTTGCCGCCCGTTGGGGTTTCAAATCCGCTTTTTGCAATACTTGCGGTTTGTTGCATCAAATATGGTTTTCCGGATAAAAAGCGGCTTTCTTAGAGGAGGGGTCCGGGGGAGGAACCTTCTTTCCCCAGAAAGAAGGTCCCTCCCCCGGAAACCGTCCCTCCTATTCTCCCATCGTGCTCTCGTGGATCTTCTCCATCCGCCGGTCCAGTTCGGCGCCCATTTCGGCGCATTCCTGCAGCTCGCGGGCGACGCGCGCGTCGTCGGCGAGGTTCTTTTTATAGCGGATCTTGTGCTCAAGGCTGGCCCACCAGTCCATCGAAATCGTCCGCAGCTGCACTTCGACCTTCATCAGCCGCGTCTGGTTGTGCAGGAAGATCGGCGTCTCGATAATCAGGTGCAGGCTGCGATAGCCGTTATCCTTGGGCTGCTGGATGTAATCCTTGCGCGTGATGAGCCGCACGTCGTCCTGGCGCAGCAGCGCCTCTGAAAGCATATAGATATCGTTCGGAAACGCGCAGATGACGCGGATACCGGCGATGTCGCTGATGTTTTTTTCGATGCTGTCCACCGTCAGCGGGATGCCCTTGCGCATGACCTTGTCGATGATGCTCTCCGGCGATTTAATCCGCGATTTGATCGTTTCGATCGGGTTGCGGTCATAGACGAGCGAAAGCTCCTCGTTGAGCACGTTGAACTTGGTTTCGACCTCCATCAGCGCGCAGCGATAATACGCCATCAGCTCCTGATAGGGCTTGGCGTAGTTCTTCAGCCAGGTCGTGATTTCGCTCTTGCTCAGCCGTTCCATCAGCGCGCGCTCGAGCGAGAGCGTTTTTTCATTGCTTTCCGTTTTCATTCAGTTCCTCCGATCCGGCGACGAGCTGCCCGCACAGGTCGCCCAGGCGGCGCACGGTGTCCGCCGCGTCGTCCTCCATCCTGTTCCAGATAAACCGCAGGAAAAACCCCAGAAACGCATACCGGCAAAAATCGGCCATGTCCTTTTTGGATTCGGCGGGCAAAGCCCGGCCTTTAAGCTCCGCGTCGATGAGCCGCTCGAAGAAATCGTTCGCCGAGAGGAAAACGTAGCGTTCCATCTGCTCCCGGGAAAGGGAAACGGAGACGTGATAGACGATTTCCGGGCGCTGTTTCATGGCGTTCAGCAGCGCGATCAGGTTTTCCTGCCAGTGTTCCGCGCCGGCCGAAAAAAACGGCTCCATCGCCGTGGAAAGCCACGCGTTGAGCAGATCGGACAGATCGCGGTAATGATAATAAAACGTGTTCGGGCTGATCTGGCAGCGCGCGACGAGCGCCGAGACGGTGATTCTGTCCAGCGGCATTTCCGTCAGCATTTCCGTGAAAGTGTGCAGAATCGCCTTCTTCGTGTATTGCGCCATTGCGCGCCGCCTCCCCCTTTTGCTGATCGCAGACAGGGAGATTGTACCATAAAAATGTAAATTCAGCTTCAATAAAAAGAAATATATTTCGACGAAAACCCCTGCGGGTTTTGCGCGCTCCGCAGGGGGATTCTCAGTCGATTTCGATTTTGATATTTCCTGTATCCGTCTCAATTTCGCATCTGCCGCCGGTCGCCGTTTTCGGAACGGTTACGCTGCCGGTGTCGGTATCGGTGAGGAACACCTTGTCCGTAAGCAGGCTGCCGGTAACGTTTCCCGTGTTTGTCTTGACGAAAATCTCGGCCGCGTCGCAATGGGTGAACTTTACATCGCCCGTGCTTCGCTCAATAGAAAACCTGTTTGCGGCAATCACGTCCTTCAAGAGGACGCTTCCAGTAGTGCCGGTTGAAATTACGTTTCTGCACGAAAGACCGGTCAGGCGCGCCTCGCCGGTCGATACGGCGACGGAAAGATCGTCCCGGCAGTTTACGTCCGAAACGGTCACACCGCCCGTGGCGGTGGAAAGATCGAGCGAACCGGCGGAAACATTTTCTACGCGGATATTTCCCGTGCTCGTTTTGATTTGGATCGATTCGGATGCGGAGGCGTAAACCCCGGCGTTGCCGGTGGTTAAAGAAATATCGGCGCGCGCGAAGGTGAAATCTTTCGGTATTTCAACGTCGCCGGCGCCTGCGCGGACGGAGAGCGCGGCATATTCCGCCTGCGGAAGATAAACCGTGATCCTGGGCGAGCTGAAGCAGAAGCCGATATAAACATACCAGGGTTTTGAATCGTTGATTTCGATCGTAAGCGTCCCGTTTTCAACGGCGACGGAATGTTTCGCGTTTTCCGCCTCGTAACATTCTACGGTGCATTTCCCGTCCCCGGACGGAGCGAATCGAATATCGGCGGTATCGGTTGTTATGGATATGTCGCGAAAGGCTTCGGCAATTTCATAGACGTTTGTTTCGTATTTGACCGTTGAAAGCTTTGTAAAATCCCATTTCAGCATTGTCATGACTCCCGCAAAAATGATACAGCCGACCAGCACGAGAACGCCTGCGATCGTAAGCCATACCTTCGTCGTTTTTTTTATTCCGTTTCCCCCTTTTTGATCAGGCGATTTTTGATCCACATTGCAAATTTCTTTGTAGCGAGCGCAATGCGCCGGGTCGCCTGTTTGCAGCCGTAAAACATAAACACGGAAAGCCCCGCGCAGACGATTCCCGCAGCAAGCATGGCGGCACCGGGAGCGCCGCTGCCGCCTGCGGCGAGAATCACGCACGCCGGTACGCTGCCGACGGCGCAAACGGCGAGCGCGGCAAACACCGCCCACAGCGAAACAAGAACCGCCCACAGCGAAACATAGACCGCCAGAATTACGGCGATTGCGGCAACAGCCAGCGAAAGCCATATCGGGGAACCGAGCGCCAGAAGGACGATCTCCCATGCTTTCGGCCGCCGCCGGGGCCGGATTCTTTCTCTGGCAAGCCTGGCAAGCGGAATATCCGCTACCGCCTGCGCGACGATTTCTGAAACGGGGCCTGCCGCCGAAACCGCTTCCTCCTCTGAAAGACCTTCTTCCATTCTGTCTTCCAGCATTTCGCCGTAAAACGTCAGGCGCTCTTCAATATCTGCCTGCGGCAAACCGGATAACCCTTTGCGCAGCTGCGCAAGAAATTCCTGTTTATGCATCGCCGTCGTCCTTCCTCATGACGAATTGGTAAATGGATAAGATTTCTTCCCACTCGAGCTTGAAATCCTCAATGCGCTGCAGGCCCTCTTCGGTGATGTGGTAATACTTCCGCAGCCTGCCGCCGTGCTCCGCAGTGCGAACCGTCAGCATGTGCGCCGTTTCCAGGCGCTTGAGAATGGTATACAGGGTCGATTCGGAAAGTTCGAGATACGGCTTCATGTCTTTTATGATCTTGTAGCCGTATGAATCTTTGGTCTTAATCGCCGCTAAAACGCAAACATCCAAGAGGCCCCGCTTCAACTGCCCATCCATGCAATACCTCCTTTAGCGCAATACATCATAATACGAAGTATTCGCCTTGTCAATCGCTTTTTCAAAATTTTCAGCAAAAAA
Organism: uncultured Clostridia bacterium; assembly: GCA_934615235.1. Taxonomy (GTDB): domain Bacteria; phylum Bacillota; class Clostridia; order Christensenellales; family Aristaeellaceae; genus Aphodomonas. The sequence continues at coordinate 20,042 of CAKTTL010000035.1, forward strand.
GCGGCGGAGAGCTAATCTCTCCGCCGCAGCGTTTTCTTTTTCTCTTAACAACGCCGGGCGCAGCCCGGCGAAGCGGCTTTCTCAGGAAGGGGGTCTGGGGGAAACCCCTCTTTCTCCTGAAAGAGGGGTTTCCCCCAGCGTCCCCCCAGCGTCACCCCTTCAGCCTCTCCCTCGCCTCGTCGATCGAAGCCTGCACGGCGGCGGGAGCGGGGCCACCGGGAATCGAACGGCCTTCGACGCAGGCCTTGAGGCTCATGGCGTCGTAAACGTCCTGTTCAAAAGCGGGATGGAAGGATTTCAGCTCGGAAAGGGAAAGATCCATCAGCGCGGCGTTGGCCTTGATGCAGTAGGCCACGAGTTCGCCGACAACCCGATGCGCGTCGCGGAAAGCAACGCCCTTTTTGACGAGATAGTCCGCGCAGTCGGTGGCGTTGGTAAAGCCGCCTGCGGCGCCCGCTTCCATAACGTCCTCGCGGAAGGTCATTGTGCGGAGCATCGCAGTGAACACGGGCAGGCTCTTGAGAAGCGTGTCGCGCGCATCGAAGAAGGGCTCCTTATCCTCCTGCATGTCCTTGTTATAGGCGAGCGGAATGCCTTTCATGACGGTCAGCAGGGAAAGCAGATCGCCGTAGACACGGCCGGTTTTGCCGCGCAGCAGCTCGGCCACGTCCGGGTTCTTTTTCTGCGGCATGATGGACGAGCCGGTGGAGAACGCGTCGTCCATCTCGACGAAATGGAACTCGGAGGAGTTCCAGAGAATCAGCTCCTCGCAGAAGCGGCTCAGGTGCATCATGCAGATGGACGCGGCGGAGAGATAATCGAGGATGAAATCGCGGTCGCTCACGCCGTCGAGGCTGTTCTGCGTGATGGCCGGGAAATCGAGCAGCTCGGCCACGCGCTGGCGGTTGAGCGGATACGTCGTCGCGGCGAGCGCGCCGGAGCCGAGCGGCATGACGTTGGCGGAATCAAACGCGTTCTGGAACCGCTTGCGGTCACGCAGGAACATCTGCACATACGCCATCATATAATGCGCAAGCGTGACGGGCTGCGCCTTCTGCAGATGCGTGTAGCCGGGCATGATCGTGTTCAGGTGCGCCTGCGCGATATCGAGCAGCGTCTCAATCAGCTCGTCGAGCAGCGCGCGGGTTTCCACGCACGATTCGCGCGCATACATGCGCGTATCGAGCACGCACTGGTCGTTGCGGCTGCGGCCGGTGTGCAGGCGCTTTCCCGCTTCGCCGATGCGCTGGATGAGGATGGTTTCCACATTCATATGGATATCTTCCGCCTCGGTGGACCATTGAATCTTTCCGGCCTTTGCGTCGGCGAGAATGCCCTTGAGTCCTTCGACGATTTTCTGCGCGTCCTCCGGCGGGATGATGTTCTGTTCGCCGAGCATCGTGGCATGGGCGATGGAGCCCAGAATATCCTGTTCATACAGACGGGAACCAAACCCGATGCACGCGTTGAATTCGTCCACCATGACGTTGGTTTCCTTGGCGAAGCGGCCGCCCCAGAGCTTCATATTTTATTCCTCCCAAATTCTCAGATCGTTGCGAGAGAAAAGATACCACGTTTGCGAAGAAAATGCAATATCTTTTTATAAATATACGTCTGCAAATCCGGTTTTTCATGCATGATTTTTCGCATAAACCGCGAATATTCCGAAATTATCTGCATAAAAATGAAAAATAGGTATTGACAGCGGGTCGATTCTGTATTATTATAACCCCATCAAACAGATGGAGGGAAAATAAAATGAAAAAAATGATCGCGTTTATGCTCTGCATCCTGCTCGTAATGTCCGCCGCGCTGGCCGTTGCGGAAGAAGCCAAGCCTCTGGCCGGCAAGAAGCTGACCATCGCGCTGAGCCCGAACTTCATGTTCTTCGAAACCGTTTCCGAAACCGAAGAATGCGGCTATGAAGGTCTGGACATCGACATCATCAAAGAGCTTTCGAATATGCTGGGTTTCGAGTTTGAAATCGTCCCGATGAGCTTCTCCTCTCTGGTCGGCTCGCTGCAGGCCAAGAGCGTGGACATGGTCATCTCGGGCATGTCCTACACCGAAGAGCGCGCGCAGATCGTCGATTTCTCCGATGTGTACTGCACCTCCGTCGTCGGCTGCGTGACGAAGGTCGATTCCGAAATCGCCTCCTTCGACGATTTGAAGAACCAGATCGTCTGCTGCTCGCAGGGCACGAACTATGAAATGATCATCGAAGGCATCGAGGGCGCGACGCTGAAGACGTATCAGGGCCAGGCGGCCGTCGGCACGGCGGTTGCGGAAGGCACGGACGGCGTGGTCGCCGGCCTGACGAGCATCAACGGCTCCAAGAAGCTGGCCACGACGATGCTCAACGACAAGGGCGAGCCAATGCTCAAATACTTCCCGCTCGAAGGCGCGCGGGCTGATGAATACAGCATGGCCTTCCCCAAGGGCAGCGAGCTGACTCCCATCTTCAACGAAGCGCTTGCGCAGCTGAAGGAATCCGGCAAGCTGGACGAGATGATTCACCAGTGGCTGTACTGATCGCCGGCTGAAACGCACGAGGGGACAACGAGGGGGATTTTATCAGGGCGGCTCTGCCGCCCTAAATCCATGCCTGTCGATTTTCAATAACAACCATAGCAGGAAGGAACGGAAACCATGCAGTTAGACTTTTCGATTATCCTCGACTGGCTGCCCGCGTTCGGCGGCGCGTTGTTGGTAACGCTGAAAACAACCGTCTGTTCGCTGATCCTGGGGCTTGTAATTTCGGTGCCGCTTTCGCTGTGCAAAATTTCAAACTTTAAGCCGCTGCAGTGGTTCGCGTTCTTTTATACGTCCGTCTTCCGCGGCGTGCCGCTGCTGGTGCAGGTGTTCATGATGTATTTCGGCATCCCGCTCGTGCTGCCCATCCGGTTCACAGCCTTTCAGGCCGGCACGCTCGTCTTCGCGATGAACTCGGCCGCGTATATTTCCGAAAGCCTCAAGGGCGGCATCGGCGCGATCGACGGCGGACAGTACGAGGCCGCCATGGCGCTGGGCGTGCATTACCCGTCGATGATGAAGGACATTATCCTCCCGCAGGCCATCAAGAGCGTGCTGCCGAGCCTGGTGAACGAGTTCATCAGCCTGCTGAAGAATACGACGCTCATCGCCTCCATCGGCCTGGTGGATATCCTCTGCGTCGGGCAGCAGATTCAGTCGCGCACCTATCGCGCGTTCGAGCCGTTCTTCGCCATTTCCGTGTTCTATTACGTGCTGGTTCTGGGACTTTCCTTCCTGGGCAAGGCGCTTGAAAAGAAGGTGAACGCAAGTGATCGAGGTTAAGGGGCTTTACAAGGATTTCGGCGCGCTGCATGTGCTGCGCGGCGTGAGCCTGAATGTGGAACAGGGCGATATTATCTCCATCATCGGGCCTTCGGGCAGCGGCAAATCGACGCTGCTGCGCTCGATCAACCTGCTGGAAAAGCCGACCTACGGTGAAATCTGGGTCGAAGGCAAACTGATCACGCCGCCGGACCCCTACCTGCACTGGGACGTGATCCGCGCGTCGCATACCTATGCCGCGCTCCGCGCGGAAGGCATGGACGACGAGCCCGCGATCATGAAAATCAAGAAGGAAGACCTGCTCAAGCCGCGCGAGGGCGGCGCCTACAACCGGCTGATGAAGCAGATCGTAAAAGACAACTTCGAGGACACCTATTCCGTGCGCCGCCGGGTCGGGATGGTGTTCCAGCATTTCAACCTCTTCCCGCATATGACGGTGCTGGAAAACATGATCTACGCGCCGATGAAGGTGAACAAAGTTTCGCGCGAAGCGGCCGTTGAAAAGGCGCGCGCGCTGCTCAACGACGTCGGCATGCTCTCGAAGATCGACGCATATCCGGGCAAGCTTTCGGGCGGGCAGAAACAGCGCGTAGCCATCGCGCGCACGCTGGCAATGGAACCGGACATCGTGCTCTTCGATGAGCCGACCTCGGCGCTGGACCCGGAAATGGTCAAAGAGGTGCTGGACGTAATCAAGAAACTGGCCGAAACGGGCATGACGATGGTGCTTGTCACGCACGAAATGGGCTTCGCCCGCGAAGTGTCCGATCGCATCTGCTTCCTGGACGAGGGCACGCTCATCGAAGACGCGCCGCCGGAGATCTTCTTCTCCACGCCGAAATCGGCCCGGGCGAAGGAGTTTTTGGATAAGGTGCTGTAACGGGGGGACGGTTTTTGCGGGGGAACCCTTCTTTCTGGAGAAAGAAGGGTTCCCCCCGCACCCCCCTCCTAGGGTGTATCTGAAAAGTCAAAAAGAGGAAAAGGATGAGAGCAACGTAGAGAAAAAGTGGTATAATAAAGGCAGAAGGAAGTGAGCGGTATGAAAGTAAGCCGTTATGAACTGACAGATAAGGAATGGGAACTGATAGAGCCGCTTA
>CAKTTL010000036.1 GCA_934615235.1 uncultured Clostridia bacterium
TCTTAGAGGTGGGGGTCTGGGGGAGGAACCTTCTTTCTCCAGAAAGAAGGTTCCTCCCCCAGAAAACCCTCGTCTCCCCCCTACGCCTTTACAAACCTCTTCAGCCGCTTCGACAGGAAATACGCCAGCCAGATTTTCGCCGCGTCCGGCAGGATGTACGGCAGCACGCAGAACGAAAGCGCGGTGCCGAACGTCATCGCCTTGCCCGCGCGCACGGAAACGACCACGAACCACACCGTTCCGAACGCGTAGCACGCCAGAAGCGACACGGCCAGCGCGACGGCCAGCGTCCAGCGGTTCCTGCGGGCGAAGCCCGTCAAAGCCCACATCAGAAGCGCCGATACGATAAACCCAACGAGATAGCCGCCCGTGCTGCCCACCAGCGCGCTCACGCCGCCGCGGAAGCCCGAGAACACCGGCACGCCCACCGCGCCCAGCAGCAGATAGACCGCCATGCAGATCGCGCCGCGCTTTCCTCCCAGAAGCAGCAGCGCCAGAAATACCCCGAAGGTCTGCATCGTGAACGGTACGGCCGCAGGGATGGTGATCCATGCGCAAATCGCCATCAGCGCCACAAACAGCGCGATGAGCACCAGGTCATACGCTTTATTTTTCATAGCCGATATAATATATTATATCAGATGCGTCCTGTCAAGAAATATCGTATGGCAAAACTCTGCGCGCGTTTTGAACCTTTTGCGCCCTTTGCGCGACTTATTGTATGAAACGCGAATGACAGCTCTATAGAGTACGCAAGGAGGTCATGTATGGACGCCGTAACCTTTCAGGCCGAAGCGATGAAAGTACAGTGCCTGCTCTGGCGGGTCAGCTGGTCGATCCTCGGCAACAACGACGATTGCGCCGACGCGGTGCAGGAGGCGCTCACGCGCGCCTGGCAGCACAAGGAAACGCTGCGCAATTTGAAATCCTTCCGCCCATGGCTGACGAGAATCCTCACGAACGTCTGCAACGATATGCTGCGCCAGCGGATGCGCGGCAAGGTGATTTCGCTCGAGGACGCGGACGAGCCCGCGCACGAGGAGGAACTCGCCGACCCTTTATCGCTTCGCGAGGCCATTGACGGCCTCAGCCCCGAGCAGCGCACGGTGATGGTGCTGTATTATCTCGAGGGCGCAACGATCAGTGAAATCGCCGATATGCTCGATCTATCCCCCGGAACGGTCAAGTCGCGCATGACGTACGCACGCAGGCGGCTTCGAGCGTTCCTTGACGACGAAGGGAGGGAATAACATGAATCTTAATCAATTCTGCGCCGAACTTAACCGCTCCGTACCCCCGATGCCCGAAAGCTTCGACAGGGCCATGCGCCAGACGCTCGACGCAATCGTCGCCCAGGAGGCGGAAGAGATTTATCCCGCGCGCAAGCGCGCTGAACACAGGCCCGCGCATGCGCAGCATCGCGCAAACCGCGCGGCCAAACGCTGGGTCGTCTATCTGCTGGCGGCGATTCTGCTGCTGGGAGCCGTCGCGTTCGCGGCAAGCCAACTGCGCCGCAACGTTTTTGAGGTGACGCTCAACACCAACCCGCAAAACGCGGCGCAGCTGATCCAGTACGACCTGGCGAAGGAAAGTTTCAACGAATGCGACATTGAAATCCGGCAGGCCGCCTACGACGGCATGACGCTCTATCTCGTCTACAGCGTACGCGACCGCGCGGCGACCGAGCTGCTGGGCGAGCTCGACCCGGATACCGGCGTCCGCTATGTATACGACGAAACCATGCCCGCGATGGAACGCGACAACATCGGCTGGTGGATTGACAGTCTCTGGATCAACGGGCAGAGCGTGAACATGCCCGCCGGTTCGGCGCAATGGGTCGAAGGCGGCGAAGAGCCCGGCGAGCTGCTGTTCTACCAGACCTGGTGCCTTGATCAGGAGGATATTTTCCTCAGCGGCAAGCGCGAGGAAATTTCCCTGCCCATCGGCGAGCGCCAGCCGCGCGATTCGCTCGTGATCGACCGCGAAGCGCACACCATCGAAAAGCCCCAAGCGGGCCTTGTCACCTTCTACCTCGATTGCTCCAGCCGCGACGGCGTAACCACAACGCACCCGAACGAATGGAAAGATCTGGGCGATTTCGCCGCCGCTGCGCGCGATGTTACCTTCTCCCCCATTCAGCTGTATATCTCGCTGGATCTGAAGATCAACCCCGATTCTCTCGCCGCCTATATCGAAGAAAACGGCGAAGGCGTCCGCGACGAAGCCGGCAACCTCATCATGCCCTATGACGGCACCGAGCTTGCGTCCGACTGGATTTACTCGCTTCAGCTCGTCGACGCTTCCGGTACGCCCGTCGATTTCGGCGCGGCCGACAACGGCTATTTCGGCTGCCAGGCTTTCAGCGCAACCGAAGCCCTCTTTACCTTCCCCGCGCTCGATTCTTACCCCGCTGAAATGTACCTCGCCCCGGACGGGAACGTGGAACAAGGCGTGAAGGTACGGTAAGGGGACGATTAAGGACGATTGGGGACGCTGGGGGAAACCCTTCCTTTTCAGAAAAAGGAAGGGTTTCCCCCAGACCCCTTTCCCAAGGAAAACTGCTTTGCGCGGTCCGCCCCGCAGAGGGCGGGGCGGGCCGCGCGGGGTACGGACAGGTTGCTCCGTTCCGGCGCGCCCTCCGCGCGCCGGAACAGGAAGCCTAAGCGGCTTTCTTTGGAGGGAGCGCGAGGGCACCTTTCTTTCTCCAGAAAGAAAGGTGCCCTCGCAAAAAACTCTCGTCTTCTGCCCTCGCAAAAAACCTCTCGCCTTCCTTGTTGACTGCGCATCCCTGAAATGGTATCCTTGTTTCAACAACTTTGGAAACGAGGATTTTTTATGTTTTCTACCCGATTTATTGCTGCCACGAAGGAATATTCCACGCTGGAAAAGAGGGTGCCTGCGCCGTATCTGCGGCGCACGTTCGAGGTAAGCGGCGCTGTAAAAGCGGCGAAGCTGACTGTTTGCGGGCTGGGGTTTTACGAACTGTTTATCAACGGCAGGCGACTGACGAAGGGGCTGATCGCGCCGTATGTCTCCAACCCGGACGATATTCTGTACTACGACGAATACGACGTAACGGCAGAGCTGCGCGCGGGCAGAAACGCGCTCGGGCTGCTGCTGGGCAACGGCATGCTCAACTGCCCCGGCGGACAGATCTGGGATCTGCAGCTGACGCGGTATCGCAGCGCGCCCAATGCAGCGCTTGCGCTGCAAATCGAAACGGAAGACGGCGAAAAAACCTGCATCGAGGCGGACGAAGCGTTCCGCTGCGCCCCTTCGCCCATCCTCTACGACGATCTGCGCGCCGGCGAATGGTACGACGCGCGCCGCGAAATTCCCGGCTGGAACCTGCCTGAATTTGACGACGGCGACTGGTCGCCCGTGCTGCCGGCCGAAACGCCGCGCGGCGAATGCCGCCTGTGCCAGGCCGAGCCGATCGTGACGACGCACGAGCTTACACCCGTCGAAGTGCGGCGCGGCCGACTCCGCGATGGCGACTATGTTCATCCGGGACTGCCCGTTATTCCGATGGAAGGCGTTGAGGCTGAAAAAAGCGGCTGGCTGTACGATTTCGGCGTAAACGCCGCCGGACTTTGCCGCCTGAAAATCAAGGGGAAGCCGGGGCAGAAGATCGTCCTGCAATTCGCCGAAACGCTCGATGAAAACGACGAGGTCGACCTGCGCGGCATGTCGTTCCTGCCCGCCGCGCTCGATCATCGCGACGTGTATATCTGCAAGGGCGAAGGCGAAGAGGTTTACACGCCGTCCTTCACCTATCACGGCTTCCGCTACTGCCTCGCGCTGGGTCTGGAGGACGGACAGGCGACGCCGGATCTGCTGACGTATCAGGTCATGAACTCCGATCTGGCCGTGCGCGGCGATTTCACTTCATCCAGCGAAACGCTCAACCGCCTGCAGCAGGCGACGCGCGTTTCCGACCTTGCCAACTTCTACTACTTCCCCACCGATTGCCCGCACCGTGAAAAAAACGGCTGGACGGCCGACGCGGCGCTTTCCGCCGAGCATATGCTGCTCAACTTTGCGGTGGAAACGTCTTATCGCGAATGGCTGCGCAATATCTGCAAAGCGCAGCGGGACGACGGCGTGCTGCCCGGCATCGTTCCTAAAATAAACCTTCGAGGCAATGACCACCTTATCGCGGGCAATGCTTTTCCTGAGCGCCTTTCCCAGATATTCCTCGCTCGTCCCGGCGGAATAGCCGTTGGCCGTATCGAAGAAATTGATTCCCAGATCGAACGCATGCCTGACCACGGCTTCGGTGGCGCTTTCGTCCAGCGTCCAGTCGTGCATCGTCCCTGCCTTGCCAAAGCTCATGCAGCCCACGCAGACCCTGGAAATTTCAATCTCCGTCCTGCCCAGCTTCGTGTATTCCATTCTATCTCTCCTTTCACGCGGACCGGCTCCAGCTTTCCACGATACATTCGCTCCTTCCAATCGCTCACATTGATTTTAGGGCGTATCTGAAAAATTCCCTGAGACTCCATCTTGGCGTCTTTTCCGCCATTTCAGCGTCGGAAAGCCTCGATTTAGCCCCGCTAAACCTTCGGTTTTCCTCCTTGAACTGACAAAAAATCCGCTCAAGCTGTCGTCTCTTCCTTTTTCAGATACACCCTAACAGAAATTTTCAGATGCGTCCAATACATAGAAATCATCATCAGAAATGCAGATAACGCATGCCGCCCGCCCCTCCTTTTGAGGGGCGGGCGGCATAAAATCTGCTTTCTTCTGAAAGGGGGTCTGGGGGGAATCTCTTCTTTCTCCTGAAAGAAGAGATTCCCCCCAGAAAACCGTCTCCCCCCTTACTCTAACGTAATGCACCCGGCCGGGCACTTTTCAGCGCACTTGCCGCAGCGCGTGCACTTGGCCGGATCGATACGGGCAAAGCCGTTCTGCACGTGAATCGCGTCGTATTCGCACTGGCGCTCGCAGAGCTTGCAGCCGATGCACGCCTTCATGCACATCTCGCGGGCGATGCGGCCGGTCTCGCTGTTCTGACAGCGGACGGTCACTGTGCTCTCGACGGGCAGCAGCTTGATCACGCTGCGCGGGCACGCCTTTTCGCACGCGCCGCAGGCGACGCACTTGTGCGCGTCCACGCGCGCCAGATTGTTCACGATGGAAATCGCGCCGAATTTGCACGCCAGCTCACAGTCGCCCAGACCCACGCACGCATACGGGCAGAGCTTCGGCCCGCCCGCGATCGACGCGGCCACGCGGCAGCTGCGCACGCCCACGTAGTCAAACTTGTGCTTGGCGATGCCCAGCTCGCCGTTGCAAAGCACGCGCGCCACCTTCGGCGCGTCCGCCTTCGCGTCTACGCCCATAATGGCCGCGATTTTCGCTACGCCCTTCGCGCCCGCCGGCGCGCAGCCGGAAGGCTCCGCCTCGCCGTCGACGACGGCCTGCGCGAACGCGTCGCAGCCCGCATAGCCGCACGCGCCGCAGTTCGCGCCGCCCAGGCACTCGCGCACCTGCGCGACGCGCTCGTCCGTTTCGACGTAAAACTTCTTATCGGCAAAGGCGAGGATCAGGCCGAAAACCGCCGCAACCGCGCCCAGCGCGGCAACAGCCTTCAAAATTGCTGTCCAGTCCATTTTCGCCCCTCCTTCAGCCAACCAGACCCGAGAAACCCATGAACGCCATGGACATCAGGCCCGCGGTAATCAGGCAGATCGGGAAACCTTTGAAGCACTTGGGAATATTCGAGCTTTCCAGCCGCTCGCGCACGCCCGCCATCAGCACAATGGCCAGCAGGAAACCGACCGCGCCGAAGGTGCCGTTGAGCACGCTCCAGAGCAGGTTATAGCCGGATTTGATGTTCAGCGCGGCCACGCCGAGAACGGCGCAGTTGGTGGTGATCAGCGGGAGATAAATGCCAAGCGAGTTGTAGAGCGCCTTGAGCGATTTTTTCATGAACATCTCGACGAACTGCACCAGCGCGGCAATGACGAGGATGAACATGATCGTATCCAGATACGTCAGCTTCAGCGGCACGAGGATGTAATAGTAGCCCAGATAGGTAAAGAACGACGCAAGCGTCATCACAAACACGACCGCAAGGCCCATACCCGTCGCCGTTTCCACCTTGCTCGACACGCCCAGGAACGGACAGTTGCCCAGGAAGCGGGAGAAAATAAAGTTATGGCAGAGAATGCAGTCGATCATGAAAAGCCAGAAGTTCAGGTTGCTCATGCCTTCCCGCCCCCTTCCTTCTCTTTGCGCGCGGCGATCTTCTCAGAGATGGCGTTGATCACGCCCAGCAGCAGGCCGTAGGCGATGAATCCGCCCGGAGCCAGCACGAACAGCAGCATCGGTTCAAACGACGCGCCAAACACCGCCGCCCCGAAAATCGTGCCGCTGCCGATCAGTTCGCGGATGGAGCCCATCAGCAGCATCGCCAGCGTAAAGCCCAGCCCCATGCCCAGGCCGTCCACCGCGGAGGCGACGACGCCGTTTTTCGAGGCGAACGCCTCTGCGCGAGCGAGGATAATGCAGTTGACGACGATCAGCGGAATAAACAGACCGAGCGACGCATACAGCGACGGCACGAACGCCTGCAAAAGCATCTGTACGATCGTCACGAACGTGCAGATGACCAGCACGAAGCAGGGAATGCGCACCTTATCCGGAATCACTTTGCGCAGCGCGGAAATCACCACGTTGGAGCCGATCAGCACGAACGTGGCCGCAAGCCCCATGCCCAGGCCGTTCATCGCGCTGGTCGTAACCGCGATGGTGGGGCAGGTGCCCAGCACCAGGCGGAAAGTCGGGTTTTCATTCAGAATGCCGTTCACAAACACGCCGCGCAGGGACGGCCTGTTTTCATCCTTAGGCATTTCTCTTCACCTCCCCATAAACCTTGTGCGTGCAGTATTTATCGATCAGCGGCGTGATAATGTTCATGATGAGAATCGCATAGGAGCAGCCCTCGGGATAATTGCCGAACCTGCGGATGAGCACGAGGATCACGCCGCAGCCCAGCGCGTAGATGCACTCGCCCTTTGCGAGCATCGGGCTGGTCACATAGTCGGTCGCCATGAAGATCGCGCCCAGCAGCAGGCCGCCGGAAAGCACCGCCTGCAGCGGATCCTCGCCCAGCGCCCAGGAAAGCAGCGCCACCGTGCCCACCATCACGACCGGAATCTGCCAGCAGATCACCTTACGCACAAGCAGGTACAGGAAACCGATCAGCAGCGCGGCCTTGCACACCTCGCCGATGCAGCCCGGAACGTTTCCGAGGAACAGGTCCAGATACGAGGCGGATTTCGTCATCAGCGGCGTAGCCGCCGTCATCGCGTCCGCCGTCTCGGCCGTATGCACGAAAAGCGTGCGCTGCGGCAGAAGGAAGGTGGTCATATGCGCGGGCCAGCTCGAAAGCAGCGCCGCGCGCGCGGCCAGCGCGGGGTTCAAAAAGTTCGCGCCAATGCCGCCGAAGAGCTGTTTGATGACGAGAATCGCAAACGCGCCGCCGATTACGGGCATCCACCACGGCGCGCCCGCGGGCAGGTTCAGCCCCAGCAGCAGGCCGGTCACGGCCGCGGACAGATCGCCGACGGTCGATTTTTTATGCCCAAGCGCGCACCAGAGCGCTTCGAACAGCACGCAGCTCGCCACCGACACGGCCACAAGCATCGCCGCGCGCCAGCCGAAGAAGTAAACGCCCGCCGCCGTCGTTGGGAGAAGCGCGATGAGCACGTCGAGCATCGTCAGCCGCGTGTCGCTCTTTGCGCGCAGATGCGGGCCGGATGAAAGACTGAGTCTCATTTTTTCGCCCTCCTCGCCGCCATAATCGTATCCTTCGTGTTCTTAAACGCCGCGGTCATCCAGCGGCGCGCCGGGCAGACGTACGAGCAGCTGCTGCAGAAAATACAGTCGAGCAGGTGCTCCTTTTCAGCCTCGGCGGTGTTGCCCGCTTCGCACAGGTTGAGAAGCCGGTACGGGTTCAGCCCCATGGGGCACGCGCGCACGCAGCGCCCGCAGCGGATGCACGCCGTCGTCTCCGGCGGCACGGCCTCTTTTTCGTTCAGCACGACGATTCCGTTCACGCCCTTGCCCAGCGGCACGGTATCGTCCGGCGCGCACGCGCCGCACATGCTGCCGCCGGCAAAAATCTTGCCGGGCTTTTCGCTGTAACCGCCGCACTCGCCGATCGCGTCGAGGAAAATGGTGCCCACGCGCAGCAGCAGGTTCGCGGGCTCGCGCACGCAGCCTGTCACCGTCGTAATGCGCTCGATCAGCGGCTTGCCGTCGATCACCGCGTCGGCGATGGCGGCGCAGGTGGCCGCGTTGAGCACGACGACGTGCGCGTGCATCGGCAGCCCGCCGGAGGGAACTTCCCTGCCGGTCACGGCCTTGATCAGCTGCTTTTCGCCGCCCTCCGGGTATTTGGTTCTCATCACGGCGACTTCAACGCCTTCGCGGCCATACGCCGCTTTTTTGATTGCGGCCACCGCGTCCATCTTGTTATCCTCGATGCAGATAATTCCGCGGCCGACGCCCGTCGCGCGCATCGCGGCGCGCAGGCCGTCCACCACGCGCATCGGCGTTTCCAGCATCAGCCGGTGATCGGCCGTGAGGAAGGTTTCGCACTCCGCGCCGTTGACGAGAATCGTATCGATCGTCTGCCCGTCGGGGATGCGCAGCTTCGCCGACGTCGGGAAGCACGCGCCGCCCATGCCGCAGATGCCGGCCGCGGCAATCGCCGGGATAATCTGATCCGCCGGGGCCGTTTCCACGTTGCCAAGCCCCTTGCGTTCAACCCACTCGTCGGCGAAGTCGTTCTGAATCGTCACGCATTCGCTCAGCCCCGCGCCCATATTCTGCCGGCGGCCGACCTCCAGCACCGTGCCGCTCACGCTCGCATGCACCGGCACGCCCAGACCGCCCACCGGCTCGCCGATGAGCTGCCCCATCAGCACATGATCGCCCTTCTTTACGCACGGCTTGCTCGGCGCGCCCAGATGCATGTCCATCGGAATGCAGACCGTATCGGATGCAAACGCGCGCACGGATTTTTTCTCCGTCGGCGTTTTGCCCTCGTGCCGGTCGTGCAGCGGATGGATTCCGCCCTTAAAGGTAAACTTTTTCAACGCCCATTCCACCTTTCGAATGCAGCATGCTCTTTATTTTTTCGGCGCAAGCGCCTCGTTCACCGCGTCCACAACCGCCTGCGAAGTCATCGTCGCGCCCGTAATCGCGTCGATGTTCTCGCCCAGCGTAAACGGCCCGGTCTGCCCGATAAACTGCTCGTAGAACTCCGGCTCCTGCGCCTTGCCGCCGAGCGCGCGCGTTTCGTTGAAGTTCTCGTCGCCGATTTCAATCGCGGCGATCTTTCCTTCCGCGTCCAGCCCGATCTTCACCGCAACTTCGCCGCCAAACCCCTGCGCCTTCGCGCTGCGCTCCTCAACGACGGCGGCAGCGGCTTCCTCCGCGTCCGCCTGCTGGTCAAGCGCCTCGTTCACCGCTTCCACAACCGCCTGCGAGGTCATCGTCGCACCGGTAATCGCATCGATATTTTCGCCCAGCGTAAACGGCCCGGTCTGCCCGATAAACTGCTCGTAGAACTCCGGCTCCTGCGCCTTGCCGCCGAACGCGCGCGTTTCGTTGAAGCTCTCGTCGCCGATTTCAATCGCGGCGATCTTCCCTTCCGCGTCCAGCCCGATCTTCACCGCAACTTCGCCGCCGAATCCCTGCGCCTTCGCGCTGCGCTCCTCGACGACGGCGGCGCTCTGCGCCGGTTCAGCCGCTTCTTCCTGCACGGGAGCGGTTCCGTTCGCCGCGGCGAGCGCCTCGTTCACCGCGTCCACAACCGCCGTAGAAGTGATCGTCGCACCGGTGATCGCGTCGATGTTCTCGCCCAGCTTGAACGGCCCGGTCTGCCCGATGAACTGCTCGTAGAACTCCGGCTCCTGCGCGCGCGCGCCCAGGCCCGCCGACTCGTTGAAGTTTTCGTCGCCGATGACGATATCGCTGATCTTCTTCTCATCGTCCAGCGCGATTTCAACATACACGTCGCCGTTAAATCCGGCCTTCGTCGCCGCGTAGCGGCCCTCGCCGACAGCCTGCGCGCCGCCCTGCTGCTTTTCAAAGCCCGCGTACGGCGCAATTGCGTCGACCGCCTGGTTCACGCCGCGCACAACCGCGCTGGACGTAATCGTCGCCGCGGTAATCGCGTCGATCTCCTGCGCGTCGGTGTCGTTTTCCACGTCGTCGCTGAGCATCACGGGCGCCTTTACGCCCGCAAACTGATCCATGAACTGCGGCTCCTTCGACTTTGCGCCCAGGCCCGCCGTCTCCGAAAAGCTCGAGCCGCCGACCTTAATGCCGGTCAGCACGGCCTCGCCGGCCTTCGTGCCCACGGTCACCTCGACCGGGCCGCCAAAACCCGTCACCGTCACCTGCGCCACGTAGCCGATGGCCTCGCCGGCCTTCACGCCGCGATAAAGCGAATCCACGTTCTCCGCCTCCAGCGGCTCGAACGAATCCGCCTCCGGCACGAGCGCCTTGCGCGCCGCCTCGGCCTCCGCTTCGGCCTGCCGGGCGATCACATCCTTGGTCACCTCGTTGGTCACCGCCAGGCAAAGCGCCGCGACCACCGCGATGATCGTCAGCACAATCCAGGCCGCCATCTTCCTCTTCATTCGCCACTCCTCCTACGCAATGTTTCCGGCACAGGCCGCCCGAGCATGCGCTCTGCAAGCGCAAAATCGCCCGCCTCAACGGCCCGCCGGATTGCCGTGCTCGAAATCGCCTCGCCGTCCTCAAGCTTCACCGGCTCGACGATGGAAAGGCCCAGGGAATATTCCGCGCAGAGCGCGGAAAGCATTTCCGCCCCGCATTCGCCGCGATAGCCGAAGCGATGGTTATACCCCGCCACGATATAGCGCGCGGATAAATCGCCGATCAGCGTTTTTTCAATAAACGCCCGGGCGCTCATCCTGCGCGTTTCGTCGTCGAATTCGCTCAGCCCGACGGCCTCGATCCCCGCCTGCGCGAACAGGCGCAGCTTCTCCTCCAGGCTCGTCAGTTCGAGGATCTGTTTTTCCGGGTGCATCGCCTGCGCGGGCATCCGCCGGAACGTATGCACGCAGGGCGTAAGGCCCCGCGCCCTCGCGGTTTCCACCGTCGCCTTCAGCAGCGCCTGATGTCCCAGATGCACGCCGTCAAAAAAACCGAGGCATACCGCGGAAGGCGAGGTCAGTTTTTCCCCCGCGTTCAGCCGGATTACCCTGATCGCGTTTTCCATGCTGCGTTCGCTCACGCTCCCTGTAAAAAACCTTATTTATCATACCATTTTTGCGTTATGCACGCAAGACGCGCAAGGCTAAAGAGTACGTAAAAATGCTTGTTAATTTGTAGACTTTTTACACGTCCGGCGCGTTTGGATCAACCGTTTCGGCGGCGTACAGCTCGATGGTCACGCGGTTGGGGAGGCACACGATCTGCCGCCCAAGCGCGCGCAGCGCCCAGCCCCCGGCGCTCACGCGTCCCTGCTGCACGCAAAGCTGATTTTTGCAGCTCGAATACGCCATGAACGCCGCGCCATCCTCTACCGCGACGACGTTCACGCTGCCGTCCGCCTGTTCGATGCGAATCTCGCCGTCCTCCGCCAGCGGCATTTCAGCGTACAGCGCGCCGTCGACGTATACGCGCACGCCGTCAGCCGCGCCGCCGCGCCCCAAAAGCGCCGTGAGCAGCGCGGCCGCCGCAAGCGCCAGCGCCGCGAGCACGATCAGCGCGTCCTTTTTCCGCATAGCGCGCGTCATTTCTTTTTCCGCTCCCGTTTCACCTTCGCCGCGATCGCGGGCGGGATATGCTTCATCAGCAGCGCCGCGAGCGTCCCCGTCGCCGCGCCTGTCGCAATGCCGACCAGAACCAGCACGCCCATATAATACACCAGCCGGTTTGTCTGCAGCACCAGCATCGCCGCCAGCACCTGGCCCACGTTATGGCTTACCGCGCCCGCAATGCCCACGCCGACCGTTCCAAACGAGCGGCACGCGTAAACCAGCACGCTCATCACCGCCAGGCTCAGCGCGCCGCCGCAGAACGCGTACAGCATCCCCGACACGCCGCCGAAGAGCAGCCCGCTCAGGAGCACCTTCGCGACCATCAGCGCGCACGCCGCCGGAACGCCCATCCAGTACAGCGCCAGCATCAGCACGCTGTTGGAAAGTCCGAGCTTCAGCCCCGGCACGCCGGGGATCGGGATCAGGCTTTCGATATAGCCCAGAACGAGCATCACCGCCGTCAGCATGGCCGAAAAGGTCAGCCGGTTCACGCGTTTATTCATTCGCCGCCTCCTCGCCGCCTTCGCGCAGCTCCTCCGGGATTTCGACGACCGGCGTTTCCGCGTCCGATTCGCCCAGCAGCGCGAGCATTTCCTCCGCGGTACGCAGTTCGAGCACAAGGCTGTGCGGCATGCAGATGACGTAGCCGCCCAGCACGCGCTGCGCGCGGTTTTCGAGCGTCACCGCGCCCTCCCTGACGCACACCTGATCCGGGCAGCTGGCCTCGGCCATGGAAAACCCGTTCTCCTCCACGGCGATCACGTTATAATCGCTCTGCGAGAACGCCACGCGCAGCTGCCGTCCCGCGTTTTCGGCGTTGAGCGCCACCGGCTGGTACGTCTCCCCCATCCAGATAACGAGGTAGCTCTCCGCCGGTTCCAGTCCGTTTTCGGCCAGCGCGGAGAGCGTTCCGTTTTCTTCCGCGCCCTGCGCGGAAAGAACGACGCCCTCGGGCGTGCCGGGCTTCGCGTTCTTCGGCGCTGCGCCGGTAAAACGCGAAACAACCAGGAGCGCCGCCGCAAGCAGCGCCGCTCCCGCAACGATCCACAGATCTCGCTTCTTCATTTTCTGCCTTTATCAGACGCTCGGAGTCTCTCCCATCGTCACGGCCACGTCGCGCAGCGCCTTGATGATCGGCAGCCGCTGCGGGCAGACGGATTCGCACTGACCGCAGGCCACGCACTCGCTCGCCTTCGGTTTGGACAGCACGGTAATCCCGTAATGCCGCTTGACAGCGGAAAGGTCTTCATAGGCCTGACAGTCGTTGTAGACGCGGATATATTCCGGAATCGGAATCTGCATGGGGCAGCCCTCGGTGCAGTAGCGGCAGGCGGTGCAGCCCAGGCCGGTCTTGCGATGCAGGTCGTCGGCGACCTCAAGCAGCGCGAAGCGCTCGTCCATCGTGAGCGGCTTTACGTTCTTCATCGTGCGGACGTTTTCCTTTACCTGCTCGAGCGTGCTCATGCCGCTGAGAATCACCGGCACGCCCTCGAGAGACGCGCAGAAGCGCAGCGCCAGCGCGGCAGCCGTATCGTCGGGCGAAATCTCCTGCAGGCGGCCGCGGAAGTTTTCGTTGAGGTTGGCCAGCATGCCGCCCTTGATCGGCTCCATGATCACGATGGGCGTGTTATGCTTGCGCGCCACTTCGTACATCTCGTGCGCGCGCAGGAAATGGTTTTCCCAATCGATGAAGTTGATCTGCAGCTGCACAAAGTCCATTTCTGGATGGCGCGTCAGCTGCTCGTCCAGCTTTTCGGGCGTATCGTGACAGGAGAAGCCGAGACGGTGAATGTAACCCTCCTGCTTCATGCGCAGGCAGAACTCCCAGCTGTCCAGCCGGTCGTACAGCTCGATGCGCTCGCCCGCGTTGTTATGCAGCAGATAGCTGTCGAAATACTCGATGCCCAGCCGTTCGAGCGATTCAAAGAAGGTACGCTTGTTGTCTTCCTTCCTGGTGAGAAGGCCGGGGCGCGTGCCCGGCAGCTTGGAGGCGATAAAATAGCTCTCGCGCGGATGACGGCTCGTCAGCGCCTTGCGCGCCGCTTCCTCAGAGCCCTCGTACACATACGCGGTATCGAAATAATTGAACCCCGCCTCCAGGAACGTATCCACCATGGCGCTGGTCTGCTCGATATCAATTTCGTTGTCCTTTTTCGGCAGGCGCATCAGGCCGAATCCCAGCCGCGGCGCCGCAGGATGCAAATAATCCTTTTCCATGTTGTCTTCCTCCCCTTCACGGTATAGGTTGCAATATAAACTATAACAGAAAAAACGCCGCAGGTAAAGTGAAAAAGCGCAGGCGTTTTTCCGGAAAAATTGATGCCCCGGCGCCATTTCGCACAGTTAATTCTTTAATTTTCTATTAAGGGCTTGCATTCCCTCCGGAGATATGCTATACTCAACCTTGCGGTTTGCTCAATTAGATCAGACTCAGCCAAGCGGAGAGGTGAAACAAGTGAAAGAGGGCATCCATCCGAAGTATCAGGAGGCGACGGTGCGCTGCGTCTGCGGCGAAACGTTTAAGACCGGCTCCACCAAGCCGGAACTGAGAGTTGAAATTTGCTCCAAGTGCCATCCGTTCTTCACTGGCAAGCAGAAGCTGGTGGACACGGGCGGACGCGTGGATCGCTTCAAGAAGCGCTACGGTCTGTAATCGATACGCGGACAGAGCGAGTCGAAGTTTTTCGGCTCGCTTTTCTGTTTCCTTTTCCAAGTTTTTTAACGCGTCCGCCATATCCGGAGTTTACGCCGCGCCTTTTTCGTTGTATACTATATAGGGTGTATCTGAAAAATTCCCGGAGACTCCATCTCGGCGTCTTTTTCGCCATTTCAGCGTCGGGAAATCTCGATTTAGCCCCACTAAACCTTCGATTTCCCTCCTTGAACTGACGAAAAATCCGCTCGAGCTGTCGTCTCTTCCTTTTTCAGATACACCCTAGGGGAAGGTTCTCCCCCCATTGCACAAAGAAAGGCAGGCTGACAAAATGCCGAAAAAAGATACATCTCCCCAGCGCGTCGATATCGGAGGACAGGCGGTTCTCGAGGGCGTAATGATGAAAGCGCCGGACAGCATCGCTATCGCCGTACGCAAACCCGACGGCTCCATCTGCGTCAAGTGCGATCCGTACGTCTCCCCCGCCAAGAAGCATAAATGGATGGGCTGGCCCGTCGTGCGCGGCGCGGTCAACATGGTCAACATGCTCGTGATGGGCATGAACACGCTCGAAGCCTCCAGCCGCATGCTCGGCGTGGAGGAAGAGGAGCCGACGAAATTCGAAAAATGGCTTTCGAAAACATTCGGCAAGAGCATCGACAAGATTGTCATGGGCGTGGCGATCGTGCTGGCGGTGTTCCTGTCCGTCGGGCTGTTCATGGTGATTCCGAGCATTTTTGCAACGCTCATCAACAAAGTCGTCAAGTCGCTGCTGGTCGTCAACCTCTGCTCCGGCGTGGTGCGCATCCTGATCCTGATCGCCTACATCTGGGGCTGCGGTAAAATCCCGGATATGCGCCGCACGTTCGAATATCACGGCGCGGAGCATAAAACGGTCTACTGCCACGAAGCCGGCCTCGAATTGACCCCGCAAAACGCCAAGCAGTTTTCCACGCTGCATCCGCGCTGCGGCACCAGCTTCCTGCTCATCACGATGATCATCGCCATCCTCGCGGGCGCGGTTGTCGATCAGCTGCTGCACGCGATCTTCGGCGTCGAACGGCTGACGTTCCTGGCGCGCCTTGCGCGCAGCATCATCCTCCTCCCGCTCATCGCCGGCGTCTCGTATGAAACGCTCAAGGGGCTGGCGCACAGCGACAACAAGCTCGTCCGCGCGCTGCGCTGGCCGGGCCTGATGCTGCAGCACCTGACCACCCGCGAACCAGACGAAAAGCAGCTGGAAGTCGCCATCGCCTCAATGAAAGCTGCGCTGGCCGGCAAGAAGATGCCCGAAACGATTCTCGGCAAGGACGGCGCGGCCGCGGAAAACGCCGAAGACGCGCCGGAAGCGAACGAATGAACGACCGGCGCAGCGCCTTAAAGGACGCAGCCGCGCGGCTTGAGGCGGCGGGCTGTTCCGACGCGCGCCTGGACGCGGAGTGGATGCTCGCGGAGGCGGCCGGCCTCCCCCGGCTGTCCCTCCTGCTCGATTTGGACGCGCCGCTTTCCGATCAGGAAGCGGCGCGATTTTCGGCTTATCTGGCCCGGCGCGCGGCGGGCGACCCGCTGCAGTACGTCCTCGGCCATACGGATTTTATGGGGCATGAATTCCGCTGCGACGCGCGCGCGCTGATCCCCCGCGGCGATACCGAACCGCTTTGCGAGGCGGTGATCGAGCGCGCAGGCGCGCTGAAAACGCCGTCCGTGCTGGAGCTCGGCGCGGGCAGCGGCGCGGTATCGGTGAGCGTAAAGCTGGCCTGCCCCGGCGCTGCCGTTACGGCGGCGGATATCAGCCGCGAGGCGCTTTCCCTCTGCCGCGAAAACGCGGCGCTGCACAGAACGCAGGTCGAATGGATCGAGAGCGACTGGTTCACCTCGCTGGCAGGTCGTTCGTTCGATATTATTTTTTCCAACCCGCCCTATATTCCGGCGGGAGATTTGGCGGCGCTGCAGAGCGAGGTTCGGCGCGAACCGACGCTCGCGCTTGACGGCGGCGCGGACGGGCTGGACTTTTACCGGCGCACCCTGCGCGAACTGCCGCATCATCTCCGGCGCGGCGGCTCGCTGCTTTTCGAAATCGGCGACGGCGAACGCGACGCGGTGCTTGCGCTGATGGACGGACATTTCACGCGTTTGCAAACGCGATGCGACTGGGGGAATTTACCCCGCGTGATCATAGGAGACGGATATGACGGGAATGCAGGATAAACTTCTCTGGATCGAAGGGCGATACGACGAGATCACGCAGCTGATGACGCAGCCGGACGTGGCGGCGGATGCGGACAGGCTGCGCAAGCTGATGCAGGAACACGCGCAGCTCGAGCCGGTGCTGACCGCCTACCGCGAATGGCAGGCGCTGCTTGCGCGCGACCGCGAGGCCGACGAAATGCTCGCCGACCCCGAAATGGCTGAAATGGCGCAGGAAGAAAAAGCCGAGCTGCGGGACGCGATTCCCGCCGCGCAGCGCGCGCTGCAGCTGCTCCTCCTGCCGCAGGATCCCAACGACGACCGCAACGTCGTCATGGAAATCCGCGCGGGCGCGGGCGGCGAGGAAGCGGCGCTTTTCGGGGCGATGCTGCTGCGCATGTATCAGCACTACGCCGAGCGGCGCGGCTGGCGGTTCGAGCTGACGGACGCGAACATGACCGAGCTTGGCGGCGTAAAAGAGGCGACGATCATGATCTCCGGGCGCGGCGCGTTCCGCCGCCTGAAGTTTGAAAGCGGCGTGCATCGCGTGCAGCGCGTGCCCACGACGGAATCCGGCGGGCGTATTCATACCTCGACGGCGACGGTCGCGGTGCTGCCCGAAGCGGAGGACGTCGAGGTACAGATCAACCCCGGCGATCTGCGCATCGACGTATACCGCTCCACCGGCCATGGCGGCCAGTGCATCAACACGACCGACTCGGCCGTGCGCATCACGCATTTGCCCACCGGGCTGGTCGTCACCTGCCAGGACGAAAAATCTCAGCTGAAAAACCGTGAAAAAGCCATGCGCGTTTTGAAGGCGCGGCTGTACGACATGTACCAGTCCAAAGCGGATGCTGAATACGCCGAAAACCGCCGTTCGCAGGTCGGTACCGGCGATCGGAGCGAGCGCATCCGCACATATAACTTCCCGCAGGGGCGCGTGACCGATCACCGCATCGGGCTTACGCTGTATCAGTTGGAATCGTTCGTCGACGGCGACTGCGACCCGGTTATCGACGCGCTTGTGCTGGCGGACGAAACCGAACGGCTCAAGGCATTGGGGGAAAACGAATGAAAACGGAATTGATGCCGGTAACGGCGGCTTCCATCGCGCTGGGCGCGTCGCTGATGGCGGAAGGCAAGCTCGTCGCCTTCCCGACGGAAACGGTTTACGGTCTGGGCGCGGACGCGCTCAACGGCAGGGCTGTGCTGAAAATATTCGAAGCGAAAGGCCGCCCGGCGGATAACCCGCTCATCGCGCATATCAGCGATAAGCGCGAGCTTGCGCCGCTGGTAAAAACCGTGGACGCGCGCGCGCAGAAGCTGATGGACGCTTTCTGGCCCGGCCCGCTGACGATGGTCTTTCCCAAATCGGATCTCATTCCCGACGCGGTCAGCGCGGGACTTTCGACCGTCGCCGTCCGCATGCCGTCGCACCCGGCGGCGCGGATGCTCATTCGCGCGCTCGGCCGGCCCATCGCCGCGCCCAGCGCGAACCGCAGCGGCAAGCCCAGCCCCACCACGGCGCTGCATGTGTTTGAAGACATGGACGGCCGCATTCCGCTCATTCTCGACGGCGGCCCCTGCGGCGTAGGCGTTGAATCGACGGTGCTCGATCTTTCGGGCGAGGTTCCGACGCTGCTGCGTCCCGGCGGAATCACAGCCGAGATGCTGCGCGAATATCTGCCCGATCTGGTCATTCACCCGGCGGTTCTCCATCCGCTGCAATCCAACTCCGAGGCGCGCTCCCCAGGCATGAAATACAAGCACTACGCGCCGAACGCGTCGATCGTCATCATCCGCGGCACGCCCGCGCAGATCGCCGCCCGGTACGACGCGAGCGTCGCCGCCGGAAAAAAGACGGCTATTCTCTGCGCCGACCGCGCGCCCTACGGCGACCGTTTCGCCTACGAACTCGGCCACGACGCGGGCGAGATGGCTTCGCGCCTTTTCGCCGCGCTTCGCGCGATGGATGAGGACGGCGTTGAAGCCGCTTTCTCCGAGCAGACTCCGACGGACGGCGTCGGCCTTGCGCTGACCAACCGGCTGCTGCGCGCCGCCGGCTTCCAGGTGGAAGAGGGGTAACCGATAGAACGCTGCAGGGAGAATGCGCCCATGTCCAGGTATTATACGGTCATCATTTTTCTCAGCGTCGCCGCGATGCGCAACGGCTGGCGGATCATTTGCAGGAAAGCGAAGTGCGGGCCGAAAATGAACGGGGACATGACGCGCCGGCGGGCGGTCATGTCCCCGTTTACAGCTTTGGAAGCTGGGATTTTACAGCATCATTTTGATTGAGCAAAAATGTATGCCTGTTCAATCCAGTCGAATAATTCCTTGTCCAAATCAGATGCGCTGCCAACAACAAAATGCGTCGTCCACCGTCCCGGATACGGCTCGGTTTTTGCCGCCACCCGGTCGGATTCCAGCGGAGCAGACAGCCCCAGTGTAAGCACAAAATAGTCATCTGGCAGCTCTGCTTTCTTTTTCACCTTCAAAAAGGACACACAGGCGTATAAGTGTCGATTGTAGTATGAGATTTGGGATTTTTGCACCCTGATTTGGCTTTCAGGAAATCTGGCAAGCAGCTTTTCCTGAAAACACTCATACAGCGGATAAACGGCTTGATGCCGGTCAAAGAAAAACAGGGCGTCCTGCATTGTCGTATCCATTTTGTTCACCTCCGCAAATCCCGATTTGCCGTTCTGACGAACCTGCTGAGATCATACCCCTTGCGCGGCGCTCCCCGCCCCGTTTATTCTTCCCCGTCCCTTTCCGCCTCCGCCTGCGGTAGCTCCAGCGCCATCTGCTCGGCCTCGGCCACGGCCTCTGGGGACGCGCTCTGCGCGTCAAATTGAATCTGCGGCAGTTCGTCCAGCGAAGAGATGCCGAAATGGCGCAGGAACGCGTCGGTCGTGCGGAACTGCATCGGGTGGCCGAGCGTATCGCGGCGGCCCGCTTCTTCGATCAGGCCCTTGCCCAGCAGCGACTGCACCGAATAATCGCACTTCACACCGCGAATCGCCTCGATATCGCCGCGCGTGGCGGGCTGGCGATAGGCGATGACGGCGAGCGTTTCCATCGCGGCCTGCGTCAGATTCTGCCGCTGCACGGGCTGCAGCAGCTTTTCGACGTACGGCGCGTATTCCGGGCGCGTGGAAAGCTGCACGCTTTTGCCAAAGCGCAAAAGGCGGATGCCGCGGCGATTGAACTCATAATCGCTCTCCAGCTCAGAAAGCGCAAGCTCCAGCTCCATCTGCGTCACCTCCAGCGCGGCGCTCAGCGCCCGCTCTTCCACGGGTTCGCCCGCCACATAGAGGATCGCCTCAATCGCTCCCAGCATTTCCTTCTGTTCCATCTTCGGTCTTCCTCTCCGAAAGGATAATTTCTCCGAACGTTTCAGTCTGCTCCAGGTGCAGCTTGCCCATGCGCAGCATTTCAAGAATCGCCATGAACAGCGTCACGATTTCGTCGCGCGTCGGGAAATCGACGAAAAGCGACTCAAACGTACACGGCCCTTTGCGCACGCGCGCGGCGATCACGAACATGCCGCCCTGAATGGACAGCTTATCGCGCTGCAATTGCCGCACGGCGACGGCGCGCTCCGGCTCCTCCGCCGCGCGCGCGATCACGCGCCGCATCGCTTCCATCAGCGCGTCCATCGTCAGGTTGGGCAGTTCGAACACCGGCGGCGGCAGCGGGATTTCCTCCGGCAGTTTTTCAAACATCCGCGCCGCGGCCTCTTCGAACGCGCGCATCTGACCGATGCCCTCTTTCAGCGCCGCGTATTCCGTCAGGCGGCGAATGAGGGCCTGCTCGGGCGTTTCCTCGCCCTCCTCGACCTTGGGCGGTTTGGGCAGCAGCGCGCGGCTTTTGATTTCCAGCAGCATCGCCGCCATCGCGAGAAACTCGCTCGCCGCGTCCATGTCCAGCGACGCAATATCGTCCATCGAGGCGAGGTATTGCTCCGTAATTTCCGAAACGAAGATATCGCGGATATCGACCTTGGCGCGCGAGATAAGATGCAAAAGCAGATCCAGCGGCCCATCGAAATCCTTCAGGTGTACCTCGTATGCCATCTGTTACGCTCCAAAGAAAATGCGCGTGAGCAGCGCGTCCATGCCGTCCATCGCCGCGCCGGTCACAAAGCCCAGCCCCTTGCCCAGTATGCCCGTCAGCGACAGCACCATCACGATCCCCATCCCATACCGCGCGATCGTGCGGCTGACGAAGAGGTTCTTTTTCAGGAACAGGTCGTTAAACAGGTGCGAGCCGTCCAGCGGCGGCACGGGCAGCAGGTTAAACACGGCCAGCGACAGGCTGATCACGGCCGTATACTGCATCACGCCCGTCAGGTAATCGAAAAGCCAGCTTTTGTTTTCCGCGTAATAAAACGCGCCCTGCCAGCGCACAAGGAAACCGCACGACACAGCCGCGCGCAGCGCGACATAATACAGCGTATAGAACACAATGAAGATAATGAGATTCATCGTGATGCCGGCGATGGAGACGAGCAGGTCGTCGCGGTGCTTGTTCTTAAAATACCGCGGGTCGATCGGCACGGGCTTGGCCCAGCCGAAGCCGACGAGGAACAGCAGCGCCGTGCCCAGCGGGTCGAGATGGCGCAGCGGGTTCAGGGACAGGCGGCCCATCTGTTTGGCCGTCGGGTCGCCCAGCTTGTAGGCGACGAACCCGTGCGCCCACTCGTGCAGCACCAGCGCGATCAGCATCGCGGGCACGCGATACAGAAGCGATTCGAGAAACGCCAGCGGGTCGTTCAGCAGCTCGTTCAGGCTGGAAAGGAACGCGAAGCGCATCATTCAAACCGGCGCAGCGCCTGACCGATCACCGGCAGCACATGCGCCTCGCCGCGATAGGCGTGCAGCGCCATCCGCACGCGCAGGATGATCACGATCACGGTCGCGACGATCAGCACGAGCAGGAGCAATCCGCGCAGCACGGACCCGACCAGCGGAATCCAGCCGAGAATTTCGCACAGAATCCAGATAACCATTCCAAGCAGCAGATGAATCGCGCCCAGGCCGACCGACTGCACCGAGAAGCGGCGCACGGCGCGGCTGCGCTGATCAGCGAAGCAGAAAAACAGCGCGAACAGCGCCGACAGGGATGCGATCGTGCTCGTCAGGTTCACGGCCTGGCTGGTAGAGATAACCTCGGGGGCGTCCTGCGGGGTACGATAATCGTCGTTCATGGCAATGCTCCTTTCGTATGGTGAGAAATTTTTTGTCTTTGGGCCGCTGGGCGGCCCGGGGAACGTCCTGTGCGGGAGTTTTCGGGCAATGATCTGGGCTGATCCTGTCAGGCGGCTTTATCCCTCGGGGAATCGCGGAAATCGGCGCGCCTGCGCAGCGAACCATTTCCATGCAAGGTCAGGAGACAGGTCGCAGGCCGTACTGGAGGTACGTCGAGCCGCAATCGACAACGCATTACGCGAAAAGGCAGGCCGGGCAGGTGTGGAGATCGCTGCGTTTTCCCCTGCCCCTATCTGGGAACCGGAGCTCTGGCTCTCCCGTCTGCCGCTTCATGCAGCTTCCTTAGGGTGTATCTGAAAAAGGAAGAGGCGACAGCACGAGCGGATTTTTCGTCAGTTCAAGGAGGAAAATCGAAGGTTTAGCGGCGCTAAATCGAGATTTCCCGACGCCGAAATGGCGGAAAAGACGCCGTGATGGAGTCTCAGGGAATTTTTCAGATACACCCTAAGGTTACGTTAGGGGCTCTGCCCCTAAAACCCCGGCAGGAACCTGAGGTTCCTGCACCTCCCGCCTTTTACTCAAAACCATGCTGCCTTTCCTGCTCGTCCGCGCGAACATTGCGCGTTTCTTCTGTGCGTTGTGGCGCAGGGGCTAGGGCTACGTTAGGGGCTCCGCCCCTAAGACCCTGCCAGGGAACTGAGTTCCCTGGACCTTCCACTTTGGGCCGCTCAGGCGTGGAGCTTACTGCCCTTCTGCCCCAACGCGCACTGATTCAACAAATTCGAATCGAACGCGAACACCGCGCGGTTCTTCTCCGCATGGGCGCACAGCGCCAATTCCACCATCTTATCAATCAGCTTCGCATACGGTAGCCCCATCGGCTCCCACAGATAGAACGACAGCGAACCCGGAATCGTGTTAATTTCCGTCACGTAAACCTTCTCGCCGTCGAGCATGAAGTCGATCCGGGCCACGCCCTTGCAATCCAGCGCGCGGAAAATCTCCACAGCCAGCTGCTGAATCTCCTTCGTCTTTTCCTCTCCGATCGGCGCGGGGATTTTCCTGCCCAGCGTTTCCATGCCGCCCGCGGCGTTCTTGGCTCCGCCGGTCTTTCCGCCGCCGTTTTTTCCGCCGTGCAGGTACTTTTCGTCGAACGTCAGGAATTCGTCCCACCGCGTCGGCATTTCGCACACGGACGGCGTTACGTCCTTATCGAACCCCAGCACCGAGCAGTTAACCTCGACCGGGTTTTCAATTCCCGTCTCGACGATCACGCGGCGGTCATAGGAAAGCGCGACCTCAATCGCCTCGCCCAGCGCCTTTGCGTCCTTCGCGCGGGTGATGCCGATGGACGAGCCGAGGTTCGCGGGCTTGATGTAGACGGGATAGCGCAGATTCTCCTCCACGCGCCGCACGACGCTCACCGCGTCCTGCTCCCATTCGTCGCGCGTCAGCCACACGTAGTCGATAATCGGGAAGCCGCAGCCGCGGAACAGCTGCTTCATCGCGATTTTATCCATGCCCACGCTCGAACCGACGAGCCCCGCCGACGTATACGGCACGTTCATCAGCTCCAACAGCCCCTGCACTGTGCCGTCCTCGCCGTTCATGCCGTGCAGCACAGGCATCGCCACGTCGATGCGCGCGGCCACGGTCAGCTCGTCGCCGCCGCTGAAGAGACCCTTTTTCTTTTCCACCGTCAGCAGCGCGCCGGAACCGGCCGTCACGTCTGGATACACGCGCGTCACGCCCGCCATGCCAGGGTCGAACTTGCGCAGCGTTTCCAGCTTGCGCAGCGGCGCGCCCGTATAC
>CAKTTL010000037.1 GCA_934615235.1 uncultured Clostridia bacterium
GGGAAATCGAAGGTTTAGCGGCGCTAAATCGAGATTTTCCGACGCCGAAATGGCGGAAAAGACACCGTGATGGAGTCTCAGGGAATTTTTCAGATACACCCTAGTCCTTCCGCTTTTGGTTTGCTCCTGCCCTTCCTGTACTGAAGAGGCGTTACGCCAATCTGCTGACGAAACCTGCGCACAAAATTGCTCACGTCCCCATAGCCGCACTGCATCGCAACCTCCGCCACCGACAGCTCCGTCTGCGAAAGCAGCACCTTCGCATGATTCAGCCGGCTCAGCATCACGTACTGCATCGGGCTGACCCCGACGCGTCTCTTAAAATGCGCCGACAGGCATCCCGCGCTCACGTGATACCGCTCTGCCAGCGCCCGCAGCGAAAACGACTGGGCGAAATCGCGGTCCAGTCCGTCCAGTATCTCCTGCATCGGCAGCAGCGAAAGCTCCTTTCCCAGCGAAAACATATCCGGCCGCAGCGCCAGCGCGTCGGCCAGAATCAGCGTCATCAACGCCTCCACGCGCTCGTCCATATAGGCGCCGCCCCGCTCCGACGCGTCGCGCAGCAGCGCGAAGTAGGTGTCAAACCGCGGCTTTGCCGCGCCCGTATCCAGCACATAGGGAAAATTTTCGCCATGGAACCGAAACACCGACAGCAGCAGCACGTCGTTATGGAACGCTTTGAGCTGCGTGGGCGGAATGAGCAGGTAATACCGGCGGTACACGTCCGCAATCATTCTTGTAGCGTGCTCGTCGAACTGGTTGAGAAACACCATGGAACCTGCGCGCACGGGATAATCGCGTCCGCGAATGGTCAGCATGACCTCCCCTTCGCGCACGTAAAGCAGTTCGTAATTCTGATGCGTATGCACGCCATGCGAAACCGACTGCTCGCCGTATTCGATGATAAACCCCACGCCGCCGTCCTCCGAGTTGAATTTACATATTTTTGTGTCGTTCTGGCGCACTTTTCAGCCCGTTTGTACTTTATCATATATATATCAAAAAGGCAAGGAGGATATTGCCATGGCCTATGAGACGTTCCATTATTCCACGCTGGAAGACGTAAAGCGCACCGCGTCGGAAATGAACGCTTTTCTTCCGCTTTCCGAGGATGTTTCCCCTCTGTATAAACCGCTTGCCCTCGGCGCGAAAACCGCGCCCAACCGCATCGCCTTCCAGCCGATGGAAGGCACGGACGGCACGGAAACCGGCGCGCCCGGCGCGCTGACCATCCGCCGCTACGAGCGCTTTGCGAAGGCCGGTCCGGGACTGATCTGGTTCGAAGCGGTGGCGACGGTGCCTCAGGGGCGCGCAAGCGCGCATCAGCTGTATCTGCGCGAGGACAATCTCGACGAGTTCAAGCGCCTCACCGACGACATCCGCGAAACCTGCCTGCGCGAAAACGGATACGTTCCCGTCCTCGTCATGCAGGCGACGAACAGCGGCCGCTATTCCAAGCCCACCGGCGCGCCCGATCCGATGATCGCCTACAACTGCCCGCCGCTGGAGGATACCCCGCTGCCCGCCTCCCGCATCCTCTCGGACGAACAGCTGCGCCGCTTCGAGGAAGCCTTCGGCGCGACGGCGCGGCTGAGCCAGCGGGCCGGGTTCGACGGCATGGACGTTAAATGCTGCCATCGCTATCTCGCCTGCGAGCTGCTCAGCGCCTATACCCGTCCCGGCGAATACGGCGGCAGCTACGAAAACCGCACGCGCTTTCTCAAAAACGCGTATCGCGCCGCGAAGGCCGCGATCACCGGCGATTTCTTCCTCACCAGCCGCCTGAACGCATACGACGGCTTCCCCTATCCGTACGGCTTCGGCGTGCGCGAAGGCAGTCTGGAACCGGATATGACCGAGGCTATCCGCCTCATCGGCGAACTGCGCGCGGAGTTTTCCATTCCGCTCATCAACGTCACCATGGGCAACCCCTACAAAAACCCGCATGTCAACCGCCCGTACGATCACGGCAATTACGTGCCGGACGAGCATCCCTTCGTGGGCGAAAGCCGCATGATGCGCGGCGTGAGCGAAATTCAGCGCGCCCTGCTCGATCTGCCCGTCATCGGCAGCGCGTATTCGTACCTGCGCCAGTTCTCGGTGAATCTGGCCGCCGGGATGGTCGGTGAAGGCCACTGCGCGATGGCCGGCTTTGGCCGCATGGCGTTCGCCGATCCGAACTTCGTACAGGAAGCGCGCCGCACCGGCTGCGTGGATAAAAAGAACGTCTGCATCACCTGCGGCGGCTGCGCGCAGCTTCTGCGCGCCGGAACGCCCGCGGGCTGCGTCGTGCGGGACAGGGAGGTATACAAGCTGTGAAAACCGCGCTCGTCACCGGCTCCAGCCGCGGCATCGGCCGCGGTATCGCCGATCTGCTTTGTGAAAACGGCTACACCGTCGTCTATTGCGGCACAAAGCCGCAGCGCCCGGCCGATCTTGCACCGGAAGCCGATTATTTCCCCTGCGATATTTCCGACGGCGCACAGCGCCATGCGGTCATCGCGCATGTGCTGGAAACATACGGCCGTCTCGACGTGCTCGTCAACAACGCGGGCGTGGCTCCGCTCGTGCGGCGCGATCTGCTGGAAATGGAAGAAGAAAGCTTCGACCGCGTCCTCGGCGTCAACCTCAAAGGCACGATGTTCATGTGCCAGCTCGCCGCCAACGCGATGATCGAAGGCAGGAAAACGCTGCCCGATTACAGTCCGCGCATCGTCAACATCGGCAGCATGTCGGCCTACACCTCCAGCACATCCCGCGGCGAATACTGCATCAGCAAGGCCGGCGTGGGCATGGTCACCAAGCTGTTCGCCGACCGGCTGGCCTCGGAGGGCGTTCCGGTTTTCGAGGTGCGCCCCGGCATCATCGACACGGACATGACGAGCGTCGTCCATGAAAAATACGAACGGATGATCGAGGGCGGGCTGCTGCCCGTCCAGCGGTTTGGCAAGCCCGCGGACGTGGCGCGCATGGTGCTGGCCTGCTGCTCCGGGCTGCTGGACTATTCAGCCGGGCAGGTGCTCGACGCAGACGGCGGCTTCGCGCTGCGGAGGCTGTAAAATGAAACAGATTGCAACCCGCACGGCGGTAATCGGTTCCGGCTGCGCCGGGCTCAACGCCGCCGACTGGCTCGCCGCTCTTGGCGAGGACTGCCTGCTCATCACCGACGGCTTCAACCGCGGCACCTCGCGCAACACCGGCAGCGACAAGCAGACCTACTATCGCCTCTCTCTGGCCGGAGACGACGGCGACAGCGTCGGCGCGATGGCGCAGACGCTCAAGCGGGACGATGTGGACGGCGATATCGCGCTGTGCGAGGCAGCTGGCTCGGCGCAGTGCTTTTTCAAACTCGTGCAGTTGGGCGTGCCGTTCCCCTGCAACGAATACGGCGAATACGCCGGCTACCGCACCGACCACGACGTGCGCACCCGCGCCTCTTCCGCCGGGCCGCTCACGAGCCGCTTCATGACCGAAGCGCTGGAAAAAAGCGCGCTTGCGCGCGGAATCACCGTGCTCGACCACACGCTCGCCTTCCGGATTCTGACGGACGAAAACGGCGTTTGCGGCCTTCTGTGCCTGGATACGGAAGCCCGCAAATGGCTCTGCGTGCGCTGCGCGCATGTAATTCTCGCCACCGGCGGTCCCGCCGCGCTCTATCGCGACCGGGTTTACCCCGAAAGCCAGCTGGGCATGAGCGGCATGGCCTACCGTGCGGGCGCGGCAGGCGCAAACCTGCATTGCTGGCAATACGGTCTTGCCTCTGTGAAGTTCCGCTGGAACGTTTCGGGCAGCTATCAGCAGGCGATCCCGCGCTATGTTTCCGTGGACGAAGCCGGCGTGGAACGCGAGTTTCTTCTCGATTCGCTTTCTTGTGAGGACGCGCTGCACAGCGTCTTCCTCAAAGGCTACGAATGGCCGTTCGATCCGCGCAAGGCCGCCGGTTCCTCCCGCGTCGATCTGCTCGTCAAGGCGGAAACCGACAAGGGTCGCCGCGTGTACATGGACTACCGGCGCAACCCTTCCGGTTTCGCGCCGGACGCGCTCAAGCCCGAGGCGCGCGAGTATCTCGAGCGCTGCGGCGCGACGCAGGCTACGCCCATCGAGCGTCTGCGCGCGATCAACGCGCCCGCAATCGAGCTCTACCGCGCGCACGGCGTCGATCTGGAAACCGAGATGCTCGAAATCCGCGTCTGCGCGCAGCATCATAACGGCGGCGTCGCCGTAGACGCAAACTGGCAATCCCGCGTGCCGGGGCTGTACGTCTGCGGCGAAGCGGCCGGCACGTTCGGCGCGTACCGGCCCGGCGGCACAGCGCTCAACAGCACGCAGGTCGGCTCCATGCGCGCGGCGCGTCATATCGCGCGGCAAAGCCGCCGCGAAATCCCCGCCGCCCTGCCCAAAACCGCCCCGCCGCTTCTCCCCTCCGGCAATCCGCAAGCGCTGGCGGAGGAGCTGCAGGCGCGCATGTCGCGCTGCGCGGCGTTTGAGCGCAGCGAAGACGGCATCCATGCGCTGCTTGCGCGGCTGGACGAAATCGACCGCGCGCGCGAACCCGCAGCGCTTGCGGACGCGCAGCTTTCCGCCCGCCTTCGCCTGGACGATATGATGACCACGCAGCGTCAGGTGCTCAGCGCGATGCTCTTCGCGCTGCACAGCGACGAGCCCGGCGTTGTCGAAACCGCAGACGGCGAAAGCCGCCGCCGCCCCGCGCGCCCGCTCCCGGAACGGGAGCTGTGGTTTGAGCGCGTATGGCGCAAATACCGCGAAGAAACCAGAGTTTGAAAAGAGGATTTTGAAAATGGATAAAAGACCGAGCGTTCTGATCGTCGGCATGGGATACGGCCACATTTACCTGCATGAAATGATGAACCGGGATACCGGCGCGGATCTGGTCGGCGTATGCGACACCGATCCGCACGTCGCCGAAAAGCAGCCGCTTCTTGCGGAACACAATATCCCCGTCTATCGCGATCTGCAGTCCTTCTACGCTGAAAAGACGGCCGATCTGGCCATCATCGCCGCGCCGATTCAGTTCCACACGGAAATGACGCTTTTCTGCCTCGCGCACGGCAGCAACGTCCTGTGCGAAAAGCCGCTCTGCCTCACCCTTGAGGAAGCGAACCGCATGCTAGAAGCCGAAAAGGCGGCGGGCAGGTTCATCTGCGTCGGCTATCAGCGCGATTACCGGCGCGACGTATGGGCGCTCAAGCAGGATATTCTCGACGGCCGCTATGGCAGGCCGCTGCGCCTTTCCGTCGTACACTGCTACCGCCGCGGCGCGAATTACTACGCGCGCAACAACTGGGCGGGACATATCACGGTCAACTGCCGCGAAGTGTTCGACAGCCCGTTCAACAACGCCTGCGCGCATAATTTCCAGATGCTGACCTTCCTGCTGGGCGAAAAGATGGACGCCGCCTGCGACGTGACGGGACTGGAAGGCGAACTTTACCGCGGCAACGAAAACGTTGAAAATTACGACGTCGCCGCCCTGCGCTATACGACCACCGCCGGCGCGCCGATTTACTACTACACCGCCCACCCGCTCGAGCGCGACGTCGGGCCGCACGGCGTGCTTGAATTCGAAAAGGGCACGATCACCTTCGAAGGCGAAGAGCCGCAGTTCACGGCCGTGATGAACAACGGCGTGCGCATCGATTACACGCACGTCGACGCCGGCCCCGGCACGCAGAAGCTCTACGACGCGCTCGACTGCATCAAAAACGGCGGCGCGCCCATTTGCGGCGTGCAGGTCGATTTCGCGCATATCCGCGCGGTGCGCATGGCGCAGGCGCTGCCCATCCGCCCCGTGCGCCCCGATCTGATCACGCACTTCGACGAGAACAACGATCATTTCACCGTCGTGCGCGATCTGGGAAAAATCTTCCTCGAAAGCGCGAAGCAGTGGAAATTGCCGAGCGAAGCCGGATACGAACTGTAAGCGTTTTGCCCGCACGGCCGCGCGCCGCGCGGGTTTTCTTTTTTTGTGGCCGCGCAGCGGCCGATGACAAAACCCGCCGCCCGTAGTATAATAAACCCATTCTCACAAAACCCGGAGGATAACGAAAATGATGGAACGGAAATATGCGGATTACGCGGTCGAACAGGCGTGCGCCCTGCTGGCCATCGACAGCCCGTCGGGCTTTACGGCGCGCGCGGCGCAGTGGGTGAAGGACGCTTTCTCGGCGCTTGGCTGCCCGGCGGAAATTACGCAAAAAGGCGGCGTGCTCATCGACCTGGGCGGCGAAGACGCCGCGGACGGCCTCTTTCTCGAAGCGCACAGCGACACGCTCGGCGCGATGGTTTCGGAAATCAAATCGAGCGGCCGCCTGAAGCTGACGAACCTCGGCGGCCTGCGCGCCGAAAACGCCGAAACCGAAAACGTCCGCGTCTACACGCGCGCCGGTAAGGTTTATGAGGGCACCGTGCAGCTTGCCAACGCATCCGTTCACGTCAACGGCGCATACGGCGATACAAAGCGCAGCTTCGACACCGTTGAAGTCGTGCTGGACGAGGATGTGAAATCCGCCGCCGATACCCGCGCGCTCGGCGTTGAAATGGGCGATATCGTCTGTCTGGAGCCGCGCACACGCGTGACGGCGAGCGGCTATATCAAGAGCCGCTTCCTCGACGATAAGCTGTCCGTCGGCATCCTGCTGGGGCTGGCGAAATACCTGCGCGATGAGAACGTTACGCCCAAACGGCATGTTTACGCGCACGTGACCGTCTATGAAGAGGTCGGCCACGGCGGCTCCGCGTCCGTTCCGGCGGGTGTGACGGAAGCGATCAGTGTCGATATGGGCTGCGTCGGCGACGGCCTTGCATGCACCGAAAAGCAGGTCTCCATCTGCGCGAAGGATTCCGGCGGACCGTACAGCTACGAGGTGGTCGGCAAGCTCATCGACGCGGCCAAGCGCGAAGGCGCGAACTACGCCGTGGACGTTTACCCGCATTACGGCTCGGACGTGGAAGCCACGCTGCGCGCGGGTTACGATATCCGCCACGGCCTCATCGGCGCGGGCGTTTACGCCAGCCACGGCTACGAGCGCAGCCATGTCGACGGCGTGCTGAACACGCTCAAGGTGCTCAAGGGCTATCTGAACGTCTGAAATTGAAAATTTCATCTCTTTTTCTGTAACGAACCGCGCGTTTCCGGCATCAATGGATGTACTCGAAAAAAAGGAGGCGCTACCGTGATTTCGATGGACGAGGCATACCGCGCGCACGCGCAGACGGTATACCGCTACCTGTTCTCGCTCACGCACGATGCCGCGCTTTCCGAGGAACTGACGCAGGATACGTTTTATCAGGCCGTAAAAAGCGCCGACCGGTTCGACGGCAGCTGCCAGTTCACGACGTGGCTTTGCGCAATCGCGAAACGGCTGTTGCTGTCCTACCGGCGCAGGCGCCGTCCGGACGCGGCGCTGACTGAAAGCGCCGCGCTATGCGGTTCCGCCGAGCAGGACGCGCTGTCCTCCCTCTCCCGCGCGGCGCTTTTGAAGCGGCTGCACGGGCTGGAGGAGCCGCTGCGCGAGGTGATGTACCTGCGCGCGTTCGGCGCGCTGTCGTTTTGCGAAATCGGCGATATCCTGGGCAGGACGGAAAACTGGGCGCGCGTAACGTTTTATCGCGGCAAGGAACGGCTGAAAAAGGAGATGATCCCGGATGAAAACTGAACTTACCTGCGCAATCGCGCGCGACCTGATGCCCTCCTACGCGGACGGCCTGACGAGCGGCGACTCGAACCGCGCGCTGGAAGCGCATCTTGCCGTCTGTCCGGACTGCGCGGCGAGGCTGGCCGTCCTGCGCGGCGAAGCCGCCCCGGAAAACGCCGAACCCGCGCCGCAGATCGACTACCTGAAAAAAGTGCGCCGCCGCGGCAGGCTGACCGTCTGGCTCGCCGCGATCTGCGTCGCGCTGGCCGCGCTGTTCGGCGCGCTTTTCCTGCGCGCGCAGCCCGTCTCTCCCGACGCGCTCGCATCCTACACGCTGACGGTCGAAGGCCGCACGGTCTCCTTCAGCGGCGCGCTGGCCGAGGGCGCGGGCGCGGCGTTCCGCGGCGTGCGGTTTCATGAAGAAGACGGCGTGCTCACGCTTACCGTGCGCGCGTCGGCCGCGCGGCTTTTCAGCGGGGATGAATTCTCCGTTTCCTGCACGGCGGACGATGAAATCCGCCAGGTGCGCATGGACGACCGTATCCTCTGGGAAGACGGCATGACGATCACCCGCACCGCCTCGCGCGCCTACGCCGCCAAAACGCCCTACATGGGCGATATCTCGGCCGATCACCGCGTCGCCGCGGCGCTGGGCGTAAGCGAAAGGTTCGGGCC
This sequence comes from uncultured Clostridia bacterium, assembly GCA_934615235.1. Taxonomy (GTDB): domain Bacteria; phylum Bacillota; class Clostridia; order Christensenellales; family Aristaeellaceae; genus Aphodomonas. The sequence goes on from CAKTTL010000037.1 coordinate 8,331, forward strand.
GTTCACCAACAGCCTGCAGACGGGCGCGGAGCCCTACGGCTGGAGAATCATCCTGCAAAACGAAATCCCGCCCGAGGACGTTGAAACAGCCGTGCGCCGGATGCGCGCCGACGCGTGCGTCATGCTCGCGCTGATCGGCAACCTTGGCGAAATCACGTGGGAATATCCGACCGCGCAGGGCGCGGCGGAAATCGCCGTCACCGTCGCGGACGCTTCCGCGCTCGCGGGACGGGATATCAAGACCTGCGCGCAGAGTGCGAAAGCGCTGCAGACGCTGCTGTGGACGCTCGGGTGGACCGTGGAAAATTAAAGGAGGCGCAGCCATGCGAATCGTTGAAGCCCGGATTGAAATCCCAATGGGCAGTCAGAACAAATACGAAATCGATCACAAAACCGGCAAAATCAAGCTCAACCGCGTGCTTTATTCGGCCGCGTTTTATCCCGCCGAATACGGCTTTATCGAAGATACGCTCAGCGAGGACGGCGATCCGCTCGATATTCTTGTGCTCACCTCCTCCCCCACCTTCCCCGGCTGCTATATCGATTCGCGCATCATCGGCGCGATGGATATGGTCGATTCAGGCGAGGTCGATACGAAGCTGCTCGCCGTCAACATCGGCGACCCGCGCTACGACTACATCAGCACGCTCGACGACGTACCCCCGCACCTGCTGCTCGAACTGGAAAATTTCTTTTCCACCTATAAAACCCTGCAGCACCTGAAAACCGAAGTGCGCCGCTTCATGAACGAAGAAGAGGCCGTCGCCGTGCTGGACAGGTGCTATGAGCGGTATAAAGAAGCAAACGCAAAGGGACTGTAACCCCCACAAAAAAGAAAGCGGATTTGCACCCCGAACGGGGAACAAATCCGCTTTTCAAATAGTTTTAGAGGAGTGAACCCCTCCCCAGAAAAATTTTTACTATCCCCTCAGTTTAACCGTATCTCCGTCTTCGCGGCCAGCCGTTCAATGAACGCGTCCAGCTCGCCCGCTACGCCCGTTACGATCGACGCGGCGAACGCTTCGTCCTTTGCAAGCGATTCGGCAAGGGCCTTCTGCATTTTTCCGCGGCTGCGCGCGGAAAGCAGCGCGTCGCGCGGAAGAATTTTTCGCATAATCACGGGCAGATTGACGCGCATGAGCATCGTCTCGACGGCGGGCTTGCCCAGCAGCGCCGCCACAACGCCGATCGCCGCGCCGGCGGCCAGCCCCAGCGGCCCCTCGGCCACAAGCGCCAGCCCCGCGCCGCCGCAAAGCGCCGCCATTACCGCGGCGACGACCGCGCCGATAATCGCCTCGACGGTTTTCACCGCGTCAAAATCAATTCTCGTTCCCGCGGCCAGCGCGCTGTCCGGCCGCAGCTGCGGCGGCGGCAGGCGCATCATCTCGCATGGGATCGAGTTGCGGATGCAGATCGCGTCCACGTCGCGCTGCAGCTTCTCCTGCACGCCCGCAAGCCATTCCATCACCGCGGCCGAAAGCTTCGCCTGCGTTTCTTCGCGGCGCACAAGCGCCTGCGATTCCGTCTCGATGCGCCTGCGCATCTCCTCCAGCGTCGCCAGCTCGCCTTTTCGCCAGGCGTCCGCAGCGGGCGCGGCAACCTCGACGGCCATCAGATCCGTCAAAAGCGCCGCAAGGCTTTCGCACAGCGCGGGCATATCGGCACGCGCGGCGTTTTCAACGGCCTGGCTGCCGGTGTATTCGTGAATCTCCGCGCGAAAAGCTTCCAGCAGCTCGTCGGTGCGGCCGGCGTAAGCCAGCCCGCGCGCGATGGAAAACTCCGGTTCGGGGCAGCAGATGAACCTCGCGTCCGGAAAAGCGTCGCGGCACGCGTCGCGGAAGAACGCCATGCGCGACGCGCCGCCCGTCAGCACCAGCACGCGCGGCGGATTTGCGGCCGTCTGCTGGCGCGCGCGGTTGAGCGCGTCCTGCAGATTCGCCAGGAACGACCGGTTCTGCAGCTCCGGCACCGGCTGGCGGCAAATTTTTTCGATAAACTCCTGCATCAGGCGGAAGATGATCTCCTGCCGCCCATCGTAATACAGCCGTACCCGGCCGACGCAGGGCTCCTTTTCGTATTTCTTCTCGTCTGTAAAATACGCTTCCTTCACGCGGCGCGCGGCGTAAAGCGCATGGCTGCGCCACGTCGGGCTGCGGCGGAATACGTCCTGCACCTTTTCGCGCTCACGCGCGGGCAGATCACCCACGGCCTGCCGCAGAATGCATTCGTCCAGCACGCCGCCGCCGAGGTTGTTGTCGCCGAACGTTCCCACGCCATGCTCGCGCCCGTCGACGACGTACGCGAAATCCAGCGTAGACGAGCCGATATCGATCACCAGCGTGCTGCCGGAGAGAAAATCTTCATCCGCGGCGATGCCGCGCGCGTTGCGCGCATACAGAAACGCTGCGCGCGATTCGCTCGTCAGCGTCACGTTCGGCAGACCCGCTTCCTCGCACAGCGCCTGATAGCGCGCACGCAGTTCGTCGTTCCAGCCCGCCGGGCAGCCGACGGTCGTCTTGCATTCCTCCAGCGGCTCCAGCTCCGGCGCCGCCTTCAGCTGCAGCGTCACGCCCTGCAAAAAGCGGCGAATATCGGCGAACGCCTCGTCGGGGCTGGTGCGCACCCGGCTTTTGAAGCGAATGGCCACATTCTCCGCGCCCTCGGTCGAAAGCGCCATGGGACCCACGAGCGTTTCGCCGCGATAATCGGCCACGGCCGTCACAAAGCTCATGCTGCCCGAAACGGACAGGATGCGCGGCTCGATCACGTTCTCGCGCGTCAGATACGCCACGCAGCTCTCGCCGTCGCCCAGATCAAAGCCGATATACCTCATGCGTCCTCCTCCCTCACGGCAGCCAGCCCGCGCAGCACGAGCGTCCCCGTTCCCCGCTCGACAATGGCCGGGCGAATGGTACGGTTCTCGCTGCGGGAGGGCAGCGTGGAAAATTCGCGCGCATGCGCGCCGTCGTACAGGTGCATTTCGCAGCCGTTCCTCGTAAGAAGGTATTCGATGCTCTTGTCCGCTATGAGGTTATCGGCGTCGGGCCCCTCGCCGCGGCTCTCCCACAGTTCCTGACAAAGGGCGAGCGCGTTCCGGTCGCAGCCGCCCGCCTGCCCGGCGATCTGCCGGTTCAGCGCGCCGAAATCGGCCATGTAGCCGTCGATGCGGCGCATCATCTGCGCCCCTTCGGCGACGAGCCGCTCCGGCCGCACCTCGGCGCGGGCCTGCGCGCGCTTCTGCTCTTCGCGCCTTTGAGAAAAGACGGGCAGAAACAGCGCAAGCGCCGCGACAAGCGCGAGCGCCGCAATCAGCCATTCGCCCTGCAGCAGCGCGGCGGCGCAGGCCAGGAACCCCGCCACCATGCCGACAAGCGAAAGCAGCTGTTTTTCTTTGCGCGCAGGGCGCGCTTCTTCCTTCGGCGCGGCCACGGCGGTCATCAGCTGCCCCGCCTGTTTGGCCTGCTCAAAGAGAATGCCCGCCTCCTGCCGCAGGTAATCGTCCGGCTGCGCGGCCATGGTTTCGCGGCGCACCGTATCGAGCACGCGCAGGTATTCCGGCAGCGCCGCTTCCGGCGCGGGGCGCGCGGCAACGGCGTCCTCAAGCGCACGGGCCTGTTTTTCCCAACTTGATGTTGCGTTCATTTTCTTCTCCTTGGATCAGGATGTATCTGAAAAAGGAAGAGACAAATGGCGGAAAAAACGCCGTGATGGAGTCTCAGGGAATTTTTCAGTTACATCTCAGGACAGGGCCGGCAGCCCTTCCTCGTCCTCGTCCATATCCGCCAGCGGCCGGGCATAGCGGAGGAATTCCTCCGTCATCCCCTCGCCGTAGGGCAAAATCCAATCCGCCGGCACAAGGCGCACGGCGTTGGCAATCTCGTTAATGCTGCGAAGCGACATGCCGCAGCGGTACGGAACGTCGCTTTCGCGCTCGAATACGACCATCACGCCCGTATGCCCGTCCTGCGCGGCCTTCACTGCAAATTCGCCCGCCTCAAACGCCTCGCGGATATCCGTTTCCGATGCAAAATGCGCGGCGCAGCGCTGCAGCACGTTAATTTCCACCGCGCGCGCCTTGCAGCCGCACTGTACGGCCAAAATATCGCACAGCGCGCGCGCCGTGCCGCTGATATCGCGATGACCGAATGCGTCTTTATAGTTCGGGTTCATCGCCGTCGCTTCGCAGACGTAGTGCCCCTCCGTCGTGCGGATGCCTTCGGAGACGGCGATTACGAGCGATTTTTTCGTCTTCTGCTTTTCCACCACGCGCCGGCAGAAATCGTCCACATCCAGCGGCACCTCGGGCAAATAGATAAAATCCGGGCCTTCAAAGTTTTTGCCGTGCGCCAGCGCCGCCGCGCCGGTGAGCCAGCCCGCGTCGCGGCCCATGATTTCAAGAATGGTGATCCGCTTCTGATCGTACACCAGCGCGTCGAGCACCACCTCGCGGGTCACGCACGCGATATACCGCGCGGCGCTGCCGTAGCCGGGCGTATGATCGGTGCAGGCAAGATCGTTGTCGATCGTCTTCGGAACGCCGATAAAGCGCACCGCGCTGCCCACGCTCTCGCCGTACGCGCTCAGCTTGCTGACCGCGTCCATCGAATCGTTTCCGCCGATATAGAAAACCGCGCCGATGTTCTTTTCGGCCAGCAGCGCAAAAATTTTTACAAACGGCGCCGGGTTTTCGTCGGGATAAGGGAGCTTCATCCGGCAGGATCCGAGATACGAGGACGGCGTTCGCCTGAGCAGGGCAAGCTCCTTTTCGCCGAGGATCGGCAGCAGATCGACGACGCGGCCTTCCAGCAGCCCCTGCACGCCGTAGCGCATTCCGTATACCTTCGCGCCCAGCGCGCGTCCGGCGGAAACCACGCCGGCAAGGCTTGCGTTAATTACGGCGGTCGGCCCGCCGGACTGTCCTACCAGGATATTCTTGCCTGTAAGCATTCTCATCAAGCTCCTTACTTTTTCCGCGTCGGTACCGCTCTTTATAGTAACAAAAACGCGCGAAAAAGTAAAGCGCGGAGGAAAACGCGCGCCGGACGGAGAAATAACTGCGCAAAACGGAGGGATGAAACGGATGAAAAGCGTGATTGTGGTCGGCGGGCTGAATCTGGACGTATGCGGCATGCCCGACAGGGCGCTCGTTCCGCACGACAGCAATATCGGCACGGTCGTCCTGCGCGCGGGCGGCGTAGGGCATAACATCGCCGCGCGGCTGGCGGAAAAGGGCGTGCCGGTCGAGCTTGTCGCCGCGCTGGGCGACGACGGGGCAGCGGGCATGCTTTCGGCGCGCTGCGCCGAAGAAAAAATCGGCCTGCGCTACGCCCTGCGGCTGCATGGCGCTTCCTGCTGCTATCTGAGCCTGCATGAAGCGGACGGCGATATGGCCGCGGCCGTGAACGCGATGAAGCTGATGGACGCGTTCACCCCGGACAGGCTGCCGATGGACGCAATCAACGCCTCCTCCCTTTGCGTGCTGGATACGAACCTGCCGGCTGAGACCCTCGAGCGCCTGGCCGCGTGCGCGACCGTCCCGCTGCTTGCCGATCCCGTCAGCTGCGCCAAGGCGGACAGGGCGCGCGCCGTTTTGCCGCGCCTTACCGCAATCAAGCCGAACCTGATGGAGGCGCGCTATCTTTCCGGCGAAACGGAGCCTGCGCGCGCGGCGGCATGGCTGCTTTCGCAGGGAACGAAAATGGCGTTCATCTCGCTCGGCCGCGAGGGCGTGTATTTCGCCGGACCGGACGACGCGGGCGTCGTTCCCGCGCCGCAGACGACGGTACGCAACGCGACCGGCGCAGGCGACGCGATGGCCGCCGGTATCGCGCTGGGGCTGCTGGACGGCCTTTCGGCGCGCGGCTGCGCCGAATCAGGCGTGCGCAGCGCCGCACAATATCTGAAGGAGACAAACAAATGATTGAGCTTTGTTTCGGGGAAAGTCTGGCCGGGAGCCTGCAATATGCGATCGCCATGAAAAAAGACGATACGCGCTTCGATGCGGCGGCCGTGGGCGTTATCGGCGGGACGCGCAGGGAGCGCGCGCAGGCGCTGCGCGAAGCGAGAAAGCCGAAGCCCTGGCAGGGCGAACCGCTCGACATAAGCCCGGCCGACGTTTTTTCGCTCTCGCTCGCGCTGGACTGGGGCGACCTTTCCGACCTGCCCGAGCGCCGCGAAACGCTCCATACGCTGATGGGCGAATACGACGGCGTGGCGGATACGATACTGCTCACGAACGCAAAAACCATGCGCAGGCTGGCCGACGCCCGCGAAAACGGCGAACCGGTGCGCGCCTGGGTTTTCCCGTACGACGCTTACGACCTGTGCGGGCTGTATTTCCTGTGCGATTTCTTCCGCAGCGCGAAAACGCCGCTCTTTCTCGTCGAGCTGCCCACATGCGAAGCGCGGGACGATAACGCATGGACCGAATACCGCGGCGCGGGAGATGTTCCGCCCGAGCGGCTGGGCAATGCGCTGAAAAACGCGCGCCCTCTCTCCGCCGTCGAACGCACGGCATACGCGATGCGCTGGCGCGAGCTGCTCGCCGAAAACGCGCCCCTGCGCGCATCCGTCAACGGCCGCGTGATGAGCGTTCCCGCGGATTTTTACGATTTTGCCATCCGCCGCAACCTGCCGGAGGGCGAATTCGTCCTCGCGCATGTGATCGGCAAGACGCTGGCCGATCTGCCCTGCGTGGGCGACAGGCCGCTTTACCTGCGGCTGAAAGAAATGGAAGCGCGCGGCGAAATCACGCTCGTCACGCCGGCGGAAAAAGACGATACCCCCTATGCGGCGGTTTACCGCAAAGCGTAAGGATTGCAAAAAAAGAAAAGGGAAGCGATTTACCATGAGATGCGGATGTCCTGAATGCGGCGCGTACATGATCCAGTCCGAAAGCCTGAACCTGGCGTGCGTCTGCCCCGAGTGCGGCTATCGCTGCAGCGCGTGCATGGGCACCAACACGGTCATCAAACGCGACGAACTGAAAAAGCGGCTCTCCGAACGCCTCGCGCAGGCGGAGGAAGCGCAGAAGGAATTCGAAGGAAGAATCTGAAAAAGGAGGGGTTTCATGCGCAAAACATGCATCTCCAAAGGCTGGTACCTGACCGCGCCGGGAACGGACGGCTTCGTGCAGGTCGACCTGCCCAACGATTACACCATCGGCCTGCCGCGCAGCGCGGACGTGGCCGGCGGCGCGTCCAACGGCTTTTTCCCCGGCGGAAACGGCCGCTACGTCCAATATCTGCGCCCGGACGGGAACGCGCAGCACGTCATTCTCGATCTCGACGGCGCGTATATGTGCGCCGAAATCTATCTCAACGGCGACCTGCTGGCCATGCACCCGCACGGCTACACGCCTTTTCTGCAGGAGTTGACCGGCAGACTCCGCCCCGGCCGCACGAACAAGCTGGAAATCACCACGCACGGCCTGCAGCGTTCCACGCGCTGGTATTCCGGCGCGGGCCTTTATCGCGACGCGTTCCTGTGGACGGGCGGCGCGGTGCGCGTCGAGCCGTGGGACGTGTTTGTGACCACGCCGCGGGCCGATGAATCCGGCGCGCTTGCGCGCGTCGAATATCGCGTCGCGTCCGATCTGGATTGCGAAGCGTCGATTGAGGCGCGCATCGTCAGCCCCGCGGGCGAAACCGTCGCCCGGGCGCAGGCTGCCTTCGCCGCGCGCAAAGGCGAAAAAACGCCCGTCGCGCTGGAAATGACGATCGACTCGCCCGCGCTGTGGGACGTCGACAATCCCAATCTGTACACGCTCGAAACCGAGATCCGCGCGCATGGCGAAACGACCGACACGGCCGAAACCGTCTTCGGCGTCCGCACCATCGAGGCCGACGCGGAGCACGGCTTCCGCCTCAACGGCAAGCCCATGAAGCTGCGCGGCGGCTGTATCCACCACGATCACGGCGTGCTGGGCGCGGCGGCTTTTCCCGCGGCGGAGGAACGCAAGGCGCGCCTGCTCAAGCAGGCCGGCTTCAACGCCCTGCGCATCGCGCACAACCCGCCCTCGCTCGCGCTGCTCGAGGTCTGCGACCGCATCGGCATGCTCGTCATGGACGAGGCGTTCGATATGTGGCGCAACGAAAAGAACGAAGTGGACTATCATCTCTGGTTCGAAGACTGGTGGGCGCGCGATATCGCGGCCATGGTGCTGCGCGACCGCAGCCATCCGTGCGTGATCAGCTACTCCATCGGCAACGAAATCGTCGAGCGCGACGGTCGTTCGGACGGCGCGGCCTGGTCCGCGCGCCTGAGCGCGGAAATCCGCAAATACGATTCGACGCGCTTTGTCACCTCCGGCGTATGCGGCATGTGGTTCCGTCCTGATCCGATCGACCCGGAAGACTACAGGCAGGACTTCTATCAGGGTTACGCCGACGCCGGCGAGGGCGGCCCGGAAACCAGCTGGCCCTACCGCACCGAAGGGTACATGGCCCCGCTGGATATCGTCGGCTACAATTACCTTTATCAGCGCTACGCGCTGGATCACAAGCTCTTCCCGCAGCGCGTCATCTGGGGCAGCGAAACGCACGCCATTCATTTCTACGAATCCTGGAAGGCCGTGCTGGAAAACAACCACGTGATCGGCGATTTCACCTGGACGGCGTACGACAACCTCGGCGAAGCCGGAACCGGCCGCGCCTGCTGGGCGCGCGACGGCCATATCGATCACATCAGTCTGGCGGATTATCCGTGGCGCACATGCTATCAGGGCGACCTCGACCTGTGCGGCTATCGGCGTCCGCAGTCGTATTTCCGCGAAGCCGTGTGGCTGGGCAACGCCGAACCGCGCATTTTCACCACGCACCCCGAGCATTATGGCGAAGGCTTCTCCGGCACGACGTGGCACTGGTACGACGTGCTCGATACCTGGACGTTTGATGACGCTTACCTCGGCAAGCCCGTCAAAGCCGACGTTTACACCGATGCGGACGAAATCGCCTTCCTCCTCAACGGCCGCGAAATCGGCCGCGCGCGTCCCGAAGGCGCAATCGCCTCGCTGGATATTCCGTATGAAAAGGGCGAACTGACTGCCGTCGCCTATAAAAACGGCGCGGAATGCGGCCGCTCCTCGCTGCATACGGTGGGCGCGCCCGCCGGCGTGAAGGTCGCGCCCGAAAGCGCCGCCTTCGCCGCGGATCATCGCGATCTGTGCTACTTCGATATCACCGTCGTCGACGCGAACGGCGAGCGCGTGCCGGACGCGGGCAACGAGCTGACCTGCCTGGTGGACGGCGGCGAACTGATGGGCGTTTTCAGCGGCGACCCGAAAAACGAGGATCAATACACCTCCAACCGCTGCCACGCATTCCAGGGCCGCGCCCTCGCCATCGTCCGCGCAAGCGCGCCGGGACAAGTTACCGTCCACATCGGCGGAACCGGACTGAGAACGGGAAGCGCCGAGGTAACGGCGAGGTAACGGAAGGAACGGGAAGGAACGAGTTTTTTTGCGAGAGGGGACCTTCTTTCAAGCCTGAAAGAAGGCCCCTTCCCCTGCAAAAAAACCGTCTTCCCTTATTGCCCAAACTGGCTTCTCAGACCCGCGACGGACGAGATGGGCAGCGAGAACGTGATCGCGCCCGCCGGCGTGTCGGGACCGGTTGTCGTGGTGATTGCGCGCATGATGGCCGCTTTTTTGTCCGATTCGGCGACGATGAGCACGACCTCTTTTTCATCGGCCAGCGACACGCCGAGGAATTTCTTGGCGTAATCCTTGCCCGTGCCCTTGGCGTGCATCACTGTGCCGCCGAACGCGCCGCCGGACCAGGCCGCGTCCATGACCATCTCGGTGTAGCCCTCGTTGAGCACCACCATGATCAGTTCGTAATCAAAGCGCATTTCCGGCTTCGCGCCGTCGGGCGCCGCGTTGTCCGTCAGATATGCCAAGGTTTTTCCTCCTCCCACGCTCTTGACCGGAATGGACATCATGATGCCGTTTCCGGGAATGTCAATGAACAGCTTGAGCTTTGCCGCACGGATGAGCCGCTTCACTTTTTCGCCGTCCGCAACGGTGACGACGACGGCTTTTTCCGTCGCCTGCAGGCCGTAAAGGTTGAGGTGCTCCTGCCGGGCCGTGCCGCGGCCGAGCATCGTCAGGCAAAGCGGCAGCCCCTCATAAATGGAGAGCAGCCCCGGCGCTCTGTCGCGGTCGAGGATCGTAGCGACCAGATACAGCTCCATCTCAGTCCACCTCCCACAGTTCGATAACGTCCTCTTCCGCGTAGTTTTCCGGCTTGACGCCGCGCGAAGCGCGGTTTTTAATTTCCGCCACCACGCCCGTGATCTGGATCGTGATCAGCGGCATCAGCGCAACAAGCGCAACCAGACCGAACGCGTCCGTGAGCAGGTTGCCGCCGACGGCTTCGCACGCGCCCATCGCGAAGGGGAGCATGAACGTGGCCGTCATCGGGCCGGAGGCGACGCCGCCCGAGTCGAAGGCGATGGCCGTGAACATCGGCGGGACGAAGAAGCTGAGCGCGAGCGAAATTACATAGCCCGGCACCAGGAACCACAGAATCGAAACGCCCGTCAGCACGCGCACCATCGCCAGCCCCATGGCGCTTGAAATGGCGATGGAAAGGCTGATGTTCATCACCTTTTCGGAGACGGCGCCCGCGCTGATTTCCTCCACCTGCTTGTTGAGCACGTGAACCGCGGGCTCCGCCGAAACGATGAACCAGCCCATCAGCATCGCGACGGGGATGAGCAGATACCGCTTCCAACTCTCGGCGAGGCTCTGCCCCAGCAGCGTGCCCAGCGAGGAGAAGCCGACGTTTACGCCCGTGAGGAAAATGACAAGCCCCGCGTAGGTATACAGCAGGCCGATGAGGATTTTGAGGAAGGGGATCTTCGGCAGTTTCAGCGCGAAGCGCTGGAATAACACGAAAAACACCACGATCGGCAGCAGCGCGATGGCCACTTCCTTCATGTAATGCGGCACGGCGGAAACATACTCGCGGCTGATGGCCAGCGTGTCCGCCCATTCGTTCACGCCGGATGCGGCGATGTCGGCCGGCTGGCCTTTATAGACGAAGCCGAGAATGAGCACGGCGAGAATCGGCCCGATCGAGCAGAGCGCAACCAGACCGAAGCTGTCGGCCTCGGCGTTTTTATCGCTGCGGATGGAGGCCACGCCGACGCCCATCGCCATGATGAACGGCACGGTCATCGGCCCCGTGGTAACGCCGCCGGAATCGAAGGCGACGCTGAGAAAATTGCGATCGGTGAACGCGGCCAGCGCGAAAACAAGCCCGTAGCAGGCCAGCAGCACCCACTTGATCGGAACGCCGAAGAGAATGCGCAGCATGCAGATCATCAGGAAAATGCCGACGCCGACCGAGACGGTGACGATCAGCACGGTGGTGTTGATGTGCGGCACGTTGTTGGCGAGCACCTGCAGATCCGGCTCGGCGACGGTGATGATCATGCCGAGGATGAAGCTCAAAAGCAGAATCAGCCACAGCTTGCGCGACTTGGTCAGCCGCGCGCCGGTGTGCGTGCCGATGAGCGTCATGGAGTTTTCAGCGCCGAAGGTGAAAAGGCCGAGGCCGACGATCAGCATCGCCGTGCCGATGACGAAGGCCAGCATCAGGTCGTTCGAAACGGGTGCGACGGTGAAGCAAAGGAGCGCGACCGTCGCCGCAACCGGTACGACGGATGCGACGGCTTCCCGCATTTTTTCCAAGAGTGCGTTTCTGTCAGGCAATTACATTCTTCCTCCCGTTTTGTCTATGGTTTTATAAGGATTTGAAAAGCTGATTTCAGTATACAGGATTTACAAAGCGGGGGCAAGGCGGTTGGTGTTAAGAAAGTGTTAAAAAAGCAAGTTTGACATATCCGGCAACGGCCGGATTATTTGAATGTATATCCTCCAAACAAGGCTGTCATAGGTTAGCATCACAATAAGCTTCCGCCCAGGGTGTATCTGAAAAATTCCCTGAGACTCCATCACGGCGTCTCTTCCTTTTTCAGATACACCCTAGAGAGGAGAATTCGCGCCTTGAGCGCTCGCCTGATGAATTAAAAAACTTGCATGGGGCATTTCAGCATTGCCGGTACGCGGCTTCATTTTTGCCGTCCCGGATTCGCTGAACGCACAGCTGCACCAGTTCCAGATAGATGCGGTCCAGCGTTTCCGGCGCGGCGCAGCCGCGATGAATGGCGTTCAAAATTTGCGGCGCAGCGGCGTAATAGCGGCGGATGTCCGCTTCGCCTGTGGGTAAGGCGCGCACATACGTATCGCGGAATGCGCGCAGCGCCGTCAGTTCTTCGCAGCCGTCCGGAAGACCGTGCGCCTGCGTACAGGCGGAAGTCAAATAGCAGCCGGAGGAGCTGCTGCCGTGCTTCGTCTGATAAAATGGGCAGTCGTGATAGTGATAGTTCCAGCAGAACTTATGCACCCAGTCGCTGTCGACTGTTCTGTCAAGAAAAAAAGGAGGTGCAGCATGAAGTATCAACGCCTGCGCGATTTGCGGGAAGATCGCGACCTGACTCAGGATCAGCTGGTGGAGATTCTTCATATGCACAAAACGACCTATACCAATTACGAACAGGGCAAGCGGGAAATCCCGTTTGCCCTGGCAATTCGGCTGGCCGAGTTTTATAACGTTTCGCTGGATTTTATCGCGGGCCTGACGAACGAGCCGCGGCCGCTGAAAAAGTAAAAAAGCAAATTTACCGCAGCACCTGCAGAATATGGCATTTCAAATACTGCGTCTCCGGCGAGGCGGCGAGAATGGGGTGATCGCGCCCCTGCGTGCGGGCTTCGATCTGCCGCAGCTGCACCTTCGCGTCGGCCGCCGCGTCCACGAGCATGGCCGCAAAAGCGTCCGGCAGCACGTGGTGCGAGCAGGAGCAGGTGATGAGATACCCTTCGTTTTTGACCATTTTCATTGCGCGCAGGTTGATTTCCTTGTAGCCGCGCAGCGCCGCGGGAACGGCCGCGCGGGTTTTCGTAAACGCCGGCGGGTCGAGGATGATCGTATCGTACTGCTCGTGCGCGTCGTATTTTTCGCGCAGAAGGTCGAAGGCGTTCGCTTCGACGAAATCGATATCGAGGTTGTTCAGCGCTGCGTTTTCCGCCGCCTGCCTGCAGGCCAGATCGGAAATATCGACGCCGGTCACTTCCGCCGCGCCGTAATGCGCCGCGTGCAGCGCGAACGCGCCCGTGTGCGTGAAGCAGTCCAGCACGCGCGCCCCGCGCACGAACGGCGCGATGGCCGCGCGGTTTTCCTTCTGATCGAGGAAATAGCCGGTCTTCTGGCCTTCCTTCACATCGACGTTGAAGCGGATGCCGTTTTCCAGGATCTCCACGCGATCCGGCACTTCGCCGCGCAGAAGGCCCTGCGTCATCTGCATGCCTTCCAGCTCGCGCACCTTCACGTCGCTGCGCTCCCAGACGCCTTTGGGGTGCAGTTCGTCGCACAGCGCGTCGACGACGACGTCTTTCCAGCGCTCCATGCCCAGCGCCAGCGACTGGATGACGATCACCTCGCCGAAGCAGTCGGCGATCAGCGCGGGCAGGCCGTCCGATTCGGCGAAAATCGCCCGGCAGGAACGCATGTCCGCAAATTTGCGGCGATAATCCAGAGCGCGTTTTACGCGCCCGCGAATAAAGGCCTCGTCGACCGGCTCGTCGTGCACGGTGAACATGCGCAGCGCGATCTGCGAGGCGGGGTTGTACATTGCGCGCCCCATGAAACGCCCCCTGGCGGAATGAACGTCCACCACGTCGCCGGGCGCAAACTCGCCGTCCACGCGCTCGATATCGGAACGGAATACCCACGGATGACCGCGCAGGATGCGCTTTTCGCGGCCGGGGTTCAGAATTGCTTTTGCCATCGTAATTCTCCTTTGATACGTCTCGCGATTATCATATCACATTTTCGCCGGGGTTGACAGAGAAAAAGTGAATTTGTATACTGGCTTTATTCTTATACGGAGGATGAATCGCCATGAATTCGCAGATTGCACACCCCGAGCGGGCCGAAATCGGCGCGCAGAAGATTGCCTGGGCGCGCGCGCACATGCCCGTGCTGAGCGCCATCGCCAAACGGTTTGAGCAGGAAAAGCCCTTCACGGGCAAAACGCTGTGCGTTTCGGTGCACCTGGAGGCGAAGACGGCCGTACTGGCGCAGGTGCTGCGCGAGGGCGGCGCGGAGGTAATCGCCATGGGTTCCAACCCGCTGTCCACGCAGGACGACGTATGCGCGGCGCTGGCCGCGTCGGGCGTGACGGTGCTGTCCCGGCACGGCTGCACGGCGGAGGAATACGAGCGCTACCTCGTCGACGGCCTGTCGGCCCGCCCGCACGCGATTATCGATGATGGCGGCGATATGGTGCAGATTCTGCATTCGACGCATCCGGAATTTGCCGGGCGCCTGCTGGGCGGCAGCGAGGAAACGACGACGGGCGTTATCCGCCTCAAGGCGCGCGAGCGCGCGAACGAGCTGCATTT